>CAYYAP010000121.1:5820-7340 GCA_964469575.1 uncultured Thiohalobacter sp.
GGCCCGGCACGACGGCAGTCCTTGCCTGGCAGCACCATGTTGGGTTTCAGGATCATCAGTTCCAGCGCTACGTGGTGGCGGTGCAGGGCGTGGAACACGGCGTGCTGCACGGCCTCGCTAACCTGCGCATGGCGGTCAATTTCATGGTCACCATCCATCAATACCTCCGGTTCCACAATCGGTACCAGTCCTTCGGACTGACAGACGGCCGCGTAGCGAGCCAGCATTTCGGCATTGGCCTCGATACCGTGCAGGCTGGGGGCCTGTTTGTCGATGCTGTAGACCTCGCGCCATTTCGCGAAGCGGGCGCCCTGTTGTTTATAGCTACGCAGGCGCTCCGCAAGTCCATCCAGTCCCTGGGTGATGAGGTCGCCGGGTGACAGCGCCAGCGGTATCTTGCCCTTGTCGACCTTGATGCCGGGAACGATCTTTTGCGCCCAGGCCGCTTCGGGAATGCTTTTCCCTTCGTCGGCGTCTTGCCCGAGTGTTTCTTCAAACAGGATAATCCCGCTGATGTATTCGCCCAGGCCTTCGGTCGTTACCAGCAGGCTGCGCCAGGCGCGTCGATACGCTTCGGTGGACTCTACACCGATGGCCTTGAAGCGTTTTGCAATGGTCGGCGAGCTTTCATCAGCGGCGAGTATGCCGCGGCCTTTTTGCACCATGTCGTTGATGGTGGTTTCAAGTTCTGTTGAATATTCCATTGTCTGTCTCCTGTTACGGATTTACGCCCAGCGCCAGTCACGAATCTCCGGCATATCTTCGCCGTGTTCGGTAATGTATTGCTGGTGCTCAATCAATTTGTCACTCATGCGCTGTTTCAGGTAGGTGGCACTCGATCCCAGGCCACCGACACGGTCTATGACATCACAGACCAGGTGAAAACGATCCAGTTCATTGAGCACGGTCATATCAAACGGTGTTGTGGTGGTGCCTTCTTCCTTGTAGCCGCGTACGTGCAGGCCCGCGTGATTATTACGACGGTAGGTGAGGCGGTGAATCAGCCAGGGATAGCCATGGAAGGCGAAAACGACGGGTTTGTCGGTGGTGAACAGGGTATCAAAATCCTTGTCTGTCAGGCCGTTCGGGTGTTCTTCACGCGGTTGCAGGGTCATCAGATCGACAATATTAATCACACGGATTTTTATATCCGCTAAATGCTCGCGCAGGATTTTGACGGCGGCGAGGGTTTCAATTGTCGGCACGTCGCCGGCGCAGGCCATCACCACATCCGGTTCACTGTCCTGGTCGTTGCTGGCCCAGCCCCAGACGCCGATACCTTCGTGACAGTGTTTGATGGCGGCATCCATATCCAGCCACTGCGGTTCAGGCTGTTTGCCGGCGACGATTACGTTCACCAGGTCACGACTGTTCAGGCAGCGTTCGGTCACGCACAGCGTGGTGTTGGCGTCCGGTGGCAGGTAGACGCGGACGATGTCGGCCTTTTTATTAATCACGTGGTCGATAAAGCCGGGGTCCTGGTGTGAAAACCCGTTGTGATCCTGACGCCAGACGTGTGA
>CAYYAP010000122.1:0-7307 GCA_964469575.1 uncultured Thiohalobacter sp.
AAGGATTACGAATGCCTGTGCGGCAAGTACAAGCGCCTCAAGCATCGTGGCGTGGTCTGCGAGAAGTGTGGCGTTGAAGTTACGCTGGCCAAGGTGCGTCGTGAGCGCATGGGGCACATCGAGCTGGCCAGCCCGGTGGCGCACATCTGGTTCCTGAAGTCGTTGCCGTCGCGCATCGGCCTGTTGCTGGATATGACGCTGCGTGATATCGAGCGTGTACTGTACTTCGAAGCCTTTGTGGTGATCGATGCCGGTATGACCACGCTGGAGCGCGGTCAGCTGTTATCGGAAGAAGCCTATCTTGAGGCCATTGAAGAGAATGGCGACGAATTCGATGCGCGTATGGGCGCGGAAGCGGTGTTTGAGCTGTTGCGTGACCTGGATCTGCCGAGAGAGATTATCCAGCTGCGCGAAGACATGGGCGCCACCAAGAGTGAGACCAAGCTCAAGCGTCTGGGCAAGCGACTGAAGCTGGTCGAATCGTTTATCGAATCCGGCAACAAGCCCGAGTGGATGGTGATGACCGTGTTACCGGTGCTACCACCGGAACTGCGCCCGCTGGTACCGCTGGATGGCGGTCGTTTTGCGACCTCCGATCTGAATGACCTGTACCGCCGCGTCATCAACCGCAACAATCGTCTGAAGCGTCTGCTGGAACTGAATGCGCCTGACATCATCGTGCGCAACGAAAAACGCATGCTGCAGGAATCGGTCGATGCGCTCCTCGACAACGGTCGTCGTGGTCGCGCCATCACTGGCACCAACAAGCGTCCGCTGAAGTCACTCGCCGACATGATCAAGGGCAAGCAGGGGCGCTTCCGCCAGAACCTGCTCGGCAAGCGCGTCGATTACTCCGGGCGTTCCGTGATCGTGGTTGGCCCGACACTGCGCCTGCACCAGTGTGGTCTGCCCAAGCGCATGGCATTGGAACTGTTCAAACCATTCATCTTCAGCAAGCTGCAATTGCGCGGCCTGGCGACCACCATCAAGGCCGCCAAGAAGCTGGTTGAACGCGAAGGTCCCGAGGTGTGGGATATCCTCGAAGAGGTCATCCGTGAACACCCGGTCATGCTCAACCGCGCACCGACCCTGCATCGTCTGGGTATACAGGCTTTTGAGCCTACGCTGATCGAAGGCAAGGCCATCCAGCTGCACCCGCTGGTGTGTGCGGCGTTTAACGCCGACTTCGACGGTGACCAGATGGCCGTTCACGTACCGCTGTCGCTGGAAGCCCAGCTGGAAGCGCGTACGCTGATGATGTCCACCAACAACATTCTGTCGCCGGCCAGTGGCGAACCGATTATCGTGCCGTCGCAGGACGTGGTGCTGGGTCTGTACTACATGACCCGTACGCGTGTGAATGCGAAGGGTGAAGGTATGATGTTTGCCGACGTGTCGGAGGTGCATCGCGCCTACCAGGGCGGCTTCGCCGACCTGCATGCCAGTGTCAAGGTGCGACTGAAAGACAGCAATATCACCGAGGACGGCGTGCTTGAGCGCCGTACCCGGGTGTTGGATACGACGGTTGGTCGCGCCCTGTTGTCCGAGATTCTGCCGGAGGGTATCCCCTTCGAGGCGGTGGATCGCAACATGAGCAAGAAGGCGATCTCCAGCATCATCAATTTGTGTTACCGCAACGTGGGCCTGAAGGCGACAGTTATCTTTGCCGATCAGCTAATGTATACCGGCTTTGCCTACGCTACGCGTGCAGCCGTGTCGTTCGGTATCGACGACATGGTTATTCCGGATGTGAAAGCCAGCATCCTTGCCGAAGCGGAAAGCGAAGTTAAGGAAATCGAGAACCAGTACACTTCCGGCCTGGTGACGAACGGCGAGCGTTACAACAAGGTCGTTGATATCTGGTCACGCACCAATGACCAGGTGGCCAAGGCCATGATGGAGACGCTCGGCAAGGAAATCGTCGTCAATGCCAAAGGTGAGAAGGTTAAGCAGGATTCCTTCAACTCGGTCTATATGATGGCCGACTCCGGTGCGCGTGGTTCCGCCGCGCAGATTCGTCAGCTGGCCGGTATGCGTGGCCTGATGGCCAAGCCGGATGGTTCGATCATCGAAACGCCGATCACGGCGAACTTCCGCGAAGGCCTGGACGTGTTGCAGTACTTTATCTCTACCCACGGTGCACGCAAGGGTCTGGCCGATACGGCGCTCAAGACCGCAAACTCCGGTTACCTGACCCGTCGCCTCGTTGATGTGGCGCAGGACCTGGTGGTGACCGAGGTCGACTGCGGCACCGAGGAAGGCATGCTGATGACGCCCCTGGTTGAAGGTGGCGACGTGGTGGAATCACTCAGTGAACGCGTGCTGGGTCGCGTGACGGCAGCCGATGCCTGCGCGCCCGGTACGGACAATGTTGTCATTCCAGCGGGCACACTGATCGACGAGAAGTGGGTCGAGATCATTGAAGAAGCCAGTATCGACGAGATCAAGGTGCGCTCGCCGATTTCCTGCGCAACCCGTTATGGCATCTGTTCCAAGTGTTACGGTCGTGACCTGGCGCGTGGGCATCAGGTCAACATCGGTGAAGCGATCGGTGTTATCGCGGCACAGTCGATTGGTGAACCGGGTACGCAGCTCACCATGCGTACCTTCCATATCGGTGGTGCGGCGAGTCGTGCGGCAACGGTCAATAATGTCGAAGTCAAGAATAGTGGTTCGCTGAAGTTGCACAATATCAAGACGGTGACCGACAAGAATGGCAATCTCGTCGCCGTATCGCGTTCCGGTGAGATTGGTGTGGTCGATGAGCATGGTCGTGAGCGCGAGCGCTACAAGGTGCCCTATGGTGCGGTCATTTCCGCTAACGAAGGTCAGTCGGTGGACGGTGGGCAGATTATTGCCAACTGGGATCCGCACACCCATCCTATCGTGACGGAAGTTGCCGGGCGCGTGCGCTTCATTGATTTTGTCGATGGCGTGTCAGTGCAGAAGCATACAGATGAAATTACCGGCTTGAGCAGCCTGGTGGTCACCGATCCGAAGCAGCGCGGTAGCGCCGGCAAGGATCTGCGCCCGATGGTGCAGTTGATCGATGATGAAGGTAACGAACTGAATATTCCCGGCACAACGTTTGCCGCGCACTACTTCCTGCCGGCTGGCGCCATTGTCGCGCTGGATGACGGTTCGGAAGTTCAGGTGGGCGACGTGGTGGCGCGCATTCCGCAGGAATCCTCCAAGACCCGTGATATCACTGGTGGTCTGCCGCGTGTTGCCGACCTGTTCGAGGCCCGTAAGCCGAAAGATCCGGCGATTCTCGCGGAGATCTCCGGTACGGTCGGTTTTGGTAAGGAAACCAAGGGTAAACAGCGACTTGTGATTGCTGTGACGGATGGTGAAACCTACGAAGAGCTGATTCCCAAGTGGCGCCATATCTCGGTATTCGAGGGTGAGAAGGTCACCAAGGGTGAAATGCTGGCAGACGGCGAGCCGAATCCGCACGATATCCTGCGCCTGCTGGGCACCACGGTGATGGCGGAATACCTGGTCAAGGAAATCCAGGACGTATACCGCCTGCAGGGTGTGGGTATTAACGACAAGCATATCGAAGTCATCATTCGACAGATGTTGCGCAAGATCGAGATCGTCGAGGCGGGCGATTCGAAGTTCCTGCGTAGCGAGCAGGCCGACAAGGCGCGCGTGCTGGACGAAAACGAGCGGCTGGAGGCAGAAGGCAAGGAACCGGCCAAATGGACGCCGATGTTGCTGGGTATCACCAAGGCTTCGCTGGCGACCGAGTCGTTTGTGTCTGCCGCCTCTTTCCAGGAGACGACGCGAGTCCTGACTGAAGCCTCAGTACGCGGTCTGCGAGATGGACTGCGCGGACTCAAGGAAAATGTCATCGTCGGCCGCCTGATTCCGGCCGGTACCGGTCTGGCACACCACCTCGAACGGCGACGTCAGCGTCAGGGCCTTTCAGTGGAAGACGTCCTGGAAGCCCGGCCCGCCAGTGAAGCTTCTTCAGATGATGAAACGACGCCAGTGACGGAAGGTTGACGATCTGATCGTCAGGTGGCCGGAAGGCGGCGCATGCCCCGGCCACATCGATATTTTTGCTTGACAGGGTCGGGCGGAATACCTAAAATGCGCCTCCTTCGACAGGCCGGGTCCGCCCGGCCTGTCGTTTATTTTCAGGACTTTACAGAATTTTCAGCACCCCATGTGATTGAGGGTGGAGAACACATTAATGGCCACTATTAACCAGCTGGTGCGCAAACCACGCACCCGTAAACAGGTAAAAAGCAACGTTCCGGCACTGGAGGCCTGTCCCCAGCGGCGCGGTGTATGTACCCGCGTGTATACCACGACCCCGAAGAAGCCGAACTCGGCGCTGCGAAAGGTCGCCCGTGTACGCCTGACCAACGGTTTTGAAGTGACCACCTACATTGGTGGTGAAGGCCATAATCTTCAGGAGCACTCGGTGGTCCTGATTCGTGGTGGTCGTGTCAAGGATTTACCGGGTGTGCGTTACCACACCGTGCGCGGCAGCCTCGATACCCAGGGCGTTGATAGTCGCCGCCAGGGTCGATCCAAGTACGGCGCCAAGCGGCCAAAGTCATAACGGTCTATTGAAATTCACAGGATTTAGAGACGTAAACCATGTCGAGAAGAAGAGCAGCTGAACGTCGGGAGATTCTCCCTGATCCAAAGTTTGGCAATCTGATGCTGGCCAGATTTATCAATATGGTCATGAAGTCGGGCAAGAAGTCTGTTGCTGAGCGCATTATTTACGGTGCGCTGGACCAGATTCAGTCACGCGGTGACGCTGACCCGATCGAATTACTCGACAAGGCGCTGGATAACATTCGTCCGTCCGTTGAGGTGAAGTCCCGCCGGGTCGGTGGTGCGACTTACCAGGTGCCGGTCGAGGTGCGTCCGGCACGCCGCACCACGCTGGCCATGCGTTGGGTGATCGATGCGGCACGCAAACGTGGCGAGAAGTCCATGGCGCTGCGTCTGGCTGGCGAATTGATGGATGCCTCGGAAAGCCGGGGCTCCGCTGTGAAGAAAAAGGAAGATACGCACCGTATGGCGGAGGCGAACAAGGCCTTCGCACACTATCGCTGGTAGCAGCGTAACGAAACAGGATAAACGGCAGTGGCGCGCAACACTCCAATCAGTCGTTATCGCAACATCGGCATCATGGCGCACATCGATGCTGGCAAGACGACAACGACGGAGCGCGTCCTGTACTACACGGGTATCTCGCACAAGATTGGCGAGGTGCACGATGGCGCGGCCACCATGGACTGGATGGAGCAGGAGCAGGAGCGTGGTATTACCATCACGTCGGCTGCTACCACCTGCTTCTGGCAGGGCATGGACAAGCAGTTCGAGCAGCACCGTATCAACATTATTGATACGCCCGGGCATGTGGACTTCACGATTGAAGTCGAACGTTCCCTACGAGTGCTGGATGGCGCAGTAGCGGTATTTTGCGCAGTCGGTGGCGTCGAGCCGCAGTCAGAGACCGTCTGGCGGCAGGCTAGCCGGTACGGTGTACCGCGCATGGCGTTCGTCAACAAGATGGACCGCGCAGGCGCAGATTTTTTGCGCGTCGTTGAGCAGATTCGCGAGCGACTGGGCGCTAACCCGGTGCCGCTGCAGATCGCCATTGGCGCAGAAGAGCATTTTGAAGGCGTGGTCGACTTGATCCGCATGAAGGCCATTTACTGGAACGAGGCCGACATGGGGGTGACCTACGAGGCGCGGGAGATTCCCGATGACCTCAAGGCGCTCTGCGACGAATGGCGCGAGCACCTGGTCGAGGCCGCAGCCGAAGCCAATGATGCATTGATGGAGAAGTACCTGGAAGACGGTGAACTCGCTGAAGATGAGATTCGCGCAGGACTTCGCCAGCGCACGGTGGCCAACGAGGTGATACCGACATTGTGCGGATCGGCCTTCAAGAATAAAGGCGTTCAGGCCATGCTGGATGCCGTTGTCGAGTACATGCCGTCGCCGGTCGATGTGCCGCCGATTACCGGCCATCTCGATGACAAGGACGAGACAGAGGCGGTACGCGAAGCCTCGGATGAGGCGCCGTTTGCGTCACTCGCCTTCAAGATTGCAACGGACCCGTTTGTGGGGACGTTAACATTTTTCCGGGTGTATTCCGGTGTGCTGAAGTCTGGCGACACGATATACAACCCGGTGAAATGCAGGAAAGAACGTGTGGGCCGCATCGTGCAGATGCACTCCAATTCTCGCGAAGAGATCAAGGAGGTGTTTGCCGGTGACATCGCTGCAGCGATCGGTCTGAAAGATGTCACCACGGGCGACACCCTGTGTGATATCAACAACGTGATTACGCTGGAGCGTATGGAGTTTCCTGAACCGGTGATTTCGGTTGCGGTTGAACCGCGCACCAAGGCGGACCAGGAAAAGATGGGTATCGCGCTGAGCAAGCTCGCGCAGGAAGATCCCTCTTTCCGGGTGCGCACTGACGAAGAGTCCGGCCAGACGATTATTTCCGGCATGGGCGAGCTGCACCTCGACATCATTGTCGATCGCATGAAGCGTGAGTTTGGTGTTGAAGCCAACGTCGGTGCGCCGCAGGTCGCCTACCGCGAGACCATTCGCAAGGTGGTCGGGAAGGCGGAAGGCAAGTTTGTACGCCAGTCCGGCGGCCGTGGTCAGTATGGCCACGTGGTGCTCAAGCTTGAGCCGCTGCCCGCAGGCGAAGGGTATGAGTTTGTCGACGAAATTGTCGGTGGTGTCGTCCCTCGGGAATACATCAACGCCGTTGACAAGGGTATACAGGAACAGATGGAAAGTGGCGTGATCGCCGGTTATCCGATGGTGGATATCAAGGCTACGCTGTACGACGGTTCCTATCACGATGTTGATTCGTCGGAGATGGCGTTCAAGATCGCGGGTTCGATGGGTTTCAGGGACGGGACGCTGGCAGGCGACCCGGTATTACTGGAACCGATCATGAAGGTTGAAGTCGTCACCCCGGAAGAAAACATGGGTGACGTGATGGGCGATCTGAATCGCCGGCGCGGCCAGGTACAGGGTATGGATGACAACCCTGCCGGCAAGATTATTCGCGCTGAGGTTCCGCTGGCGGAGATGTTCGGTTATGCCACCGATCTGCGTTCTGCCACCCAGGGTCGCGCGACGTATTCGATGGAATTCGCGCACTATGCTGAAGCACCAAACAGCATTGTCGATTCCATCAAGAAGGCATCTTGAACAATCAGGCACTAACAAAACCGGAAGAGGGTAGCAGTCGTGTCCAAGGAAAAATTTGAACGTACGAAGCCGCATGTAAATGTGGGAACGATTGG
>CAYYAP010000123.1:0-4284 GCA_964469575.1 uncultured Thiohalobacter sp.
TTGTCCGGCCGGGTTCTGAAAATTTTTGCTGACCACATATACTGCGCACGGTCCTCGTCCAGGATACGCTCGATGGCCTGGTTCTGCCGCAGGCTCTGCTCAGTGAGGTCGCCCCGGTTGGCATCCTCCAACGGCTCGTGAAAATGCAGGGTAAAACGACGTCGGTCCGGACAGTACCCGGTCATAACCGGTATCACAGTAGCCCTGCAACTCTTCGCCAGTTTGCCCAGTACCGACACGGATGCCTTGGGCACGCCATAGAAGGGGGCGAACACCGGGTTTTTGAACCCGCGGTCTTCATCCGGTAAAAAATACAACCATTTCCCGCTTCTGACCTGTTTGACCAGGCCCAGCATACTCGCGGAGTTGTCATAGATGACGCCCAGATAACGGGTACGGAACCTGGAGACAACCCAGTCCAGTATCTCATTGCCCGCATGAGGACGCACCGCACAAACCATGCCCTGGGTCATCGTCAGGTACTGCGCCGCATACTCCAGCGCCAGAGAATGCGGTGTTAACAGGATAATATTGTTGCCCTTCGCCACTTCACGTTCGACGATATCCATGCCCTCGACATCAAACGCGCGCCTCAGGTGTTGCGAAGAGCGGAACAACAGGCGGCCGTACCCCAGGAAGGTATGCGCCAGTACCCGGGTGTGCCGGGCCAGCAGGTCGAGTCGCTCTTCCTCGGACAGTTCGGGATAACACAGGGCAAGATTGGTCAGGGCAATACGTTGACGTTTCGGGGCGAACCGCAACAGCCATGGCGCGATACGGTCACCCAGGCGCGCACGGATCGCATCCGGAAGTATGGCCAGCGCGCCAATGGGGAGAATCGTCGCCCAGCTCAGCCAGTAGCGTGGCAACAGAAGACGGTAGCGGAAAGCAGGGCGGTGTCCGGAATACATCGCTTAAAACTCAATCGGTTCAGGCACAGGCGGCTTTTGACCATCGACGTTTGGTACAGGTCCACTGCCCGGGCTGCTCGCGTATCCAGCTTTCGAACACGCTATTGAGCCGGCGGGTCAAGTCCAGCACGGCCGACTGATCAACACTGTCCGGCTCACACTCCACCGTCAGGGGGTCCTGGAACACCACATGATAGCGGGCATCGCCCTCACGCTGAATATGAATCGGCACGATGGGGCAGCCCAGCTTCAGGCTCAGCCAGGCCGGGGTTGTCGCGGTTTGCGCCTGCTGGCCAAAGAACTCCACGGATTCGCCTTCATCGACACGCACATCTGATAACAGGCCGATGGATTCCCCCTTGCGCAGTGCCTTCACCAGGCTGCGCATAGCATTGTTTTTACTGATAAATTTGCAACCCAGAAAACGCCGCTGCGCCTGCAGCCGGGTCTCAAGGGCGGGGTTGCTCTGCGGGCCGTAGACGACACTCAGCGGGATACCCTGCGAGCTGATAGCCAGGCCGGCAAGCTCCCAGTTAGCCAGGTGGGACGTGACATAGATGGCCGGGACTTTGCGGGCAAGAATATCGGCGGCCAGCGGCCCGACGGTTGTACGCAGGTAACGCTCCGGCGCGCTCGCAAAGGTTTCGAGGTGCGGGTATTCGGCCAGTACGGCGCCCAGGCTGGCCCAGACCTGCCGGGCGACAGCTTCAAGACGTGACGGATCCTGCGTGCCGAGCACAATCGACAGGTTAGTGAGAATATGTTTTTGTTTACTGAACCGGGGTCCCAGACCCGACAACAATCTGGCGCCAAACACCGATGCCCGTTCCGGGGACATGCGCCGGGCAATCGCCCAGAAAACATCCATCAGCAGCGCTTCCGTCTGCCACCCGGCCGAACGTAACAGTGGCAATTTTTTCCCGGTCTGTCGAAATATCAGGCTGGCCACAGCAAATCCCGTTGAGTTCCAGATGCCGCCGCAGTATACGCTATAGCGACGACACGACCCCACCCGCACAGGCCTGTATTGCGGACTTGCTTTCGGGTGGTTGCATTGGCGATCATAGCGTATGGCCGCAACACCCCTCAACCCGCCTGACGCCCTGCTGCTGCTTACCAGTCACTGCCCCTATTGCCCCACGGTATTGCAAGGCCTGTCAGAGCTGGTCAAGGCAGGCAGAATCGGGCGACTGCAAGCCGTGAATATCGAAGCACACCCGGAGATTGCCGAACAGTACGGCGCGCGCAGTGTACCGTGGATACGCATCGGTGAGTTTGAGCTGGAAGGCTTGCATTCACCGGCTGAACTGGCGGAATGGGTGCAGCGCGCCGGGTCGCCACACGGACTCGCCGACTGGTTCGCCAGCCTGTTCAGGGAAGGAAAACTGGCCAGGGTCATCACGGCAGTCCAAAACAACCCCACACACCTCGATGCCCTGCTACAACTGGTCGGCGACCCGGACACCGACCTGACCGTACGCATCGGGGTCAGTGCGGTGCTGGAAGACCTGCAGGGCAGTGCCTTGCTCCAGGAGAAATTGCCGGCACTGCTGGGACTGAGCCGGCACCAGGACCCTCGCATACGTGCCGATGCCGCGCATTTCCTGGCGCTCACCGGTCTTCCACAGGCCATCGAACGACTACAGGCCATGACACAGGACAGTGAAGCATCGGTTCGTGATGTGGTTGCAGACGAGCTGGAGGAAGCCGGTTCATCACCTGATAACCAGGGCGCATAAACCCGCTTAGTCCGGTGCTTTCCCTTCCAGCACCGCCTCCATCTCCCCGGGCGTTACCGGCAGCACCAGTGTGCGATAGAGGGTAAACAGGACCGCAAGTTTCTCCACATATTGCCGCTCGGCCTTTTCCACCAGTACGATGACGCGCGTCTCCGGTGAATAGCGGCGCAGACTGGCCAGCAGCGTGTCGAGATTACTGATATTCACGCCGGCATAGTTATTGGCGTAGCCATAGTTGAACTCGGCCACCAGGAAATCCGGTTGTGATTTTTTTAACTGACTGATCGCCTTGCGCTGTGAGTTGAGCTTGATTTCTTCAAAACCCAGGCGCCGGTAGAGCGCCGAAAAGTTCGGGTGCGCGGGTGACTCGACAACAGAAAGGATCAACGGCTTTGCCATTAACGCTCAACCATCCTGTCCATCGACACGAGGACCGATCAGTATCGGCAGGTAACGCAGACTGAGCCACGTAAATGCCGCAATCCACAAACTCTGCGACAGTGTCACCCACAGGCGATAATGCATCACATCCAGTAGGGGCAAGGCAACGCGCACCAGCGCGGCCGCAACCAGCAACAGGAAGATCGGGGCAAGCACCGGGGGCGGATCGCCCACATCGCGACCGGTATGCCCAAGCGCGATGCGCGCCATCATCCCCGCCGTGACCAGCCCGACACCACCCGCGGCAAAGGCGTGTAACGCCAGGTAGGGCGACAGGTTAAACGGGTATACCGCCGCCTTCAGCGCAAAACCGGCGATAATCGACGCATAGCCGAGGTATACCGACCACAGCAGGGGTTTCTTCCAGATACCGGGCGTGTACCAGCCGATAATACGAACACCATGCAACACCAGCAGTACCAGCGCCAACAGACTGACCACCAGACCGTTCGGCCGAAGGATATCGGCTAGCCAGAACACCAGGAACAGCACCACACTGCTGATATCGAGCCACTTGCGATTGGTCAGTTGCACGGGGTATCCCACGCCGCGTTCGATAAAGAACGGCAACACGCGCCGACTCAGCATGAGGATCAGCGCGAGCACAAGATACAGCCCGGAATACAGGCCGATGACGATGCCGGATGCGAGCACCCCGGCCGCGCCGAGGTAGAAGGCCAGGTTGCTGGCGGCCATCAGGGCAATTTTCACCAGGATGCCAATCTGGCCCCAGTTCCTGGCGCGCACTACCGGTATGGCAATCGCCACTAAAAAGCCGAGATTGAACAGCAGGTCGAAGGTTGCCGCATAGGGGATGAATGCTGAATCCCCCAGCGCCAGCAACAGGCGGGCCAGTAACCAGCACAACAGTAATATCAGTAAAGGTATGCCACGCACCGTGGCAATGCCGGTCCAGTTGCGGACGGCCGTGAGCAGGAAGCCGGTAATCACTGCCATGCTGTAACCGAATATCATTTCATGGCCGTGCCAGGCGATTGCAGGAATGCCCGACAGCGGTAGCGCAAGATAACCCCCGAATACCACCAGCCAGACCAGCATGGCGAGGGCCGCAAAAAGACTCGCCGCCAGAAAGAAGGGCCGAAAACCCAGCCGCAGCCATGCCGCGCCTCGCGGCGCACTTTCTTCAATTTGAAGCACCAGATTCTCCCAGAAACGTCGACATTATTTACATA
>CAYYAP010000123.1:4384-7217 GCA_964469575.1 uncultured Thiohalobacter sp.
TTCAACGGTTAATTCAGCCAGCGTACCAGGTAGTAGATTTTCTGGCTCTCTGAAGAGGTGGATGGCCCGGCCACCACGGCGGCATGACGCATGCGCGCCGGGTCTGACGCCTTGAGGGCATCCTCCTCTGAATCCATTTCCTCGACACAGGGCGCCGGCACACGTTTTTTCTTTTTCGGCGCGTACACGACAGCGAAGATTTCCTTTACCACCCCGCGGCCGCCATCCCCCATCAGTCCATAAATAGAAACACCCATAGGCCACAAAGGTACGCCGTCAATGCGGCCTGCACAACGCTGCTTTCAGCCCGTCAGTTTTATGGCAATAGCCCAGGGTAAACCGATAGCGGGATGTTAACCCTCAATATATTAGCGTTATGTTATACACAGCAAAATACGTGTAGCGGAAATTTCAGCATCAAAGTCACCTGACTTTCTGTCATAGGACAATTAAGTACTGTAACTCTATGTTTATTATATATTATTACAAACTGATTACTTTTTGCCCGATTTAACCCCTAACCCACCATAGCAGCGGAAAAACGCTTTTTCCGACGAGTATTCCACAGACTTATCCACAGAAATTGTGGATAAGTGATTGCGGCCCAGACGCCGGAAAAGTGGCGCATTGTCCTGAAAAGACGCCTAAGCCCCTGACCGACCGTTATTCACTCAAACAGGGTTCGAATCCGGTAGGTCAGTCCGTTGGAACGACGGCGCGGGTTCAGTGCCGGAACATCCGCCAGGCGCTCCCGCAGCTGACGAGTCGTCGCGGGCCGGCGCAGGAACGCGCCGACATTATTGTAATTCTGGCCTGTGGTCAGGTTAAAGCCCGACACAAAGCGGTTACGGCAAGACGCTTGCGCGGTATACGCGGAGACATCCAGCTCCAGCCGCGAAGCGAAGTTACTGACAATTGCGCCCTCCCCGCTTAACCGGTCAAGCAGTGACCGCACCCAGGTATTGTCGGCAAAAACCGCACGCTGCGGCTCACCGTCCACTTCGCCGAACAGGTCATCGATGATCAAATCGAATGCCGGCCCATCGTACTGCCGCACCCATTCGATTGCGTCGGCCTGTACGAGCTGCACATCATCACCCCGCACACCGAAGAAACGCCTGGCGACCGACAGATGGATCGGGTTGAGTTCAATACCGGTAATCTGCTGCGGCTGTACGAAGCGACGCAGGTTTTGTATCACGGCGCCACCGCCCACCCCCAGCACCAGAATGCGCTGCAGTTCACCGGGCGGATAAAAAAACGCCGGTAACAACAACAGATCCCATACGCTGCCGGTCACCGGACGCGTCGGGTTGTACTGGCTGTGGAATACGCCATTGGTATACAGGCGCAGGGTCCGCCCGGCACGACGCACCTGGTAATCCACGCCATCGGCCTGCTTTTGCCAAACGAGACTCATAGCACATCCTGCCATAAAAAAACCCGGCGCTCCCGAAGAAGCACCGGGTTTCGAGGACCAGAGATCAATTGTTCTGGATAACGATCTGCGGGAACTTGGCCGCGTGGTCCTTCGCCTTCATCGACAGCTTGGCCGTTGTGCGACGGGCGATTTCGCGGTAGATCTGGGCGATACGGCCTTCCGGGTCAGCAACCACCGACGGGCGACCGTTATCGACTTCTTCCCGGATGCTCTTGTCCAGCGGCAGTGCGCCAAGGAAATCGACATCATACTGGTCGGACATGCGCTGGCCGCCGCCTTCACCGAAGATATGTTCCTCGTGTCCGCACTCACTGCAGATGTGAATGCTCATATTCTCGATAATACCCAGTACCGGTACCTCGACCTTCTCGAACATCTTGAGCCCCTTGCGGGCGTCGAGCAGGGCGATGTCCTGCGGCGTAGTCACGATCACCGCACCACTGACCGGCACCTGCTGGGCCAGCGTCAGCTGCACATCACCGGTACCCGGCGGCAGATCGACAACGAGGTAATCGAGGTTGCTCCAGTTGGTATCGTTAAGCAGCTGCTGCAGAGCCTGGGTGACCATCGGTCCACGCCAGATCATCGGTGTTTCCTCATCGACCAGGAACCCGATAGACATGGTCTGGATGTGGTAACTCATCATCGGTTCCAGCGTCTGGCCGTCCTTTGAATCCGGCTGACCGCTGATACCCAGCATACGCGGCTGGCTGGGGCCATAGATATCCGCATCCAGCACGCCAACTGAAGCACCCTCGACGGACAGCGCCAGCGCCAGGTTAGTCGCGGTGGTGGACTTGCCCACGCCGCCCTTGCCGGAGGCGATGGCAATAATGTTCTTGATGCCACTGATGGTCTTTACACCCTTCTGCACCGTATGGGCCTGGATCGCCGTATTGATGTTGACGCGCGCCTGGGCCACACCGTCCAGTGACTCGACCATGGCTTTCAGCTTTGCGGCCAGATCGTTCTTGTAACCGTCTGCGGGGAAGCCCAGAACCACGTCGACCACCACCTGATCACCTTCGATCATGATGTTGCGAACCGTTTTGGCCGACACCAGATCCGCTTCCAGATAGGGGTCGATGTATTCCTTGAGTTTGTTCTCGACTTGCTGCTGGGTAACTTCAGCCATTGCGTTGTTCCTCTGGATCTCGAATTAACCGGCCTTCAGGCCTTGAAATTACTGAAAATTTGAAGCAGGCATTGTACACGGTTCAGGAGATCTGGTCTTCATCCCGGTTTGTGCGGTTTAGGTAGGGGGGGTACTTAGGGATCTATAAAGGGTCGGGAGAGTCCGCCCCGGCACGGTGTCCCTTTTATGGCTTCGGCGCAGGCATGCGCAAGGCGCCATAAAAGGGACACCGCACCGGGGCTACGTGGCAGATTTCA
>CAYYAP010000124.1:0-7193 GCA_964469575.1 uncultured Thiohalobacter sp.
TAAGAAGGGGCGGGGACAGAATTTGACGAGAGGGGACAGAATTAATTCTGTCCCCTAAGCGGAATTGAGTAGGGGGACAGAATTAATTCTGTCCCCTAACGGCAAACCGGGGAGCCGAAAGGCGCTTGTACCCACAGGAGTAAAGCATGGCCAAGAAAATCGAGGCGTATATCAAGCTGCAAGTGCCGGCCCAGGACGCCAACCCCAGCCCCCCTGTCGGCCCCGCGCTGGGTCAGCACGGCGTTAACATTATGGAGTTCTGCAAGGCGTTCAATGCGCAGACCCAGAATCTTGAGAAGAGCATGCCGGTGCCGGTGGTGATCACCGTCTATAATGACCGCAGCTTTACCTTTATTACCAAGACGCCGCCGGCCTCTGTGCTGTTGAAGAAGGCGGCGGGTCTGGCCAAGGGTTCCGGTCGTCCCAACACCGAAAAGGTGGGCACGGTGAACCGTGCGCAGCTGGAAGAGATTGCCAAAGTGAAAGAGCCTGATCTGACGGCAGCCGACATGGACGCCGCCGTGCGCACCATTGCAGGTACCGCGCGCAGCATGGGGCTAAATACCGAGGGGGTCGAATAATCATGGCCAGGTTAGGTAAACGAGCAAAACTGGCGAATGAAAAAATCGAGCCGGGCAAGTTGTATCCGGTCGATGAGGCGCTGACTCTGTTGGGTGAGTTGCCGAAAACCAAATTTAACGAATCGGTTGATATCAGTGTCAATCTCGGCGTCGACCCGCGCAAATCCGACCAGGTGGTGCGCAGTTCCACGGTGCTGCCGAATGGTACCGGCAAGACCGTCCGGGTGGCCGTTTTCACCCAGGGCGCCAACGCCGATGCGGCGAAAGAAGCCGGTGCTGATGTCGTCGGTATGGAAGACCTTGCCGAAGAAGTCAAGAAAGGCAACATGGACTTTGACGTTGTCATTGCCAGCCCTGACGCTATGCGTGTAGTGGGTCAGCTGGGACAAATCCTCGGTCCACGTGGCTTGATGCCCAACCCCAAGGTTGGAACCGTGTCGCCGGATGTCGCGGGAGCGGTCAGGAATGCCAAGGCGGGCCAGGTGCGTTATCGCACGGACAAGGCCGGTATTATTCATTGTTCAATCGGCAAGGCAGATTTCGCCGTAGACGACCTGAAGGAAAACCTGCAGGCGCTGCTGGCAGACCTGAACAAACTGAAACCCTCGTCCGCCAAGGGTATCTATATGAAGAAGCTTACGATATCGACGACTATGGGTCCTGGTCTGCAGGTCGACCCTGCGTCGCTGGAACTGTAAGTCTATAACGAATTTGACGCTGTCCGGTGTAACCGGGAAGCCGTCAAAGACCGCAGGTGCCGAAAGGCTTAATCGTCAGGTGAAAGTCTGACAGCTTGCGCAGATGGCGTAGCCGCGACAAGTCTTTTTCTTGTTGAGGTCGCCGCAACCGGTGTTCGCGCCTTACCGGGCCGAATGCCGTCACAGTGGGCTGGCAGCTTTGTAGCCGGTCTATGGAGGTAAA
Source organism: uncultured Thiohalobacter sp. (assembly GCA_964469575.1). Lineage (GTDB taxonomy): Bacteria > Pseudomonadota > Gammaproteobacteria > DSM-19610 > DSM-19610 > Thiogranum. The sequence goes on from CAYYAP010000124.1 coordinate 1,503, forward strand.
CAGGTGGCACTAAGTCTTGAACAGAAAAAGGCTGTAGTTTCCGAAGTTGCTGTTATCGCCAAACAGGCGCATTCAGCCGTTGCTGCCGAGTACAGTGGTCTTACCGTTGAAGAGATGACCGACCTGCGCGTGAAGGCGCGTCAGGGTGGTGTGTATCTTCGTGTGGTCAAGAACACGCTGGCTAAACGTGCCGTGGAAGGTACGGACTTTGAGTGCATGAAGGACGGTCTGATCGGGCCGCTGTTGCTGGCTTTCTCCCAGGAGGAACCCGGCGCCGCAGCGCGACTGGTCAAGGACTTCGCCAAAGAGCACGACAGTCTCGTACCCAAACTGCTGGCGTTTGGCGGTGAAATGCTCGAAGCATCGGATCTGGATCGTCTCGCCAGCATGCCGACCCGTGATCAGGCGATTGCCCTGTTGATGGCGGTGATGAAGGCGCCGAGCGAAAAGCTGGTCCGTACCCTCAACGAGGTACCGGGCAAGCTGGTTCGCACGGTGGCGGCGGTACGCGATCAGAAACAGTCGGCCTAAATCTTTATTTAAAATTGTTTTTGCCTGACACAGGCAAATATTCAGGAGTTTGCAATTATGGCAGCGTCTCAAGAAGAAATTCTGGAAACTATTTCCAACATGAGTGTCATGGAGGTCGTTGATCTGATCTCTGCGATGGAAGAAAAATTCGGTGTATCGGCGGCGGCAGCTGTCGCCGCCGCTCCGGCTGCAGGTGGTGACGCCGGCGCCGCTGCGGAAGAGCAGACCGAGTTCGACGTGGTGATGACCAGCTTTGGTGCCAACAAGGTTTCCGTCATCAAGGCCGTTCGCGGTATCACCGGTCTTGGCCTGAAAGAGGCCAAGGGACTTGTCGAGAGCGCCCCTGCTCCCGTCAAGGAAGGTGCTTCCAAGGACGAAGCTGAAGAGATCAAGAAGACGCTCGAAGAAGCCGGCGCCAGCGTCGAGGTCAAGTAAGTACCTCGATGCCCGCAGGGCTGAATCGACACAATGTGATTGGCATTGCGCTGATCGCATGATCGGGATGGCTGGTAGCGAGCTTTCGCTACCGGCCTTTTCCCGCTTCTACAGAGCGGGTTGTTGAAAGCTGCCGGAGCGGGCAATTTTCAACAACCTGCTGGAAACACCGGGGTCTGATGGCAGGCTCTGCAAATATCGACCAAGAGGAACACCGATGGCTTATAGCTATACCGAAAAGAAACGCATCCGTAAGGATTTCGGCAAGCGGCAGAGCGTACTTGACGTTCCCTACCTGCTGGCGACACAGCTGAATTCGTACCGCGATTTTCTCCAGGCGGACACGGATCAGGACAGTCGGCGGGACAAGGGACTCCATGCAGCGTTCTCGTCGGTGTTTCCTATTACCAGTTATGCCGGTACGGCGGCACTGGATTATGTGAGCTACCGCCTGGGCGAGCCGGTATTTGATGTCAAGGAATGTCAGATGCGTGGTATGACCTACGCCGCGCCCTTGCGCGCGCTGGTGCGGTTGATTATTTACGATAAAGAAGGCAGCAACCAGTCCATCAAGGACATCAAGGAACAGGAAGTCTACATGGGCGAACTGCCCCTGATGACGGAAAACGGTACCTTTGTCATCAATGGCACAGAGCGCGTTATTGTGTCGCAGTTGCACCGTTCACCGGGTGTGTTCTTTGACCACGACAAGGGCAAGACCCACTCGTCCGGCAAGCTGCTGTTCTCGGCGCGGGTGATCCCCTATCGTGGCTCCTGGCTGGATTTCGAGTTCGACCACAAGGATGCGCTGTTTGTGCGTATCGATCGCCGTCGCAAGTTACCGGCGACGGTGTTGTTGCGCGCACTCGGTTATGAAACCGAACAGATCCTTGACCTGTTCTTTGAAACCAATAAGTTCCAGCTCAAGGGTGACACGGTTGAACTGGACCTTGTGCCCGAACGCCTGCGTGGTGAAACCGCAACCTTTGATATCAAGATCAAGGGCAAGGTGATTGTCGAGGAAGGCCGCCGTATCACGGCACGGCATATTCGTGAGCTGGACAAGGCTGGCGTCAAAACGCTGGAAGTGCCAGTGGAGTACCTGCTGGAAAAAACACTGGCCCACACTGTGGTCAACAAGGAAACCGGTGAGGTGATCGCCAACGCCAACGATGAGATCACCGATGAGCTGATCGAGGCCCTGAATGCCGCCAGCATCAAGGAAATCGAGACGCTGTATACGAATGACCTGGATCGAGGCCCGTATATTTCCAATACCCTGCGCATTGACCCGACGTCCAACGTGCTGGAAGCGCAGGTCGAGATTTACCGGATGATGCGTCCTGGCGAACCGCCCACCAAGGAAGCCGCACAGAACCTGTTCCACAACCTGTTCTTCACCTTCGAGCGTTATGACCTGTCGGTTGTCGGTCGTATGAAATTCAATCGCCGTGTGGGGCGTGAAGGCGATACCGGGGCAGGCGTATTGCTCGACTCGGTGTATTTCACGCGGCAGCTGGAAACCGCACTGAAACCCAAGAGCGATGACAAGGAAATCGCCCTTGCCGATCTGTCGCACTGGCCCTGGTTGCAGCCGTTGCTCGCCAGCGTTGAGTACAAGAGCGACACCATCACCTGGGGCAAGTTGAAGGAAGTGCTGGCCGAGCGCGGTTCGGACATCCTCGATGTGATGACCACCCTGGTGGATATTTGTGATGGCAAGGGTGTGGTCGATGATATCGACCACCTCGGTAACCGTCGTATCCGCTGTGTGGGCGAGATGGCGGAAAATGTTTTCCGTATCGGCCTGGTGCGCGTTGAACGCGCCGTGCGCGAACGACTCAGCGTGGCGGAATCGGAAAGCCTGATGCCGCAGGAACTGATTAACGCCAAGCCGGTTGCCGCCGCCATCAAGGAATTTTTTGGTTCCAGCCAGCTGTCGCAGTTTATGGATCAGAACAACCCGCTGTCGGAAGTGACGCACAAACGCCGTGTATCGGCGCTTGGCCCAGGTGGTTTGACGCGTGAACGTGCCGGTTTTGAAGTGCGCGATGTGCACCCGACACACTATGGCCGTGTCTGCCCGATCGAAACGCCGGAAGGCCCGAATATCGGCCTGATTAATTCACTGGCCGTGTACTCACGCACCAACGAGTACGGATTCCTGGAAACACCATACCGAAGGGTTATCGACAGCGTTGTGACTGACGAAGTCGATTACCTGTCGGCGATTGAGGAGGGTGAGTTTGTTATCGCCCAGGCGAATGCCAATACCGATGCAAAGGGCAAGCTGATCGACGAACTGGTCTCGTCCCGGCATAAGAACGAATTCACCCTGTCGACGCCAGACAAGGTTAACTACATTGATGTATCGCCCAAGCAGATCGTTTCGGTGGCCGCCGCGTTGATCCCGTTCCTGGAACACGATGACGCCAACCGCGCACTGATGGGGTCCAACATGCAGCGCCAGGCCGTTCCGACGCTACGTGCTGAAAAGCCCCTGGTCGGTACCGGTATCGAGCGTACGGTAGCGGTTGACTCCGGTGTGACCGTGGTGGCGCGTCGTGGCGGTGAGGTTGACTCGGTTGATGCGGGTCGCATTGTTGTGCGTGTCAATGATGACGAGACGGAAGCCGGTGAGGCCGGTGTCGATATCTACAACCTGACCAAGTACACCCGCTCCAACCAGAACACCTGCATCAACCAGCGTCCGCTGGTATCGCCTGGTCATGTGGTAGCACGCGGCGATGTGCTGGCCGATGGGCCGAGTACAGACCTTGGCGAACTGGCGCTGGGGCAGAACCTGCGTGTCGCGTTCATGCCCTGGAACGGTTACAACTTCGAGGATTCCATTCTCATCTCCGAACGCGTGGTGCAGGAAGACCGTTTCACCACCATTCACATTGAAGAGCTGACCTGTGTCGCGCGCGACACCAAGTTGGGCCCGGAAGAGATTTCCGGTGATATCCCCAATGTGGGTGAAGGTGCGCTGGGCAAGCTGGATGAGTCCGGTATCGTATATATTGGTGCAGAGGTCAAGCCGGGCGATATTCTCGTCGGCAAGGTGACGCCCAAGGGCGAAACCCAGCTGACGCCGGAAGAAAAACTGCTGCGTGCCATCTTCGGTGAGAAGGCGTCCGATGTGAAGGATACCTCCTTGCGCGTACCGTCCGGCATGGACGGCACAGTGATCGACGTACAGGTGTTTACCCGCGATGGCGTCGACAAGGATGCCCGTGCTCTGCAGATCGAGGACGAGCAGGTTGTCGGGGTCAAGAAGGACCTCAATGATCAGTTGCGCATTATGGAAGGCGACATCCTCCAGCGCGTCGAGAGACTGCTGGTGGGCAAGACCGCTGCTGGCGGCCCTGCCGGTCTGAAGTCCGGTGCGAAGATTACCGCGTCCTATCTGGAAGGTCTGGAGAAGGACAAGTGCTTCGAGGTCAGGCTCAAGGACGAAGATGACAATACGCAGCTGGAAGCTGCTTCGCAGCAGCTGAAGGCTGTGCGTGAAGAGTTTGATCGTCGCCTGGAAGAAAAACGCAACAAGATCACTGCCGGTGATGATCTGGCGCCGGGTGTGCTGAAAATGGTCAAGGTTTACCTGGCCGTCAAGCGTCGTATCCAGCCGGGTGACAAGATGGCTGGCCGCCACGGTAACAAGGGTGTGATCTCCATGATCGTGCCGGTGGAAGACATGCCATACGACGAAAATGGTACGCCGGTCGATATCGTGCTTAACCCGCTCGGTGTGCCGTCCCGCATGAACATCGGCCAGGTGCTGGAAACGCATCTTGGCTGGGCCGCATCGGGGCTTGGTGTGCGTATTGGCGAAATGCTGGATGCACAGGCAAAGATCCATGAGTTACGCAACTATCTGGGTGACATCTACAACGCCAGCGGTAAGAAGGAAGACCTCGATTCGCTGAGTGATGAGGAAATCATTGCGCTGGCGAACAACCTGCGCAAGGGTGTACCGATGGCGACGCCGGTCTTCGATGGCGCTTCGGAATCAGAAATCAAGCGCATGCTGCGGCTTGCAGGTCTGCCGGAGAGCGGCCAGACCACCTTGTACAACGGTCGCACGGGTGAGACCTTCGAGCGTCAGGTCACGGTGGGTTACATGTATATCCTGAAGCTGAACCACCTGGTCGATGACAAGATGCACGCGCGTTCGACCGGCCCGTACAGCCTGGTGACCCAGCAGCCGCTGGGCGGCAAGGCGCAGTTCGGTGGTCAGCGCTTCGGTGAAATGGAAGTGTGGGCGCTGGAAGCCTACGGCGCTGCCTACACCTTGCAGGAAATGCTGACGGTCAAGTCCGACGATGTGAACGGCCGCACCAAGATGTACAAGAATATCGTCGACGGCAACCATCAAATGGAAGCCGGTATGCCCGAGTCCTTCAACGTGCTGGTGAAGGAAATTCGATCGCTGGGTATCAGCCTGGAACTGGAACAGGACTGAGGGAGACAACATGAAAGATTTACTCAATCTGCTAAAACCGCAAGGTCACAACGACGACTTTGATGCCATTCGCATCGGTCTGGCGTCTCCGGATCTGGTGCGTTCCTGGTCGTATGGCGAAGTTAAAAAGCCCGAGACCATCAACTACCGTACCTTCAAGCCGGAACGTGATGGCTTGTTCTGCGCCAAGATCTTTGGCCCGGTAAAGGATTACGAATGCCTGTGCGGCAAGTACAAGCGCCTCAAGCATCGTGGCGTGG
>CAYYAP010000125.1:0-7113 GCA_964469575.1 uncultured Thiohalobacter sp.
TGATTGGCCAGGAACAGGATGTGCGCTTCCATACTGGCCTGTCCCGCCAGTTCGGGCTGGTGATGCCATTTGATCGAAAGCACCAGTTCCTCCGGAAGCTGCCACTTGTCCATCAGGTAACCGGCAACCCCCGCATGGCTGTAGCCAAAACGGTCGATCTCCGCCTGGTACAGGACCTCTTCGTCACCATCAGCAAGCAGCAGCAAATCACGCATCGCCTCCGGGCGCTGGTGATAGAGCACCAGGCTGCCGATATCATGCATAAGACCCGCCACAAACAGGCGTTCCGGGTGCAGGATGCTGGCGCGCACAGCCAGTGCCCTCGCCAGTAAGCCGGTGTAGACACTGTGTTTCCAGAAAGTATCCATTTTCACCAGATCGTTAGGAATGTCATTGAACGATTTGACGGCGGAAACAGACAGCACCAGCTGGTACAACTCGGTGGTACCAATCACGGTAATCGCGCGACTGATCGTATCAATCTTGCGACGAAAGCGGTAAAAAGCGCTGTTCGCCACCCTCAGCAAGCGGGTGGTGAGGTTGGGGTCGATCGAGACAACATCCGCAATATTATCGGCGCTGGTGGATGACGAGTGGATCAGCTCGAATAAGCGCATACAGACGTCGGGAGGCGAAACCAGTCCCTCAACATCATCGAGCAAGCTGACAAGCGATTGCTGTACAGGCTGTTTTGTAGCACTCAGGTTCTGGCTGGTCATGTGCACACCGAAGGTTCTCGTTTCTCTAACTAACGACGCCGGGGGGAAAAACTGGAGACCCGGGCAGAAGCGTTTTTTGCCGAATCGCTCACAGATTCAACATTCCGGACATGATATTTCTGTTTTCCAGTCGCTATATGAAACACGAACCGGAACACCTAACACAGCGGGTATCATCATGTCTGAGTCCATCAAGAAAAACGTCGTCAACCTTGAAGACTACGGTCAGATACGGCGCAGTATCAGCGCCGGCCCGGGGTCAAAGGCCTTGCGAGCCATCCGCGACCAGGCGACAAGCTCGCTGAGCAAATCTATCGAAACCATGCTGGACAGTGTCGATGACGCGCTCTTCTCCCGCGCGGAGAAAGCCGAGAACAATATGGCTCAAACGCAGTACTTTGACGCCATGCGGGAACTGCGCATCATACGCAAGGATATTGAGAACGATTTTATCTCGAACTTCAAGCATCATTTTGACTGCGGCATCCCCCGTCCTGCTTCGCAGGGTGGACTTCCCGGCCTGGACCTCGAAGGTGGGTCTGATCTTGGCCTGATCGACAAGAATGACCTGGAAGAAGACCTTGCGGTATCCAGTATGGTCAGCAAAATCCGCAACCATTGCCTGCAGTCCCTGTACGCGCTGGATAAACGTATTGGATTTTTGATTGGCGACCCGGATCTTGAACGCTTCGAGAATCCGCTTGGCCCCGAGGCCATCTGCCATGCCTTCCACGAAGCGGCAACCCGTATCGAAACCGGACTGGAAATCCGCCTTGTCATCTTCAAGTTATTCGACAAGCACGTCGGCGCTAATATCGATGCCCTGTATCGCGAGCTCAACCAGCAGCTGATCAAGATGGGCGTTTTGCCGGAGATCCGCACCACCGTACGCAAGTCAACCAGCCGCGCCAGCCACCCGGTATACCCCCAGCCCGGTAATACCATGACCGAGGGTGATAGTGGCGAGATTGCCGGTGACACGGTTGCCGGCGGCATGCCGGGGTATCCCGTAACGGGAGGCGTCCAGTACCAGGGATACACGCAGTATGTACAGCCTTCGATCAACGCACTGACCTATCTGCAACAGGGTGGCGATCCGGTAGATGGCGCCGGGTTCGCGGCCGATATATCCGGCTTTGACCCAACCGTTGCCCGCACGGGAACGATGAATATCCTGCGCAATATGCGTAATACCCCGGTGATCCAGAACCTTGGAAATTCAGGCGGCATGACACTTGATATCGTCGCCATGCTGTTCGACTACATCCTCGAAGACCGCAACATCCCTGACGCCATGCGCGCACTGATCGGGCGACTGCAAATCCCCTTACTCAAGGTCGCCTTGCTGGACAACCGTTTCTTCTCAACCAAGACACACCCGGCCAGGCAGTTACTGAACCGGCTTGCATCAACCGCCGTGGGCTGGGATGAATCACAGGGCATGGAAGACCCGCTCTACGCAAAAATCGAATCCATCGTCCAGACCATTCTCGATGAGTTTGAAGATGATCTGGGGCTGTTTGACAACTTACTGGCCGATCTGGACAACTTCCTGGCCCAGGAAGAAGAGCAGGCTGAAATCCGCGCGGAACGTTCCGCAAAAGTCATGGAGGGAAAAGAACGCCTGGCGGAAGCAGAATCCACCACCCTGGAAGAAATCCAGCCCCGCATCGATACGGTGAACTTGCAGGAAGGCGTTGCGGGCAAGCGGGAGAATAATCTGGACTTTGTCCGGGAGTTTGTCGCCACGCACTGGAAAAACCTGCTGTTCATCTGTTGTGCGCGTAACGGCAAAGACAGCGAAGAATGGAAACAGGCCGTTCAGACCATGGATGAACTCATCTGGAGCGTCAAACCCAAAACCACGCCGGCTGAACGTCAGCGCCTGGTAGCCATTCAGCCGAGGCTGCTGGAAAAATTGCGCACCGGCATGGAACGCCTGTCCATTCAGCCGACAGAACGCGATGATTTTATTGCGCGACTGGTGCGCGCTCACGGAAGAACTGCCATTAACCTGTCTGAAACAGATGATACCGACACAAGCGACGAACAGGAAACAAAGGCTGAACAACAGCAGGACACAGTCACCGCCCTGCCGCCCCGTACGGAAACAGCACCCGCCTCACCGGCAATCCCCGCATCACCTGCAATCGACGATGCATTCACCGCCCGCGCCCGGCAACTCAGGAGCGGCACCTGGGTGGAATTCCGCGGCGCCGAGGGTGAACGTCTGCGCGCCAAGCTCAGCTGGGTCAGCCCGATTACCGGCACCTGCCTGTTTACTGACCGCAAAGGACTGAAAGCCGGTAACTACACTATTGAAGAGCTGGCGCACTTGCTGCGTAGCGCGCGCGCACGTTTGCTGAACGCCGCTCCGCTGATGGATCGCGCCGTCCGAACCGCACTGGAAGAGTACGGGAAAAAATAACTCACGTACCGACAGCCAGCACGTACAGATTAAGCGAGCCGAACAGCAGTGGCTGGTGAAGCAGGTAAATCAACAGGCTGTGCCTGCCGGAAAACGCCAGTAACCTGACTGGCGCATTGTCTGCCGGCAGCAAAGCATTCACCCTCTCCAGGCGGCCGCCACGTGACAAAATATTACCCAACACCATACCGATCAGGCTAACGCCAAACCAGGGGATCAGTGGAACGTAGTCTTCGGTTGCCGGTTTATGCGTCATCATACCGATCCAGCGCCAGCCCGGCTGGTCAAACCAGGGGAACTGCCAGCTGTTGCCGACCACCAGCAGCGCAATACCAAGCGCCAGCGCAATGATCGGTTTACGGATAAATAACAACCCCAACAGGCTTGCCATTACAATAAAGTGCAGCACACCAAAGAACACAAAACGCTCGCCAAACATCCACCATGTGGCAACACTGACCAGCGCGGCGGCGGCGGCGACACGCAATAAGCGCTCTGCGAAACGACGGACATTAATTCCTTTGCGCGTAGCCAGCATCAGGCTGATCCCTGCCAGCAGCAGAAACAGGCTCAGGATGAACGTCCGGAAATTCAGCCAGAACGCATCGCCGTAAAAATCGAACCGGGCAAAACCGAAATGCGCCAGGTCGAAACAAAAGTGAAAAATCACCATCAGCGCAATGGCAACGCCTCGCCACGCATCCACGATGACCAGGCGGGCCGATCCAGGCAGCTGATTTTCCAGGCTAGACATACCGGAAACATACCAGAAACCAGCCTGCTTTTATCCATAACATGGCGACAGGCACCTGCATGGCCGATATAATTCCGCCAGCGGCTCACCACATGGCGCTACCCCGAAAAACACACGGTAGACTGTAGTCCACGTACACACCTGATACCAATACAAACCGAGGAGAAGTACTATGACCCTGACATTCCGCATTCCCGGACTCACGATCCTGACCTGCATCGGCATGCTGTCCGCCCAGAGCGCCGTGGCGCACAATGCCGGCAAAGCCAACTCAGGCTATGTCGGTGATGCCCGAGGGCACCTGGTGACTGACGGATTTGGACATTGTGTAAAAACCGGTTTCTGGACCAGCGCCGATGTACTGGCAGATTGTGGCGACAAGGTGAAGCAAACTGCCGCCGCACCGGCTCCCGCCCCGGTAGTAACCCCCGCAGCCGCACCGGCCCCCGCACCCAAAATCGTGACCAAATCGGTCTCCCTGTCCGCCGGTGCACTGTTCGATTTGAACAGCGCTACCATCAAGGATGCCGGTAAGGCCGAACTGCGGCAACTGGCTGCCCATATCAACAAACTGGCGAATGTCCAGAGTGTGGATATTGTCGGCTACACGGATAGCTCGGGTTCTGCATCGTATAACCAGAAACTGTCACAGCGCCGTGCTGCCGCAGTCGAAACCTACCTGATGCAAAATGGCGTGTCCCCCCGCGTGATGTCCACGCTGGGCCTTGGTGAAGACAAGCCTGTGGCCAGTAACGCGACAGCAGAAGGCCGCGCCAGGAATCGCCGTGTTGAGATCACCATCCGCGGCACACAGAAACAGTAAGCCCGAAACGTCTCCCCGGCCGGGTAAACCACGGAAGGTTTACAGCCGGGTGGCCACCGCTACGCCCCTTCCTCGTTAATTGCCCCGCCACAACTGCTGCCCTGCCCGGCGGTGCAACCAAAGCAATGATCCGCCACCTCGATCAGCCGGCCTTCGATATCGCATTTCGACAGAGCGGAAATATGAACGCGTGACCCCCTGTCCGTTTCCCATGCCAGGCCCAGCATCTGGTTAAAATCGCAGTCGTAGACATAACCCTGCCAATCAAGACTGACCAGGGAACGGCACATCACCGTCGCCAGGTTACCGGGCTGGTGCGCGGCTTTCAAAAGCCCCATGTAGGACTCAAATTCGCCTTTGGAAATCAGCGTGCTGCCAAAGCGCTGTATAGGCATATTGGCCAGCACAAACAACTGGCTGAATTCAATACCGTAACGCGTCTGCAAAACCCCGCGATAATCGATCTCCAGCTGCTGCTGGGGCGGCGGCAACGAAGCACCGACCGGGTTATACATCAGGTTTAACACAAGGCCGCTGTCCGCCTGCCCGTAACCCAGCTGATTCAGGCGCTTTAACGCCTGAATACTTTTTTTAAAAACCCCATCGCCCCGTTGACCATCGACATTCTCCTCCAGGTAACAGGGTAAAGACGCCACGATTTCGACCTGGTTTTCCGCCAGAAACGCCGCAAGCCACTCAAAGCCCGGCTCCATGAGTATGGTCAGATTGCAACGGTCGGTCACGCGAACGCCTTCGCGCGTCGCGGACTCAACGAGATAACGAAAATCAGGATTGATTTCCGGCGCCCCCCCGGTCAAATCCAGGTGACGCACGCCGGAGACGCGCAGGAATTCCAACAGCGCATCCATGGTCTTTCGATCCATTTCCTCCTTCCGGCTCGGCCCCGCATTGACATGGCAATGCAGACAACTCTGGTTACACCGGTAACCCAGGTTGACCTGCAGGGTCGTCAATGCCTCCCGCCTGATCGGGGGAAAATCCGTGTCTACGAGTAAAGGTAAGGTAGCGTGCATGCTTACGCGATGAAGTTTCTTGAGGTCATTTTGCTGGAAATTGTGCGCAGTGTAACATCCGTAGCGGGTAGCTCAAGACCGGGGCTGTCGCACAGCCCGGTCATTCCCGGGAAGTCTGTCACAGCTGACACCGCACTGTGCCTCGTTCGTGCGCTGGGGAAGATTGAGCCTGTAGCCGCCTGAGTACGACAGGAGACGCTCCATGGACGACTACAATTTATTCTGACAGCTTCGCGCTCGCCAGACGATTCAGACTGACACCGTTTTCGGCCGCCTTTAACGCCAGTTTTCTATGAACTTCCGGTGGCACGCGAATCATGAACTTGCCACTGAAGCGGCGTGTGGCAATAGGTTTCGGTACAGTCTCACCGTTGTTGTTCATATCGGCCACGATAGACGCAACCAACTTACGGATACCCTTGAGCGCGGCTTCGTGTGTGGCTGCCAGCCAGCTCGTACTGGGGAATTCCGCACATAAACCGACGTACTCCTGATCAGCTTCTGACCAGGTTACTCGATAGCTGTATCGATCATTTACCAGTGCCATGTTCCTTGTCCAGCCTGTCGATGGCCTTCAACACTTGAAGTACCTGATAGGCTTTTGCCTTACCTCGTTTGTTTTGAATATTCACCCGGGGATTACCCTGCCACGGTGTCCTGAACACGCGATGACTGGTACTCTTCTGGCGCGCTTCTCCAAAATAGTGGTGACACACCTTACACAAATCAGAAAAGCGCACGTCTTTCGGGTTACATCGCATCCTTACGATGATGTCAGCAATCCTTGCCATGGATATCATAGTATCACTATTGATATCAGATTGGAAGCGCCTCAGCCATCGCCTGCACCATTCCCGGCCAACACCGCCTCCACACTCCGAAACTCCTCCAGCGCCGCCTCCAGCTGCTCCACAATCTCCTGCGCCAGCACCTCGGGCGCCGGCAGGTTCTCCGTATCCTCCAGCGAATCATCTTTCAGCCAGAAGATATCCAGGTTGGTCTTGTCGCGGGCAATGAGTTCGTCGTAGGTAAATGACTTCCATCGATCCACCTTCTTCGATTCCCGCCGCTTGCTGCGGTCATCCGCCTTGAAGCAGACAATAAATTCATCAAAATCACGCTTCACCAGGCACTTGGTCTTCAGGGTCATGTGCACATTGGTGCGGAAGTCGTAGATCCACAGTTTTTTGGTCCAGGCGGTTTTGGAGGCGGGTTTGGCGTCGAAGAAGATGACGTTGGCCTTGACGCCCTGGGCGTAGAAGATGCCGGTGGGCAGGCGCAGCAGGGTGTGGAGGTCGGTGCGTTCCAGCTTGGCGGGGTCCTGGATCTTGTTTTGCGCCTTGCGGAAGATGGTG
>CAYYAP010000126.1:0-7055 GCA_964469575.1 uncultured Thiohalobacter sp.
CAACCACACAGATGCACTGATACGCTATCGGAAATAAGTAAACTGTCCCCGGAATGCGATTGACCTTCCTGGCCCGCACTTGTAACGTACGCTGCCTGATTACGGGGAGCCGATGTGGCGAAACGCAGCAAAAAAACACTGGATTTCGAAACCGCCCTGGCGGAGCTGGAAGGCCTGGTTGAACAAATGGAACAGGGCGACCTGAGCCTTGATGAATCGCTCAAACAGTTTGAACGCGGTGTTGAACTGACCCGCGCCTGCCAGACCGCGCTAAAAGAAGCCGAACAGAAAGTACAGATCCTGCTGGAAAAGGATGGCCAGGCTGAACTTGAGTCCTTTACAAGTGACAGCGACACCGACTGATCTGGACAGCTTCCTGGCTGATTGTCAGCAACGTGTGGAAACCGCGTTGCAGCGGTTCCTGCCTGACGCACGCACCCTCCCGGCGCAACTCCACAAGGCCATGCGCTATTCGTTGCTGGATGGCGGCAAGCGTATACGCCCGGTGCTGGTGTATGCCGCCGGCCACGCGCTCGACGCCGACAAGCACCGGCTTGATGTCGCCGCCTGCGCTGTCGAGTGTATCCATGCCTATTCACTGATCCACGATGACCTGCCGGCTATGGACAACGATGACCTGCGGCGTGGCAAGCCCAGCTGCCACAAGGCCTTTGGCGAGGCCGAGGCGATACTCGCCGGTGACGCGCTGCAAACCCTGGCGTTCTACCTGCTGGCACACGCCGATATGGGCGATATCGCTGCCGATCGCCGTCTGGCCATGATCGAGCGCCTGGCGCTGGCCTCCGGTTCGCGCGGCATGGTCGGCGGTCAGGCCATCGACCTGGCGGCAGTCGGCCAGACGCTGGATATTGCCGAGCTGGAAGATATGCATATTCACAAGACCGGCATGCTGATCCGCGCCGCCGTATTGCTCGGGGCGCTGTGCGCCGAACAGGTCGATGACGCCACCCGGCGCGCACTCGACCACTACGGCAAGGCCATCGGCCTGGCATTTCAGGTACAGGACGACATTCTCGACGTTACCGGCAGCACCGAGCAGTTAGGCAAACAGGCCGGTGCCGACCTCGCCATGGACAAACCCACCTATCCGGCGCTGCTGGGGCTGGCCGGGGCGCGGGAACGCGCCTGGGAACTGCATCAGACCGCGCTGGACGCCCTCTCCGGCCTGGACGAGCGCGCCAACCCGCTACGCTGGATTTCGCAATATATCGTGGAACGCAGCGCCTGAAACAGGCGGATTTGCTTGCCTCGGTGCCCTTCAGCACCGATAATCGGTGCTTCCCTGCTGTACAGCCTTCCATGAAAACTGCCGACTCAAGCCCACTACTGAACCAGATCAACACGCCAGCAGACCTGCGCGCTCTCGATCTGGCCCAGTTGCGCGCGCTGGCACGCGAATCGCGCCAGTTCATGATCGATTCCGTCTCAATGACGGGCGGGCACCTTGCCGCCAACCTTGGCGCCGTGGAGCTGACCCTTGCCCTGCACTACGTCTTCAACACCCCGGACGACAAGCTGGTATGGGATGTGGGCCACCAGAGTTACCTGCACAAAATCCTCACCGGCCGACGCGAGCAGATGGACAGTATCCGTCAGAAAGACGGTCTGGCGGGTTTCCCCCGGCGTGACGAAAGTCCCTACGACGCCTTTGGCGTGGGGCACTCCAGTACCTCCATCAGCGCCGCGCTGGGGATGGCGATTGCCGCCGCACAGGAAAACAGCAACCGCCGCGTGGCCGCCATCATCGGGGATGGCGCCATGAGCGCCGGACAGGCCTTCGAAGCGCTTAACCACGCCGGCACGCTGGATGCCAACCTGCTGGTGGTACTGAACGATAACGATATGTCGATCTCGCCCAACGTCGGTGGTCTGTCCAACTACCTGGCGCGCATTTTATCCGGCCGCACCTACTCGACCATGCGCGAAGGCAGCAAAAAGGTGCTGCAAAAAATGCCCTCCATGTGGGAGCTGGCGCGCCGCGCGGAAGAACACATGAAGGGCATGGTGATTCCCGGCACTCTGTTCGAAGAACTCGGTTTCAATTACATCGGCCCCATTGATGGCCACGACCTGGATTCCGTCGTTGCCACCTTGCGTAATGTCCGATCGCTCAAGGGACCGCAACTGCTGCACGTGGTCACGCGCAAGGGCAAAGGTTATGCCCCGGCGGAACAAAATCCCTGCAAGTTCCACGGTGTTGGCAAGTTCGACCCGGAAACCGGCGAGAGCCAGGGCGGCGGCGCCCCGGCAGGCATGACCTACACGCGGGTCTTTTCCGACTGGATCTGTGATATGGCGCGCGCCGATGACAGGCTGGTCGGCATTACCCCGGCGATGCGCGAAGGTTCCGGACTGGTGGCCTTTTCCGAGCAGTTCCCGGCGCGTTATTTCGACGTCGCCATCGCCGAACAGCACAGCGTGACCCTGGCGGCCGGGCTCGCCTGCGAAGGTGTCAAACCAGTGGTCGCTATCTACTCCACCTTTCTGCAACGCGCCTACGACCAGCTGATCCACGACGTCGCACTGCAAAACCTGCCGGTACTGTTCGCCATCGACCGTGGCGGACTGGTCGGCGCCGATGGCCCGACGCACTCCGGTAACTTCGATCTGAGCTTCCTGCGCTGCATTCCCAATATGACGCTGATGGCGCCGGCCGATGAAAATGAATGCCGGCAAATGCTGTCGACCGGCTTTCAGCATGACGGCCCTGCTGCGGTGCGCTATCCGCGCGGTACCGGACCCGGCGTGGCCGTCAACGCCGACCTGGATACGCTGGAAATCGGCAAGGCCGAGGTGCGCCGTGAAGGCAAGGAAGTGGCCCTGCTGGCCTTCGGCAGCACACTGGCCGCCGCGCTGGAAGCCGGTGATCGATTAAACGCCACAGTGGTCAACATGCGCTTCATCAAACCTCTGGACGAAGCCTGTGTCAGTGACATGGCCGCCCGCCACCACCTGCTGGTCACGCTGGAAGATAATGCTGTCAGCGGTGGCGCCGGCAGCGCCGTGGCGGAAACCCTGGCCGCGCACGGCATCACTATCCCACTGACTCAACTGGGAATTCCGGATCAGTTCATCGAGCACGCCAGCCGTGAAGAGCAGCTTGCCGAGTGCGGTCTGGACGCCGACAGTATTTACCATCGGATTCAACGGGAACTGGCAGCGCGAATTGCAACACTGCGCGCGGTCGACTAAAATCCTACCTTTTCAGTCAGGAATTAGCGTGGCCGCCTGTTACACCCTGAAAATCCTTACGGACTTCGCTTCCGCGCATACGCTGCGTGACTACCCGGGCGCCTGCGCACGCATGCACGGGCATAACTGGAAAGTCGAAGCCGAAGTACGCACCCGTTCGCTGGATGAGCTCGGCATGGGCGTGGATTTCAAGGTCATCAAACAGGCCACCCGCGACATCGCGGCCCGACTGGATCACCGTTATTTAAACGAACTGGAACCTTTTACCGAGATCAACCCGACAGCCGAACACATCGCCGCCTATTTCTTCAGAGAACTGTCGGCGCAGTTGAACAACGAAAGCATTCGCGTTCACGCTGTCACGCTATGGGAAACCGAACGCGCCTGCGTGCGTTACGCTGAGGACGAATCATGAGCAAATCAACCGCCGCCACAATCAACAAGCCGATTGCTGACGTGCAGAACAGCGCCGATACCCGCCACATCGCCATCGACAAGGTGGGCATCAAGGACATTCGTCACCCGGTACGGGTAAAAGATCGTAACGGCGGCGAACAACACACTATTGCCAACTTCAACATGTACGTGAACCTGCCGCACAATTTCAAGGGCACGCACATGTCACGCTTCGTGGAAATCCTCAACCTGCACGAACGCGAAATCGGCGTTGAGTCTTTCAAGGAAATACTGGGGGAAATGGCCGAGCGCCTGGAAGCGGAAGCCGGTCACATCGAAATGACCTTCCCCTATTTCATCAACAAGACCGCGCCGGTATCCGGCGTACGAAGCCTGCTCGACTACGAGGTATCGTTTATCGGGGAAATTCGCAACGGCAAGCCGGAGATGAAAATCAAGGTCATCGTGCCGGTTACCAGCCTGTGTCCCTGTTCCAAGAAAATCTCCGACCGTGGCGCGCATAACCAGCGTTCGCACGTTACAGTTACCGCGACGACACGTGATTTCGTGTGGATCGAGGAACTGATCGATATGGTTGAAAATCAGGCATCCTGCGAACTCTACGGTCTGCTCAAACGCCCGGACGAGAAGTACGTTACCGAAAGAGCCTACGACAACCCCAAGTTCGTGGAAGATATGGTGCGCGATATTGCCGCTACACTCAATGCAGATGACCGCATCAGCGCCTACGTGGTGGAATCCGAAAACTTCGAGTCCATCCACAATCACTCGGCCTATGCGCTGATTGAACGTGACAAGGAAAAAGATCCGCTGGTCGATGACTGAGTACGGCCAGGAACAACACACTCTGGCAGGAAGAACTTATGATTTAAACCGGAGTCAGTAGGGTATTGGCAGACACGGTGGCCAGTAAGGTCGGAGGGTAAAATGATCCTGATGAAAAACGGTCTTTTTTTATTCATCCTGTTTATCGCAGCCGGCCTGGCCGGGTGCGCATCGAACCTGTCCGGTGACAGCTACAGCCGCTCCGAGGCCCGAATCGTTCAGCAGGTTGACTTTGGTACCGTCGTGCAACTGCGACCGGTCAGAATTGAAGGCACCAAAACACCCATTGGTAGTGGCGCAGGCGCTATAGCCGGCGGCATTGCCGGCAGCAGTATCGGTGGAGACAAGGCCAGCAAGGTCATGGCCGTGATCGGTGCGGTAGCTGGCGGAATCGCCGGCGCAGCCATTGAAGAAGGTGTAACGCGGACCCAGGGTGTTGAAGTCACTGTTAAAATGGACAATGGTCGGACTATCGCCATTGTTCAGGCGCTATCGCCCAATGAAAAACTTTCCGTCGGTGAGCGGGTACGTGTGATTCACAGCGGGGAAAATGTTCGCGTCGCTCACTGAGCGACAGCCCGGGTCAAACCTGGATACCCGCCATCACACCGGACCGGGGAAATACCCGGTACGCGTCGATGCAGTCAGTCACCGACCTTGCTGAAATGGTCAAAACCTTTACCCGTCGGCGTATAGGATGAACCATCATCACGCACACAACGGATACCTGTCTGCGGTTCAATGATGCCGATTTCCGCAATAACCAACCCGTCGTCTTCCGCGCTGCGAAAGACCTGCTCGACGCAATCAGCATCCACGGTAAAACAAAGCTCATAGTCGTCACCACCATTCAACT
Source organism: uncultured Thiohalobacter sp. (assembly GCA_964469575.1). GTDB lineage: Bacteria > Pseudomonadota > Gammaproteobacteria > DSM-19610 > DSM-19610 > Thiogranum. The sequence goes on from CAYYAP010000126.1 coordinate 5,312, forward strand.
GACAGGACAGCGCGGTTTCATCATCGAGAACCTGTAAACCGCTCGAACGCGTGATGGCATCAACATTAAGCCGGGCCCCACAGTGGCTGGCATCCAGCACGTGCTGAATATCCGCCAACAGACCATCGGAAACATCAATCGCGGCAGCGGCCACGCCGGCCAGCGCCTGACCAAACGCCACTCTCGGTTCCGGCCGGTTCAGGCGTGCGAGCAATGCGGCTTCAACCGGCCTGCCCGCCTGTAACTGCTGCAGCGCACAGGCTGCGTCACCGGGCGTGCCGGTAACAAAGAGATGCTGTCCCGGTTTTGCGGCATCACGCCGCAGGGCGCGGGCTGCATCGACCTGCCCCTGTAGCTGAACAGTGATCGATAAAGGACCACGTGTGGTGTCACCACCCACCAGCGCCACGTTGAAACGATCTGCCAACTGAAAAAATCCCTCGGCAAATCCGCATAGCCAGGTTTCATCGACTTCCGGCAAGGTCAACGCCAGCGTCGCCCACCTGGGTTGCGCGCCCATCGCCGCAAGATCACTAAGATTGACGGCCAGCGCCTTGTGACCAATGCTGACGGCATCGGTCTGTTCAGGGAAATGCCGTCCGGCGACCAGCGTATCCACCGCCACCACCAGCGCAGCCCCGGCTTCCGGTGCCAGCAACGCCGCATCGTCCCCGATTCCCAGCACAACACCCGGCGCGGCGTGCTCTCGCTGGAAAAAACGCTGAATAATATCGAATTCGGAAACCACTACACTACTTTCCTGCCCGTTTAAAAACGATATCACCATACCAGGCCACAGCCGATTCCTGCGTGTTATCCGTATCCGTCATAATCGCGACACCGGAGATCATCGTGGGCGCTTCACCAAAGGCCTTCTTGTAATCTGCATAGACATTGCGGCGCTCGGTGACCCACTGTTGCAGCTTTTCCTCGCCTCCCTCAACCACGAACATCATGGCCTGATCGGTGTAGGCGTTCGCGACCCTAGTACCCGCCCGGCTGTTGCTCCCCCAGATATAGGAGATAGCCCTGTAAGGAATATCCCTGCCCTTGATGAGCTGACCGGCCTGGTATTTTAACCGTTCCAGGTAGCTGGCCTTGTCAGGATCAAAGGCAAAGGTGATATAAATCCTGGCGGGGTAGTCATCTCCCGCCTTGCGACTGACATCCCCTTTCTTCAGGATATTATCCACTTTCCAGCGCCACTGGATGACAGGGTATTTTTTGGGATCAATGGCGATGGCTCGCGCCAGTCCCGAGGCAGACTGATGACTGACTGCTTTGACAACAACCGTGCCATCCTCTTCCACCAGGGAATATTCCGTATGCCGTTTAATCCCGCTGAAGGTCAGCGGCTGCCAGCCATCCGGCAGATTTCTACCGGTTTGTGCTGATGAGAAACCACCGGCCACAATCTGCTCGGGAGACTGGGCATGCGTCAGCCCGAGATTGAATAGCAGGCAAAGAAACAACAGCGCCCGCGCTGTCATCCATATCCGGCCTTGTTCTTCGCTGTTTATTTCATCCCCGCAACCACAACTTGACACAAGATCACCTCATTGGATTCGAACGCTCAGTCTAGCACCCGCAGCCACGTGTGGCATAAGCATGCAAGGCGGGGTAATCTGCCCGAAACACCCTCAGGGAGACAGGAATCATGTCACGCATCACCACACAAACCTGCAAGGGCCTGGCGCTCGCCCTCCTGCTCGGCTCCACCACAGTCCAGGCTGCCGACGTCCTG
>CAYYAP010000127.1:0-3699 GCA_964469575.1 uncultured Thiohalobacter sp.
AAAATCAGCCCAGTAGCGCTACGCTCTTTACCTGGGCAAATACTGTCTTGCCGGGCGCAAGCTCCAGCGCCGTGGCGGATTTTCTCGTAACGCGCGCCAGCAGGTCGGCTTCACCTGCTTTCAAACGCACCATGACCTGTGCGGCATCCTGGTCGTACATCTCCTCAATACGCGCGGGCAGTATGTTAAGTATGCTGGTGTCGTTCTGATGTTGCAGTGTAAGACTGACATCTCGCGCCAGTACGCGTAACCGGACTTTTTGATTCTTTTCCAGACCATCATGGCAAATACTGAAAGTACCGCCCTGGAACGCAAGCGTAGTCAGTTGCCAGGGTTGATCGTGTCCAGTCACTGTGGCTTCTATTACCGCTGCGGCGCCCTGGTCTTGCGCCAGCGGCAAATCCAGCCGGGTAAGCAGTTCATTGACCGGGCCACTGGCCCTGACTTTCCCCTCCTCCATCAATACGAGATGATCAGCCAGCCTTGCCACTTCATCTGCGGCGTGACTGACATAGAGTATCGGCAATGCCAGTTCGTCATGTAATCGTTCAAAGAAAGGTAGTAGCTCCGTTTTGCGTGCGGCATCGAGTGCCGCAAGGGGTTCATCCATCAGTAACAATGCAGGGCTGGTGAGCAGAGCGCGCGCAATGGCGACGCGCTGGCGTTCACCACCGGACAGGCTGTTCGGTCGTCGTTCAAGCAGTGCGGCAAGATCCATCAGTGCTACAGCCTGATCGAAGGAGATACGCCGCGTTATATTACCCAGGCGTTTGTACCCGTATTCCAGGTTAGCGCGTACATTGAGATGCGGAAACAGACTGGCTTCCTGAAAGACATACGCTATCGGCCGCTTGTGTGTCGGCAGGTTTGTGTTGGCATCCTGCCAGACTTGATCACCCAGTTTGAGTTGTGCTGTGTCGGCCTGTTCCAGCCCGGCGATGGCGCGCAGCAGTGTCGTCTTGCCACAACCGGATGGCCCAAATACGGCCGTGATGCCTTGCGCCGGAACCTTGAAAGCCACATCCAGGCGAAACTCGCCGCGCCTGAGTTGATACGTCACGTCCAGCGTCATACGTGATTGACCCGGTAACGTCGTTTCAACCCATACACCGTTAGCAATAGCATAAAGGATAACAACAGCAGGGCGCCTGAAAGCAGGTGTGCCTGCTGATACTGGAGAGATTCGACGTGATCATAAATAGCAATCGATAACACCCTTGTCTCACCGGGTATGTTGCCACCAATCATTAACACCACACCGAACTCGCCGACGGTATGGGCGAAGCCCAGCACCAGGGCGGTCAGATAGCCATGGCGGGAGAGCGGCACGGCAACGCTGAAAAATCGATCGAGTGGTGCAGCGCGCAAGGTGGCCGCCACTTCCATCTGTCGCTTGCCGATGCTTGCAAAGGCATCCTGTAAGGGTTGAACGACAAACGGCAGGGAGTAAACGACGGAACCCATCACCAGGCCGGTAAAAGTAAACGCCAGTGTTTCACTTCCCATGCCTTGCATTAGCTGTCCAAGCGGCCCATTTGGCCCCAGTGCAATCAGCAGGTAGAAACCCATCACGGTTGGCGGGAGTATTAACGGCAGCGCTACGACGGCATCGACAATGATCTTTATTCGACAGCGTGTATTTGCCAGCCACCAGGCCAATGGTGTGCCCAGCAGCAACAGGATACCTGTCGATATGGCGGCGAGCTTCAGGGTGACGGTGAGCGCCGTCAGGTCATCTGCACTGAAGCCCATCATGTTCACGCCACTTTGTCAGGGTAAGCCATAACCGTTGTCCTTGATCACCTTACGTGCCAGTGGTGACTTCAGAAACCTCATGAAGGCCTGTGCGGCCGGCGTATCACGAAGCTGCAATGCCTGCTGTTCAATCGGCCGATACCGTGTACGGGGTATGTTCCACCACGAACCCCCGGGGGCCTTGCCTTTACGTAACAACTGCGAACGGGCGATAAATCCCAGCTGGGCATTTTTGCTGCGTACGAACTGGAAGGTCTGGGCAATATTTTCACCACGAACAATTTTTGCCTGTAGCCTGTCCCAAACGCCACATGACTCCAGCACTTCACGAGCCGCACGTCCGTACGGCGCCAGCTTCGGATTAGCCATGGCCAATCGACCAAAATCACCACGCCGCAGGATAGTCCCTTTGGCATCCACCTTACCCGCTTCCGGACTCCATAGCACCAGCTGACCGAGCGCATAGGTAAAACGGCTCCCCGGCACACCGAATCCCGCCGCTTCGAGCAGGGCGGGGCGTCGCACATCCGCTGCAAGAAACACATCAAACGGCGCGCCATTGCTGATCTGCGCATAATGTTTGCCGGTTGATCCCGGCGTTATCTGCACACGGTGACCGGTCTGTTGTTCAAATGGCCCTGCAAGGTCACGCAGTGTACCGGCAAAATTTGAGGAAACGGCAACCCGTACGGTTCCGGCACGGGCGAGCGGGCCGGTTATCACCAGGCAGACCAGCAGAAACCACAGGCCAACCGGTTTCATCCGGCATTCATCAGTCTGGCGCTGACCAGCGCGACGTCAATCGCATCCTGATCGAACACTTCCGGAATCAGCGGATAGGCGGTCAGCAGCCCCGTAGGTCGCTGGCAGGCGGCCTGCTCAAGACGCTCGCGGGTGCTGCGACTCAGGTTCTGGTGTGCCAGCAGGGAACCGGCGCTCCAGTTGTGATAATCATTAATCAGACCACGGTCCACGGTATCCGGCCAGTCTTCACTGACCAGCAGTTCCGGAAAGTCCTCGCCCGACAACACACGCCCTGCTTCACCATCCAGCAGATGCAAACCCTGTAATCCCGTTCCACTGCCGTCATCCTGTCGTTCAAACCATTGCGCTGCCGGCAAGGGTTGCGACGCCATGTTCACCAGGCTTTCGAGCTGGTCACGGTGAGAAGGTTGTGCCTGCAAGGTGCCTGAATTGAAACCGGTATCGGCGGTCGCGAAGGCGTGCCAGTGTGGGTTACGCACGGCTTCCATTTCACTGGCATGATAGCGGGTACTGAGCAGGGCCAGCGGTTTTCGGGTGTTGTGCCGCAGCAGCCAGAGTTCAAAACGGTCACGGATGGGGAAGGGGAGCGGCGGGTGGTGTTCCAGCGCTTCAACCAGGTTGGGGGCATTGGTGCTGTGCGGCACCCCCCAGCGGAATCGACCGGATGCTGCCTGTTGGCGAATACGCCAGCTGTGGCCGTTGGTCGAATAGGCACAGGCATCACCCACATCGATCACCTGGATGACACCGAGGTAGGGACCGAGCCGGCGCACGCCGTAATAGGGGCTCACCAGAGAATTCGCCTTGCCTGCTTCACATCCACATTGTTCCGCAAGCCGGCGCGTAACGCCAGAAAGATCGCGTTACTTGGCGATGCTCGCCTGGATGATTTTTTTGTTCACTGCCGCCTGCAGGTTAGCGATCTTGGGCTTGTCACCGCCGAGGTAATCGCCCAGCGGGACCGTGGGGACTTTCTTTTTATCAACCAGCGGATACATGGTGCACTTTTCACAGGCACGCAGCATGGGCTGGGCGCCCGCAGGAGCCTTGCCAGCCGGGCGTTTGCGCAGATTTGTGCAGTTTTCCGTGCGCATGTAGGCCTGCTGGGGAATGCAATAAAACATCATATCCTTGCTCACCGATGACTCCTCCTGACGGATATATAGGCGTGTCGTAGCC
>CAYYAP010000127.1:3799-7018 GCA_964469575.1 uncultured Thiohalobacter sp.
TTGGAATCAGGGGGTTATGCCTGCGTTATTCAACCGTAACAGACTTGGCGAGGTTTCTCGGCTGATCCACATCGGTCCCCTTGAGAACGGCCACATGGTAGGACAACAGCTGCAGAGGCACGGTGAAGACAATCGGGGCCACACAGTCGTCGGTGGGTGCGACCGGTAGCACGGTGGTGGTTTCATCGGACGACATTCCGGCAGTCTCATCGGCAAACACCAGCATTTCACCGCCGCGGGCGCCGACTTCCTGCAGGTTGGATTTGAGTTTTTCCAGTAATTCGTTATTGGGTGCCACCACGACAACCGGCATATTGGCATCGATCAGCGCCAGTGGCCCGTGTTTGAGTTCACCGGCCGGGTAGGCTTCGGCATGAATATAGGAGATTTCCTTGAGTTTGAGCGCGCCTTCCATGGCCACCGGGTATTGCGCGCCACGGCCGAGGAACAGGGCGTTGTATTTTTCTGCAAAACCTTCCGCCAGCGTCTGGATTTTTTTGTCCAGCCCAAGGACATCCTCGATCTGCTTGGGCAGGTGCTGGAGTTGCTGCACCAGCTGTTTTTCCCGTGCTTGCGTGAGCTCAAAACGCCGTCCCAGCACAATGGTCAGCAACATGAGCGCAACCAGCTGGGTCGTGAAGGCCTTGGTGGACGCCACACCGATTTCCGGCCCGGCGCGCGTCATCAACACCAGGTCGGATTCACGCGTCAGTGAACTTTCCGGCACGTTACAGATGGTCAGCGACTGGCCAAAACCGAGGCGTTTTGCCTCCTTCAGCCCCGCCAGCGTGTCGGCGGTTTCACCGGATTGGGAGATGGTGACGATCAACGAGCTGTTACGCACTACCGGCTTGCGATAGCGGAACTCACTGGCCACCTCGACACTGCACGGAATACCGGCTATCGACTCCATCCAGTAGCGTGCAATCAAACCGGCGTGGTAGCTGGTGCCGCAGGCAATGATGTGTACCCCCTGCACCTTGTCGAAAATATCCTTTGCGTTGGCGCCGAATGCCGCTTCCAGCACCGTGTCCTGGTACAGGCGGCCTTCCAGGGTGTCGGCGATGGCGCGCGGTTGCTCGAAGATTTCCTTGAGCATGTAGTGGCGATACTCACCCCGCTCCACGGCGTCTGCGGAAAGCTCGGAGAGGGTTTCCTTGCGCTCGACCGGGTTGCCGTCAGCATCATAGATGGTGATGCCGTCTACGCTCATATCGGCAATATCGCCTTCTTCGAGAAACACGAAGCGTTGCGTGACCGGTAACAGGGCCGCAACATCCGAGGCAATAAAGTATTCACCTATGCCCACACCAATGACCAGCGGACTGCCCCGGCGTGCGGTAATCAACCGGCCCGGTTCGGTGACACTGACGACACCGAGGGCATAGGCGCCTTCGAGTTCCTTGCAGGTCTGTTGTACCGCCGAGAGCAGGTCGTTGCCTGCATCAAGATGACTGTGTATCTGGTGGGCTATCACTTCGGTGTCGGTTTCCGAGGTAAAGAGGTAACCGTTTTGTTTCTGTTCGCTACGTAATGCTTCGTGATTTTCGATAATGCCGTTGTGAACAATCGCGACCTGGTGGCGGCAGATATGTGGGTGTGCGTTGTTCTGGGTGGGCTTGCCGTGTGTCGCCCAGCGCGTGTGCGCAATGCCGACGGTTCCTGTCACCGGGGTGGCTTCAAACGCCTGCGTCAGTTCGGCCACTTTGCCGGTGGTGCGTAAACGTTCCAGTTCGGCCTGGCTGTTCAGTACCGCCAGTCCGGCGGAATCATAGCCACGGTATTCCAGGCGTCGCAGCCCTTCCAGCAGGATGGGGGCGACTTCGCGTTGTGCGACAGCTCCGACAATTCCACACATGATGTTATGTCTTGTCCTTGCTCGGGCGTGTCCACCCGGTGATGGTTTGCTGTTTGCTGCGACTCAGTGTCAGTTCATTTTTCGGGACATCGCGGGTGATGGTTGAACCGGCGCCAATGGTTGCGCCATCGCCCACCCTGACCGGTGCGACCAGCTGGGTATCCGAACCGACAAATACGTTGTCGCCAATTTCGGTGAGGTGCTTATAGGCGCCATCGTAGTTACAGGTGATCGTACCCGCACCAACATTCACACCACTGCCCATGTGCGTATCACCAATGTAGCTGAGATGATTGATTTTGGATCCCTTTGCTACGACTGTTTTTTTTATCTCGACAAAATTCCCAATGTGTACCTGCTCAGCCAGTTTTGTTTCCGGGCGAATGCGGGCGAAGGGGCCAACACGACAACCGTTGCCGATTACACCCTCCTCGATAACACAATGTGAAAATATTTCTACGTCATCGCCAATCGTCGCGTTTTTTATTACACAGCCCGGACCAATACGGACGCGCTCTCCGAGGTTGACCTTGCCTTCGAGCACCACGTTAATATCAATACTGCAATCCCGGCCCGCGCTGACATCACCCCGCACATCAAGACGCGCGGGATCAGTCAGGGTGACGCCGCCACGCATGAGTGTCTCGGCCTGCCGGTGCTGCCAGATGCGTTCCAGCTGTGCCAGTTGAACCCGGTCGTTCACACCCAGAATTTCATGCTCATCGGTCGCGCTGACGCTTTCGACTTCAACGCCTTCATTGGCAGCCATTGCGATCACGTCTGTGAGGTAATGCTCACCCTGGGCATTGCGGTTGTCGAGGCGCTGTAACCAGCCCCGCAGCAAGCCACCCGGTGCGGCAAGAAAACCGCTGTTGATTTCGTGAATCAACAACTGTGCTGCGCTGGCGTCTTTCTGTTCGACAATGCCGATCAGCTTGTCCTTGTCATCGCGCAGCATGCGACCGTAACCCTGTGGGTTATCGAGCTCGGCCGTCAATACCGCCAGGCTGCCGGTACGGGCTTTCTCCACCAGTACCGCCAGGGTATCCGCCCGGATCAACGGCACATCGCCATACAACACCAGCACCGTATCCTCGTCCTGGACCGACGGCATGGCCTGGTCAACGGCATGACCGGTTCCCAGCTGCTGATCCTGCAACACCCACTCGACCGTTTCCCCGTCCAGGACATCCTTCACCTGCTCACCGCCGTGTCCGTAGACGACCGTAATACGGCCGGGATCAAGCCGCCGAGCCGTACGGATAACGTGTTGAAGCAGTGGCGTGCCGCCAAGCGGGTGCAGGACCTTGGGGGTTGCGGAACACATGCGCGTACCCTGACCGGCTGCGAGAATGATAATA
>CAYYAP010000128.1:0-6990 GCA_964469575.1 uncultured Thiohalobacter sp.
TAGTTCTGACGGAACAGCGCGTGCAACAGCGCTTCGCGCGGACCGGCATAACGCATGTCCAGCGGGTAACCGGCCTGGATCACGGTGTTGTCAGAGAAATATTTTTCGATCAGCGTGCCGATGGCGTTGCTGCGCACGTCGGCGGGGATATCGCCGGGCTTCAGCTTGCCGAGTAGCGAGTGGATAAGCACACCGTCGAGGGTTTCGATGGCGATCTTGGCCAGGTATTCGTGGGAACGGTGCATCGGGTTGCGGGTCTGGAAAGCGGCGATAGTTTTCCAGCCGCGCTTTTCGAATTCGGCGCGGGTTTGCGCGGGGGTCATGAACTGGTCGCCATAGGCTTCCGGGAAACCACCCTGCGACAGCACCTTGATCGGGCCGGCGAGGTTAACGTCGGCCTGCTCCATGACCATCTTCACGCCCGGGTGCTCCATGTCGGTGGTCTTGTAGACCATCATGCACTCGTGCTTCTTGTCGATGCTGTACTTGTCAGTGACCGTCATGGTGGCGAGAATTTCGTCGCGCTCCGGGTCGTACAGCGCAACGTCGTCGCCTTCACTGATAGAATCGGCGGTTGCCGTGTCGGCAGACAGTGTGACCGGAATCGGCCAGAACAGACCATTGGCCATTTTCATGCCATCGCATACGCCCTGCCAGTCGGCCCTGGTCATAAAACCATCGAGCGGGGTAAAGCCACCAATGCCCATCATAATGATGTCACCGGCTTCACGGGATGAGATGTTAACCTTCGGAAGCGCAGCGGCACGCTGCTTTTCCGCGGCGAGCGCATCGCCTTCGAGCAACAGTGGCTTCAGATCTCCACCACCATGAGGCTTCACTAAACTGGACATGAGACTCCTTCCGAATCAGGTCTATATTTAAGTTTTCAGCGCGCAAACGGCGCACCTGCCCCTATGAGCAGGGGGGTGTAACCTTAATGATGCGGGAGGGGAATGCCAACAGTTTTAATTTACTCCACCATAAAGTCACCTTATTGTGAGATTGGTGGTCGTTAATTTAAATAAGAGACTGTTTTAGTTGGTATTTATATTTTGAATATTAGTATATCATGATGCTTAATGCCGGGTTCAGAAACGCTTATTGGCGGCAATCAACAATAGTCTAGTAAATTACTCGGTTTTTTGGCCATGATCAGACACAATCAGGCGCAACAGGGATAACACTTATGTCCAAGCCGATACATGACCCGCTGTCGAAGAAGCTCGACGAACAGAGCCGCATCGAGGTCAAAAATACAACCTGCTACATGTGCGCCTGCCGTTGCGGCATTCGCGTCACTATACGCGACGGCGAGGTCCGCTATATCCAGGGCAACCCCGATCACCCGCTTAACAAGGGTGTGATTTGCGCCAAGGGTTCATCCGGCATTATGAAGCAGTATTCACCCGCGCGCCTGACCAAACCACTGCTGCGCAAGGCCGGTAGTGACCGCGGCGACAATGCCTTCGAGGAAATCTCCTGGGACAAGGCCTTCGAGATCATGGAAGAACGCCTGGGTGATCTGCGCGCCACCGACCCAAAAAAATTCGCCCTGTTCACCGGCCGCGACCAGATGCAGGCGCTGACCGGCACCTTCGCCAGGCAGTATGGCACTCCGAACTACGCCGCACACGGCGGCTTCTGCTCGGTGAATATGGCCGCCGGCATGATCTATACCATCGGTGGCTCGTTCTGGGAATTCGGCGGACCGGACCTGGACCGCGCCAAGCTGTTCGTGATGATCGGCACGGCGGAGGATCACCACTCCAACCCGATGAAAATGGCGCTGTCCAAATTCAAGCGCCAGGGCGGCAAGTTTATTTCCATCAACCCGGTGCGAACCGGTTATTCCGCCATTGCCGATGAATGGATTCCCATCAAACCCGGCACTGATGGCGCACTGTTCCTGGCGCTGACCAACGAGATCATCAAGCAGGGTCTCTACGATCGCGATTTTCTGGTCAACTATTCCAATTCCGCCGAACTGGTCAACATGGACCCGGAATCCAGCGAGTACGGCATGTTTGTGCGCTTCGAAGTGCCGCCGGAAGAAGGCTGCTTCGACCCGCAAAACAAGCTCTGGTGGGACCGCGAGCTGAACAAGCCGATTTCCACCCACACACCCGGCGCTGACCCTTACTTTCTGGGTGAGTTCACCCTCGATGACGGTACACCGGTCAAACCGTCTTTCCAGTTGCTGGTGGACCGCGTCAAGGAATACACCGCCGAGTGGGCATCCAGCATCACCGGTATTCCGGAAGACACCATCAAGCGCCTGGCGCACGAAATGGGCATCACCGCACGTGATGAAAAGATCGAGCTGCCAATTCCCTGGACCGACACCTGGGGCAACGAGCACGAGTCGGTCACCGGCAACCCGGTCGCCTTCCACGCCATGCGTGGACTGGCGGCGCACTCCAATGGTTTCCACACTATCCGCGCAATGTCTATATTAATGAGTATCCTCGGCACCATTGACCGGCCCGGCGGCTTCCGCCACAAGGCGCCGTTCCCGCGTCCGATCCCGCCCTGCGCCAAAACACCCAACGACCCGCGCGCCGTGAGGCCTAATACGCCACTTGATGGTATGCCACTGGGCTGGCCCGCCGACCCGGATGACCTGTTCGTCAATGACGATGGCAGCCCGGTGCGTCTCGACAAGGCTTTCTCCTGGGAATACCCCTTGTCCGTGCATGGCATGATGCACAACGCCATCACCAATGCCTGGCGTGGCGACCCCTACCGGATCGACACGCTGATGATTTTCATGGCCAATATGGCCTGGAACTCCTCCATGAACACCAGCGAGGTGCGCAAGATGCTCAACGACCGGGACGAGGATGGCCAGTACAAGATCCCGTTCCTGATTGTCGCCGATGCGTTCCAGTCGGAGATGGTCGCTTATGCCGACCTGGTGTTACCGGACACCACCTACCTGGAACGCCACGACTGCATGTCCATGCTCGACCGGCCAATCTCCGAGTTTGACGGCCCGGCGGATTCGGTACGTATCCCGGTTGTGCCTCCCAAAGGTGACTGCAAACCGTTCCAGGATGTCATTATCGAACTGGGCTCACGCCTCAAACTGCCGGCTTTCACCCGCGCTGACGGCAGCCGCAAGTTCCGCGACTACCCGGATTTCGTGGTCAACTACGAAACCGCCCCCGGTTCCGGCATCGGCTTCCTGGCCGGCTGGCGCGGCAAGGGCGGTGAGAAATTCATGAAGGGCGAACCCAATCCCAAACAGTGGGAAATGTACGAGAAGAACAACTGCGTCTTCCACTACGAATTGCCCAAGTCCTACCAGTACATGCGTAACTGGAACCAGGGTTACCTGGAGTGGTCCAAGCGCCACGCGCTGACGCGTTATGTTGAACCGATCAACATCCACATCTATTCGGAAGTGCTACAGAAATTCCGCCTTGCTGCACAAGGAAAGTCAGACGGCAAGCAACCGCCGGATCATCTGCGCAAGCGCATCGAGACACACTTCGATCCGCTGCCCTTCTACTCGCAGCCGCTTGAAACGCAGGCCTCGGACCTGCGCAAGTACCCGCTCAATGCCATCACCCAACGCCCGATGGCGATGTATCACTCGTGGGATTCCCAGAACGCCTGGCTACGCCAGATCCATACCTATAACTACCTGCACGTCAATACGAAAACAGCCAGCGAAGCCGGCATCGCGGATGGCGGCTGGATGTGGATTGAATCCATGCACGGGAAAGTACGCTGCCTGTGCCGTTATTCCGAAGCGGTGGAACCCGGCACGGTATGGACCTGGAACGCCATCGGCAAGGGCCCCGGCGCCTGGGGCCTGGATGCCGATGCCAACGAATCGAAACAGGGCTTCCTCCTGAATCATCTGATCAGCGAAGAATTGCCGCCTTGCGAACACGGGGAACACCTCTCCAACTCGGACCCGGTGACCGGCCAGGCGGGCTGGTACGACGTGCAGGTACGCATCTACCCGGCAGAGCCAGGTGAACCACAGGTCACCTCACCGCAGTTCAACGCCGTGCAACCGGTACCCGGTCAGGCCATGGAAAAGAAACGCGGCCGCTGGTTAACCTACTTTGCCGGTGGCAAAAAGACTTAAACCACACCGTAGGAGCGGGCTTGCCCGCGAATGGGGCTGAACACCTCGTCTGTTCGCGGGCGAGCCCGCTCCTGCAGGGGAACATACTGAATGTCACAATTAGCTTTAGTTATCGATCTGAACGTCTGCGTGGGTTGTCATGCTTGCGTCACCAGCTGCAAGGAGTGGAACACCTCCGGCACAGCCGGCTACCTGGCTGATATGAATCCGTTCGGCAAGGATCCGACCGGCACCTTCTTCAACCGTGTACAGACTTTTGAAGTCGGTAACTTCCCCAACACCGAAACCGTACACTTTCCGAAGAGCTGTCTGCACTGCGAAGAACCGCCCTGTGTACCTGTATGCCCAACCGGCGCCAGCTACAAGCGCGCCGAGGACGGCATTGTGCTGGTGGACTATGACAAGTGCATCGGCTGCAAGTACTGCTCCTGGGCCTGCCCGTATGGCGTACGCGAACTCGACGAACACCAGAAGGTGATGAAAAAGTGCACGCTGTGTGTCGACCGTATTTATGATGAATCACTGCCGGAAAATGAACGCAAACCCGCCTGTGTCATGGCCTGTCCGACCAGCGCACGCCTGTTTGGCGACGTGAACGACCCGGACTCGGAAGCCGCACAGGCCATTCGTGAACGTGGCGGTTACCAGTTGATGCCTGAATGGGGCACCCGACCGGCTAACCACTACCTGCCAAGACGCAAAACACGTATCACCATCCACGATGATGAACTGGTTCGCGCGGACAACCCGCTCAACAAGGAACGCCAGCTGCCCATGCCGGACGCCGACGACCCGACACTGGACGAAACCACCAGCTGGTAAACAATTTACACTGGAGTACACCCATGCACCCCGCATTCTCTGTCATTTTTCTCACTACCCTGATCGGCGCCGGCCAGGGGCTGTATCTGGCGCTTTATACCGGGCAACTGTACGAGGTCTTCAAGGTGTTGCCGGTCCAGGACTCGGCGCACTTCTATGCCATTGGCAGCCTGATCGCCGCATTACTGCTGGTGGCGGGACTGTTCAGTTCCTTCTTCCACCTCGGCCACCCGGAACGCGCCTGGCGCTCGGCGGCGCGCTGGCGGACCTCCTGGCTGTCACGCGAAGTCATCGCCCTGCCGGCCTTTCTGGGGACGGTGTCCGCGTATGGCCTGATTCACTATATTGGCTGGAACCCGGTGCTGTTCACCTTTCGAGACACCTTCGAGGTCGATCTGTCGCTGGTAGTCGGTGCTGTCGCATCACTACTTGGCTTTACCCTGTTCCTGTGTACCGCCATGATCTACGCCTGCATCAAGCAGTTGCAGGAATGGGCCACACCTCTGACAGTCGTCAACTATACGCTGCTAGGCAGTGCGTCAGGCTTCATGCTGGCCACCGCTTTCTCCGCCTGGCAGGGTTCCGGGTTAACAGATTTCTTCGGCGGCTGGGCCATACTGATGACAGTCATTGCCCTTGTCACGCGTAGCGCCAGCCTGATCCGCAATGCGCGTATCAAGCACAAATCCTCGCTGGAAACCGCAATCGGTATACGCCATGCACGTATTGAACAAAAATCGCAGGGCTTCATGGCCGGCTCGTTCAATACCCGCGAGTATTTCCACGGCGCCCCGCAGCATATTTTCAACCTGGTCAAGTGGTCCTTCCTGATACTGGTGTTCCCTACGCCACTGGTTCTGGCAGCAATCGGGCTGGGTACACACACAAATAGTCTGTTATTTATCGCGTTCCTGGTTCAGTACCTTGGCCTGCTGGCGGAACGCTGGTTCTTTTTCGCCCAGGCCAACCACCCGCAGAACCTGTACTACCAGACTGTAGGCTAGGAGCCTGACCTGGAGTACTAGCTTGACGCAGATCAAATCGGAACACACTGCAAACGCGCTATTGTCGGAGTACACTGTTTACGCTACGTCAGGATAATGCCCATGCCGCTTATCGACCCGTTTCATCGACCGATCGAATATGTACGCCTCTCGGTGACGGATCGTTGCGACCTGCGTTGTGGCTACTGTATGCCGAAAGGCTTTCGGGACTTCGAGGAACCGGAAGACTGGCTGAGTTTTGACGAGATTGAACGCGTCATGGCCGCCTTTGGCCGGCTCGGCGTGACCCGTATCCGCCTGACCGGTGGCGAGCCGCTGGTGCGAAAGGATCTCCCGCAACTGGCGGCACGCCTGTCCGCGTTACCGGGCATCGAGGACCTGTCCCTGAGCACCAATGCCACACGCCTCGCCAAACATGCGCAGGCGCTGAAAGCTGCTGGCATTTCACGCATTAATGCCAGCCTCGACAGCCTGCGCGCCGAGCGCTTCAAGGACATCACGCAAGGCAAACTGGACAAGGTCCTCAACGGTCTGATGGCCGCACGCGATGCTGGCTTCCAGCCGATCAAGATCAACATGGTGGTAATGGCCGGCGTCAATGATGATGAAGTGGAAGACATGGTGGACTTCTGTATCGAACACGATTTCACCCTGCGTTTCATCGAGACCATGCCGATGGGTGAAACCGGGCTTTCCGCCTCGCGGCACTATGTCGATCTGCGCAGTGTGCGCAAACGCCTCGAACAACGCTTTGAGCTGTTGCCAGGTATGATGCCCGGCGGTGGCCCTGCACGTTATGTGCGCGTAGCCGGCACCGAACTGCGTATCGGCTTTATTACACCCATCTCGCAACACTTCTGCGAAACCTGTAACCGCGTGCGCCTGGCTGTCGATGGCACCCTGTATCTCTGCCTCGGACAGGATGACAAGTTTGAACTACGCCCGTTGCTGCGTGACGGCGCCAGCGACGACGAACTGGAAGATGCCATTCGCAATGCGATTGCCCTGAAGCCGGAACGCCATGAATTCAATGACAAGCCGGAACAGATTGTACGCTTCATGTCG
>CAYYAP010000129.1:0-6956 GCA_964469575.1 uncultured Thiohalobacter sp.
TACCTGGAGTTCCAGCCGTTCGAGGATTTCGCTGTGCTCGCGTATGTACTGTTCCTGTTTCAGCAAGGTCCGCGTCAGCTCTTCCAGGGCAACGTCCTGGTGTGCCAGTCGAATCTCCAGCGCCTCGATGCGCGCCTGTGAATCATTGTCGGTCATTTTTTGCTAGATTTAACCTGAGTGGGGGAAAGACGCCGCCAGACTAGCAGAAATCCCCCGTCACACAAATCCTCCCCCACAGGAACCCGAACGCTTGCCGCAGCAACTGACAACACGGGATAACCGGCGTGGATAACGCTGTCACCCTGCCCCTGTGGCTGGCGCTGCTGCTCGCCCTGCTGTCACTGGCGCTGTTGCTCGACCGGGTACTGATACCCAGTGTGCGCTGGTACCTGCGGCGACGCATCAACCGCGTCATCGATGAAGTCAACACCCGGCTGGATATCGAGGTGCGTCCGTTTCAGCTGACACGCCGGCAGATCCTTATCGATCAACTCAGCTACGATGAAAAAGTCGCCTCGGCGGTCATCGATTACGCCCGCGAACACGATATGCCCCGTGGTGTGGCGCAGGCCAGGGCAAAGGCCTATGCCAGGGAGATTGTGCCTTCCTTCAACGCCTATATCTATTTCCGTGTTGGCTACTGGATCGCCAGGCGGATCGCACGACTGGTCTACCGGGTGCGTGTAGGGTTCCACGATGACGACCGTCTGGCGTCAGTTAACCCGGATGCCAGCGTGGTGTTCGTGATGAACCACCGCAGCAATATGGATTACATCCTGCTGGCTTTCCTGGCGGCGGAAAAAACCGCCCTGTCCTACGCGGTTGGCGAATGGGCACAGATCTGGCCACTGCAAACGCTGATTCGCGCCATGGGCGCTTTCTTTGTCAGGCGTGGATCGGACGATGCGCTGTATCGCCGGGTGCTGGAGCGCTACGTCCAGATGGCCACACGCGCCGGTGTCAGCCAGGCGGTTTTCCTCGAGGGCGGTCTGACGCGCGACGGCGCCATGCGCGAACCGAAGCTGGGCTTTCTCGACTACATGCTGCGCGACTATCACCCCGAGAGTGACCGGGAAATTGTATTTGTACCGGTCGGCATCAATTATGACCGGGTCATTGAAGATCGCAGCCTGCTGCGTCGACTCGACCGGAATGCGGAAAAACGCAGCGCGGGTTTCGTGGTCAAAACTACCCTGGGCTTTATCTTCAAACAACTGATCCTTTCGCGGCGTGACCGCTGGCGGCGCTTTGGTTACGCCAGCGTCAATTTCGGCAAGCCCCTGTCAGTACCCGCCTGGTGCCGAAAGACAGGCGTTGAATTCTCCCGCCTCGCGCAAGAGGCACGGTTTGAACAGGTCAGCCGCCTGGCCAACACCCTGATGGAACGTATTGCCAGCGTTGTCCCGGTCCTGCCGGTACCCTTGTTGGCCAGTGTGGCGCTGGAACATCGCCATCACTGGGAAAGCGCGCTGGCATTAAAAAGTTACGCCATGGAAAAGATAGACCGGCTGCGAGAACAGGGCGCGCCGATCCGGATTGCGCCCGGCGCCTGCGAAGGCGTACTGTCCAACGCATTGAATACCCTGCGCGCACGCAAGATGCTGGAACAACGAGACGGACTGCTGCGTGCCGCCACCGATGCCGAGGCCTTGTTAAACTACTATGCCAACTCGATCAATGCAGAAAAACCGGGGTCAGAACACAGTTTTCACTAATATTAGCGAAAACTGTGTTCTGACCCCGGTTTACTGGAAAGGAATTGTAGTATGTCGCACTCGATTGGCCCGACCCTGAGACGGCGCTGGCGTCAGCTCTCCGCCCTGCCCGGCGGGCGCCGGCTGTTCAGCTACCTGCTGGGCCGCATGGCGCCCTACACCGGCTCCATCGGCGCACAGGTCGATGCCCTCGAACCCGGATACTGCCGGGTTCGGCTGAAAGACCGGCGCGCCGTGCGCAACCACCTGCGCTCCATTCACGCTATCGCCCTGTGCAATCTCGGCGAAGTCGCGACCGGCCTGGCATTGATGAACAGCCTGCCGAACGACACGCGCGGCATCCTGACAGGCCTGTGTGCGAACTACCACCACAAGGCCCGTGGCCCACTATGCGCCGAGTGCCGCTGCGCCATTCCCGCCGATAACCACGAACAATCCTGCGATATTGTCGCGACGATCCGCGATGAGTGCGGAGAAACGGTGACCACCGTAACGGCAAGCTGGTTGATCGGGCCGGAAAAAACCGGGACAAGCCATGCAGACTGAATTCACGCGCGCCGTGGGCATCGAGGTACCGCTGATTTGTGGCGCCATGTACCCCTGCTCCAACCCTGAACTGGTCGCTGCGGTATCGGAGGCCGGCGGTATTGGCATCGTTCAGCCCCTGAGTCTGACCTATGTGCATGGCTACGATTTTCGCGAGGGATTGCGCTATATCCGCACCCTCACGCAAAAACCGGTCGGCATCAATCTCATTATCGAGCGCAGTTCGCAACGCTACCTGAAGCGCGTACATGCGTGGCTGGATATTGCACTGGAGGAAGACTTCAGGTTTTTTGTCACCGCGCTGGGCAAGCCGCAATGGGTGGTAGAACGCGCAAAGCCCGTCGGGGCTATCGTCTATCATGATGTCACCGAACGACGCTGGGCGGAAAAGGCCCTGGATGCCGGCGTAGACGGTTTTATCTGCGTCAACAACCGCGCCGGCGGACACGCCGGCACGCGTTCCCCCGAGCAACTCCTTGAAGAGATCGGCCCACTGGGGAAACCGTTGATCTGTGCCGGCGGCATTGGCAACGCCGACGTATTTGCCGAGGCGCTGCACAAGGGCTATGCCGGCGCCCAACTCGGTACCCGTTTCATTGCCAGTGTGGAATGCAGCGCGCACGAAGACTACAAACGCGCCATCCTTGACGCACAGGAAAATGACATCGTACTGACTGACAAAATATCCGGCGTACCGGTCTCGGTCATTCGTACCCCCTATATCGAACGCATGGGTACGCATGCCAACGCGTTGGCAAAATATTTATTACGCAACCCGAAAACCAAGCACTGGATGCGCCTGTTCTACACATTACAGTCCATCTGGTCACTGAAACATGCATCCCTCAAGGGGCTGGACTACAAGGATTTCTTTCAGGCGGGTAAAAGTGTGGCAGGTATCTCAGCTATTCAGCCGGTAAAAGATATCGTTACGTCATTTGCCCGTAAAGTTTCTTCGCTAAACCAGGGCTTTCCAGGAACAATGGATCATTAATGTGCCTTTTGTTACATATTAGATTTTTTTACTTTGGGAATGAATCCCACTAGTCTTACGTCTAGTTCGACAGTTGGCTAATAAAATAATATTTCGGACTGTTATTCCGTTTTGACTCGTCAGGGGCGCTGTAAAACTGCAACGGAAGCAACAAGTAAGCCGGAAAGGAGGATAGACCAATGCGTGAAGATGGGAGCGCATTATCAATAAGAAATGAATCCGTCACGCTATTCGATGAATTGCCTGAACTCGCCAGTATTAATGACACAGTGTGGGAGGAAGCACTTGCCGTTTCCCAGGTGATCAGGTGTCCTGCCGGCACGAAGCTGGTCGAATGCGGGGATGATCCCGCGGATAAATTTGTCGTGGTACTGCAAGGTGTCGTCAAGGTCTATGAAACCTGCGAAAGCGGCCGCGAGATCAGTCTCTACCGTGTCCACAGTGGACAGCTCTGCGTACTGACACTGACACGTCTGCTACTGCATTCGAATCGCTGCGCACAGGCTGTCGCCGAACAGGACGTGCGCCTGCTGGTGATACCACAGGAATATTTTGACCGCCTGCTGGCGGAATCCGGGGATTTCAGACGTTACCTGATGACTTCGATGGCGCACTGCATCACCGATGTGATGCAACTGATCGCCCAGGTCAGTTTCAACCAGCTGGATCACCGCCTGGCCCGACTGATCAGGAAATTTGCGACCCGGTCTACACAAGGAATGCTCCGCTGCGCCTGCACACACCAGGTCATTGCGAATGAACTGGGTACGACCCGTGAGGTCGTCAGCCGCCTGCTAAAAGGATTCGAGCGATGCGGTCATATCAAACTAAGCCGCGGGAGTATCGAAATACTTGATATAGAGGCGCTGGACAGACTCTGCAATTAGCTACTAGAATTAAGCGTGGTTGCGGGTATGATGTTTGCCGGATGCAACGTTTTCGTTCACTGATCTACCAGAGGTTACAGTTTCATGGCTACAGGTACAGTTAAATGGTTCAACGAGTCGAAAGGC
The DNA here is from genome assembly GCA_964469575.1 of uncultured Thiohalobacter sp. GTDB lineage: Bacteria > Pseudomonadota > Gammaproteobacteria > DSM-19610 > DSM-19610 > Thiogranum. The sequence continues at coordinate 4,269 of CAYYAP010000129.1, forward strand.
TTTGGCTTTATCGCACCTTCCGACGGCAGCGATGATGTGTTTGTACACTTTTCGTCCATTCAGGGCGATGGCTTCAAAACATTGGCGGAAGGACAGAGTGTCAGTTTCGACACGGAACAAGGCCCTAAAGGTCTGCAGGCGACCAATGTAACGCCCCAGTAGGACGCAACACGGACAGGTAAGCCGGCGCAAGATCGGCAGTAATCAAACAACAATACCCGCCGACCACCGATTGCCGGCAAGGTGGCTATGTGTACCCTTGTCCTGGCATAAGCCGCCGGATCTTCAGCACGTCATAATGTCGCAATGAACGCCACAACGATGCAGTTCCCTGAGAATAGCCATTGGCGTGGTACCCGTCTCCTCGTACTCCACCAGCATATCGTGTGGCAGACGCGCATTCACCTCGACATCCCCGACTGAGTCCATCTGCTGAAGGTCATCCTTCAACGAGACCAGTTGCCGTTCATCAAGATCTTCGTCAATATGGATATATATGGTGTGCATGGGATTCCTCCGATCCATAGAAAGTAATTACAACACTACACAGCTATAACTTTAGCCGGCTTTTAGCAAACGTCCAGAATGCACTTTCGCTAACGTAGTCAACAGGCGACACCCTGTTTCCCGGAAATTCAATGTGTTACTTGCCAATGGTGTCTGACTGTCGCCAAAACCCACCATATGACATCCTGTATATCTTCAGTATTTACACAAGATATGTTCTGTTACTTGCTGTAATAATAGTGTTTTTATGATTAGTGTAACCCGGTGGCACGCGGTTTGCTCTGCTTCAGTTGCAGTTAACTATAACCAAGGAGTTACCACATGAAAAAACTGATCATCATCACCAGCATGGCCCTGATTTCTCCCTTACTGGCTCAGGCCGCAGATAACGCCGCACTGGCCAGCAGTGAAGCCAGGGCACCGGCATTCAAAACGATCGATGCAAACAACGATGGCAAGATCACACGTCAGGAAGCAAGCGCTTTCTCCGCACTTGAAGTGAGCTTTGACAAGGTCGATACCAATAAGGATGGCGCGCTGGATGCTGGCGAATTTTCCCGCTCCCAGCCGACCAGTGGTGACAGTAAGTAAGCTGATCCTCGCATACCCCCGGGCTTCCGGGGGTTATGCCACCCCGCCAAACCAGAAACCCGCATCCTTTTCCAGGAACTCGCTGTACCGCATGTAGTGTGAACCGTCGCAAGAGAAGGTCAGACTGATCAGCCCGTTAAAGATATTGATCGAGGCAGCGCGCAGATAGATCGTATCGTCAGCAAAACGTAACGCCTTCAACCCCCGCAATATCGAACCGATTTTGTTGGCCGGAATTTCCGCATCCTCAGGGTAGGATCGGCGTGGATAGGCGAGACAGATGTCCGGGTCTGACAGTGCATCGCTTTGCAGAATCCGGTAGCGAAACGGATCATCGACAACCCAGACCGTCACCCGGCTGCTGGAAAAATGGATCACGCCCTGGAACATCCCCCGCTCCACAATCAGTTCTTCCAGGATCGACATGGCCTGGTCAATATGGGCATCAAACACGCTCTCGACACGGGTCTGCTGGAAAACCGTGCCACGAATTGCCGGATCTCCCTTGATTTGCTGCCACTCGCCACGCTCGACATAGAGGTCACCCTGCGTGGGCAGATCCCGCAAGTCAAAATCCGCCCCCAGGTAGCCAACCGGCTCGCCTTCACGATACAGCGTTTGCAGTGCGGTAATGGAGGGACGGCGCGCAGACAGGGAGATATAGGCCTCCGACAACACAAAATCCTGGTCGGGGCGCGCCTCTTTCATATACGGTCGTGGCGAACGATCCCGACCGAAGTGCTCCGGCATCCGACCCTCACGGCCGACATTATCGGAAAGCTGAATGCCATCAAGACCCACGACGTAGAGGTAGGTGCAGTTGGGTATGCTGTCGAACTGATCCAGCAGCACCCGGGTCAGGGCCTCCCGTTCAGACCAGGCCTTCTGGCATTCCGCCGCCACGCGCCGCAACGGATTAACCAGCAGTTCAAACAGCGACGAACGCTGTTTGCTGATGCTCTCCTTCCATGACGAAACATCGGCCATCAGCTTTCCAGCAGCCGGGGAATCAACTCGACGAAATTACACGGACGGGTACGGTAATCCAGCTGGGGTTCGATCAGTTTGTCCCAGGCGGTGCGACAGGCGCCGCTGGAACCCGGCACACAGAAAATCAGCGTGCCATTGGCCACGCCGCCGAGCGCACGCGACTGGATGGTAGAGGTATGGATCTCCTCCCAGGAGAGCATGCGAAAGATCTCGCCAAAGCCATCGAGCTTCTTGTCGAGCAACACTTCGATCGCTTCCGGGGTTCCATCACGCCCGGTGATACCGGTGCCGCCGGTTGAAATCACCACGTCCACCCCGGCATCGGCAATCCAGGCAGACACCACGGCACGCAACTGGTAGGTATCGTCAGGGACAATACGCTTGTCCGCCAGCTGGTGCCCTGCTGCACGCAGCCGTTCGATCAGCGTCTTTCCTGACGTATCATTTTCTTCGGTACGCGTATCCGACGCCGTAAGCACGGCGATATTCAGTGGCTTGAAAACCCGCTTTTCTGACATGGCTAAATCCCTACATTGAGCGCTCAATCAATTAGTCCTAATATTCTAATGAAACTCGGACGAATTACCATGAACTTGTCGT
>CAYYAP010000130.1:0-3968 GCA_964469575.1 uncultured Thiohalobacter sp.
TTTTTGAAAGCGTATTGAATATGCGATTTGAGGACGCTAACCGTATCGGCAAGTAGCGCGAATAGCTGTTTGGTGTACTGCCTGGTGAGACTCCCCTGGTCATCCCCGGGATGGTCGTGCAAGTCTTTCAGAAGCTTGCCCATACCGGTTGCGCCGATGGCAGTGGTACTGCTTATCAGCGAGTGTAATATCTCGCTTCGGCGATTAAAAGTATCAGTTTCCGCCGTGGTTTCAAGTTCCTTAAGCAATTCCCGGACAGTGGAATCGAATATGGATACCAGTCGTGTTGCAAAGCCGAGGCTTTTATAGGATAAGCAGGTGTTCTGAAAATACGCCAGGTCTATCAGTTCATTGTTGATTTCGTAAGTGGAGTGATTCTCTGATGGTGTGTTTGTACGTGCATTGAGCTTTGTTGTTGCATAGATGTCATGTATCAGCATGGCGGGATTAAACGGTTTTAGTATCAGTTTTACGGCGCCCTGTTGCTGAGCTTCTTTGGCAACCTCATCAACTACGTCAGCGGTGAGTGCAAAAATGGGCGCCCGTGCGGATCTTTCGGTATTCTGGTTGTAGTGTGCCATGAACTCCAGCCCGGACATTACCGGCATTTGTATATCCACCAGAATGATGTCGTAGCGCACTTTTTCCGTGCAATCAAGCGCCTGTTTTCCATTTCTTGCGATGTCTACCTGTGCGCCGGCAGTGCCCAGAATTTCCTCGATCACGGTAATATTTACCGGGTTATCTTCGGCAACCAGGATTCGAATTCCGGACAGAATGCCAATATCATTTGAATCGGGGTAAATGGGTGTTGTTGCCTGCCAGTAACAAAGCGACCAGGCGAGTGCGTTACGTATATCCGAAATTGAGTTTATCGTGGTGTGCGAGCCACTAAAGCAGGTATCTGCGGCGTCGGGCTGATAACGGATTGTCGCAACACAAAATCTGTTATCGAAAATGCTATTGGCCTGATCGGTGTGAGTGACTATCAATTGAATGCACGGACGTGGTGGCTGAGGTTTTTGTATTGATAATGCGGCGTATTCCGTGGGTGTGATCCATACCGGATTGATCCGGTTCAGGAACTGACACTGTAAAGCGTGTTCCACCTTCCGTGATAAAGTCCTGTTGTCCGTGATGACATGCAGATCAATGGGGTTTTCCACAAGACCCTGTCCATCGACGGGTTCAATTGTGGGAACAGGTGCCGGAATTTCAAGGCTAAACGTACTTCCACCAGTGTCCTGCCGGGCGATAGTGATACGGCCACCCATGACGCCGGCAAATTCTTTTGAAATCGTGAGGCCCAGGCCGCTCCCTCCATACTGGCGTGTTGAGGAGTTATCAGATTGGTGGAAGCGGTCAAATACTCTCTCAATCTCGTCGGGTGAAATGCCGGGTCCCGTGTCGCTTACTGTGATATGAAGTTTTTGCGGGTTTTTGTATTGCGCCGTAATGACGACACGACCGGAGGCGGTAAATTTGATGGCATTGCCGACCAGATTGGTGAGAATCTGGGTGAGCTTTTGTCTGTCCATGATAAGGCAGTACGGGACGTTCGGGTGAATCTTCAGGGAGAAGTCCAGGCCTTTATCGGCAGCCTGTACAAAAAACAGTTGCTGTAAACTAATTAGTTCATTGTAGATCAGGGTGGGGGTGTCATCGCGATCGATTGCGTCGGCCTCGATCCTGCCCATGTCGATCACATTATTGACAATGCCGAGCTGGTGGTCGGCCGAGACCGAGATGCTGTGTATATAGTTGCGTTGTTTATCGCTCAGCGTATCGTCGGTTTGCAGGATATGTGTCAGACCGATAATGGCATTGAGCGGCGTGCGCAGCTCATGATTTATATTGGCCAGGAATCGTGATTTTGCGATATTTGCCGCTTCGGCATTTTTCTGGGCTTTCTGCAGGCGGGAAAGCAGCAGATAGGTGTAGAGTGGTATGATTGCCAGTATCAGGTATCCCATCGTGCGGACAGTCGGTAAATTTATCCAGAATGTGCTGGTTTGGGTTACGTAGGTGAAGCCTGCTATGGTAGCTACTGATGTGGCAAACAGGTATCGTGTTCCAAACCGAAAGGCATACCCAAGGATCAGCCAGACATAAATAAAAAACCAGGTTGGACCATATGCGCCGGTAATCCGTATGCCCCATGATACTAATATGACATCTGAGAGCATAAAGATAATTCGTCTTGTTGGGTTCGGTTGAGGATATCGAACAATAAGCACAAGACTGATTATTGCAGACGTAATACCAACATACGTTGGCAGGTAAGGATAATCCATTCTGTCACTGAATTGATCCGCTGGAAAGAACAGGGATACATACAGAAGTACTGAAACAGACACCAAAAAGCGCAGATAAGACTGCTCATGTTCCGTATCTTTCCGATGATTGAGTGTCTGGATGATACTGCGTAATCTGTTTAACATAATTCAGAACCCGGATCGATTGGTAAGCGGAATGACGTTACGATTCACCCTGCCATGATATTTCTTTCTAGATGAAATCAAAAATACTAATACGCCTGCTTGTCGTCGATGATGATCCACTCATCCGGACGATTGCGGCTGAAACATTGCCGACGTTTAATTTTAGCGTGTTCACAGCCATGACCGGTGAAGAGGCGCTTGAAACGATTAAAAACCAGGCCATTGATTTTGTTGTGCTGGATTATCAATTGCCGGCGGTATCCGGCCTGGAAGTTGCGGGATATCTTCGCCAGGCGAGTGTACCTTTTATCTTCCTTACAGTGTCAGATGATAAAACCGTTGCGGATCGTGCGGCTCAACTGGGTGCGCTTGCCTATCTTGTCAAGCCGGTGTCGCCTGATCAACTGGCTATCGCAATCAGGACAGCGTTACACCGGGTCACGGACCTGGATAATCTCGGGCGTGCGGCCGAAGTTCAAGGTATTGTGGGTATTGCAACCGGCTTGCTGATGGCGGCCCATGGTTGTTCTGTGAATGCGGCCCTGGACATATTACGTAATTATTGTCGTCCACGGAATATGAAGCTTCTTTCCGTGGCTGAGTTGCTGGTTAAAGACTATGAAACAGGCGTGTCACGCAGAGGGCTGGCGGCGGCACAAAAAAGCCTGCGTGACGGGTATCCCGCGTCTCGCTAAGGTCTGCGGTATGGCCCTGATCCTCAGATAAATTTTATACCGAAACGTTCAAGATAAATCTTGACTAATTCCGGGCGGGTTCGGGCATGTTGCCTGAGCAACTCATAAAATTGTTGTTGGGAAATCGCTACGGTTTCGGTCTTCCCTGTTTTGTGGGTGCCGGTATCCTTCGGCGTGTGCGTATTTTCATTTTTCTGTGTAAATAACGCGTATAGCGGGACGTCCAGCCCGCGGGCTATGGCGGCGATATTTTTGATACCAACATTGTGCTCGCCGCGTTCAACTGAGCCGATATAGGAACGATTCAGCCCGCATATTTCCGCAAAGCAGTCCTGAGACAAGCGACTTCCTTCGCGTAGTGTTTTAACGCGCTGTCCGATGGTCTGAAGAATGTTGTATGTGTTCATAAGCGGATAACGCCCCCTTTATTCGTCATGGATAAATGTCACGCCACACCGGTCAAGATAATTGATAATGCTGTTTATATTATTGGGTAGTGAGCGCTCCAGCATGGATACAAAATAGGATTGCACCAGTACGACCGGTTCCAGCTCGTCCATTTCTTGCAGGTCTTCTGAAGGCTGGATAAGCCTGCCCGGTCGTGTCGATAATCCAATGGACAGTCGCGTCAGGTCATCCAGGCTGGCATCGTGTGCGGCGGATTCGATAGACTTGAGACGCTCAAGCGCCAGCCCGGTACCCGAAGACAAGGTCGTCAGACTCTGGTTCTGTTGTATGCGGATTTTCTGAACCTGTTCAGCAAGAATACGCCGCAGTGTGAATGTGTGTTGTGGTTCCAATTATGACCCCTTATTGTTTTAATCAAGGATCC
>CAYYAP010000130.1:4068-6930 GCA_964469575.1 uncultured Thiohalobacter sp.
CCCATCCATACAGGCAGGCGCCCATCAGGGTGTTCGGGGGGATAGCAGGATCACGGACAGCACAAGCGCCAGAGGTGGGACTCTGTGTAGTGCCTGGCTGGACGATTAACGTCTTGATATTGCGGTCACCGGGGGCAAATGTAGGACCCCGAAGAATCGATGACATTGTGATAATTACACTAAAGTACCCTTTTTTCAACAGGTGTCCTGTCCACCGTCAAATTCTTTAGGGAAGAATGTGTTGTCTGGTTATTGCAAGGCGCAGTGGTCATCCGGCAGCCGGTGAGGGTACACTTCACGCCCATGGCCAGGCCAAAACTTCAGTATCAGTGTAGTGAATGCGGTGCGTTGGCGCCCAAATGGGCGGGTCAGTGTGCGGATTGTGGCGCATGGAACAGTATGAGCGAGGCGTTAGCGGTCGTCCCCGCTTCTGGCAGCAAGCCCCGTTTCACCAACTATGCCGGACAGGGCAGTGCGCAAATCCAGAATCTGGGTGCTGTGCAGCCCGGGCAGGAGACGCGGGTATCAACCGGGGTTCATGAGCTGGATCGTGTGCTGGGTGGTGGACTGGTTGCCGGTTCCGTGGTGTTGATCGGTGGTGATCCGGGTATCGGTAAATCCACCCTGTTGTTACAGGCGCTGGCCTCTTTTTCCGGCGAGTTGAAATCCCTTTATGTGACTGGAGAAGAATCACCCGAGCAGGTTTCCCTGCGCGCGCGCCGGCTCGATGTCAGGGCGGACGAATTGCGCTTGCTGGCGGAAACCTCGGTGGAGCAGATTATTGAACACGCTCGCATCGAGACGCCGCGGGTGATGGTCATCGATTCCATCCAGACCCTGTATACCGAGGTCTTGCAGTCGGCACCTGGTTCGGTCGGGCAGGTGCGCGAAAGCGCCGCACAACTGGTGCGTTTTGCCAAGCAGACCGGTACGGCGTTGTTCCTGGTCGGGCATGTCACCAAGGAAGGCACCCTGGCCGGTCCGCGTGTGCTGGAACACATGGTTGACACGGTGCTGTATTTCGAAGGTGACTCCGGTGGGCGTTATCGCGTTATCCGCGCCATCAAGAATCGCTTTGGCGCCGTCAATGAGCTGGGCGTGTTTGCCATGACCGACCGGGGACTCAAGGAAGTCCGCAACCCTTCATCCATCTTTCTGTCGCGTCATGAGCAGCCGGTGGCGGGCAGCATTATCCTGGTCACCATGGAAGGGACACGGCCGATGCTGGTCGAGGTGCAGGCGCTGGTGGATGACAGCCAGCTTTCCAACCCGCGACGTGTGACACTTGGTCTGGAACAGAACCGGCTGGCCATGTTGCTGGCGGTGCAGCACCGCCACGGTGGTGTGTTGATGGGGGACCAGGATGTCTATGTCAATGTGGTCGGCGGTGTACGGGTTACCGAAACGGCGGCTGACCTGTCGATGTTGCTGGCGGTGCTGTCGAGTTTTCGTGACCGGACCTTGCCCAATGACCTGGTGGTATTCGGTGAGGTAGGACTCGCGGGCGAGATCAGGCCGGTCCCGAACGGGCAGCAGCGTTTGCACGAGGCGGCAAAACTGGGTTTCCGGCGTGCGTTGGTGCCCGCCGCCAATGCGCCAAAATCCGCTATTGAAGGGCTGGATATTTGCGCGGTGTCGCGTTACTCGGAAGTCATGGACTGGTTCACCGGGCAGTAGGTCTCAGGCGGGTTCGGCCGGGGTGAGCGCCGACAGTTCGCGTTCCAGCAGTTCCGGGTTGCCCAGGTTCAGTTCAACCAGTCGACGCAGATGCGTGATGCTGTCAACATCGATGTCATCACAGCGCATGCCGGTGTGGCCGTCTTCCTGGTGCGCTACATGAGTATCCATCGTAATATCCGGACCGCCTTCCAGGTGAATTTCAAGTTGATATTGCGCGTCCATGACGGGTTCGAAGTGCTCCGGCGTCAGGATCAGGGCGCCATGCAGGGAAATGTCCGCCAGTGTGGTTTCCCACTGCGCATCGCCAAGGTGCAGGGTAACGCTGACGTCGAAGGGAATGCGGCTGAACTTGCGTTGTTCCGTGTGATGGCTCGTTTCATTCATGTCATGATTCTCCTGCCGGGTTTGTGCAGAATCCGAGAAAAACTGTACCTGAAGTTCGCCAACGGTAACACGATCCCCGTTACAGAGCTTGTACGTTGACTCACCGGTTTCCTGGTCGTTGACGCGGGGGGGCTGTTCACCATTCAGGTGTGACAGGTAATAGCCATCATTACGGTGGGCGATCACGGCAAGATTGCTGTCAGGGTTGCCGATGCGCGTAAAAGCCTTGTCGAGCCGTATGGTGCGCCCCAGGTGTGAGCCACTCTGGATTTGCAGCCATCCGTGCGCATCGGCTGACAGCGTGGTTTGCGAGGGTTCTGGTGTTTTCCTGAGAATACTGACCGGCTCTGCCGAGTATTGCAGCGTATGTTTGCCGATCTGTATGTAATCACTCTCCATGAGGGTATGCGCGGTTTCAATGCGGGTATCATTAACGAGGACGATGCTTTCCGCATCAAACGGTTCAATACGGCAGTCTTTTTCATTATACAGGATGGTGGCGTGCTGCGGTGCGATCGCCAGACTGTCGATGAAGATGGCACAGCTGTCATCACGGCCGATAACCGTTTCAGCAGCCTCCAGTGTAAAGATCTTCAGTTTCTGACCCTTGAACGACAATGTCAGTCGTGCCATGTGCTATCCCCGTACAGGTTTTACCGGTGCTTCCCGGTATAGTCAGCGGCAGAAAGGGCTGAATCTGATGTATCGTTTTTCCGATAACAGCGTCATTGCGAGCGAAGCGCGGCAATCTCTTCGGGTCGGGTGCTAACCGGACGGAGATTGCCGCGCTTCGCTCGC
>CAYYAP010000131.1:0-6896 GCA_964469575.1 uncultured Thiohalobacter sp.
GTTAGTCGAAATGGCCTGACAACCAGGGCTTGAGCATCAGGGCCACACCCAGCGCCACGACATAATCCATCGCCGGGCCTGCGCTTGACAGAGATTCCAGCCCCGGACCAACTATCACGGTCACGGCGGCAATCACTAAAAGTATATACTGCAACATGGTCTTTCTCCTGATCCTTGGGTACAACGCTATTTGACGCTTGCAGTATGGGGGAGCAAAAGAAAGATTTCTGTGAGCAGATCGTGCAACGGGCATGACCCGCATCACAATTATGGACAAATAAACCTGTATTCAGGCGGCGGGCGCCGGCGGACGGACAGGACGCTCATTGTCATCACACGCCTGGCGGCGGATCACTTCCTGTACCGACGGACGGCTGAGGAAACTTTCCAGCGTGATGCTGTCAAGGAAACTGTAAATCCGCTTCGACAAGCCGCACCACAGCTCATGGGTCAGGCAGGTCTGCGCCTCGCTGCAACCGCTCTCGCCGCCACAGGTTGAATCAACCTTCTCGTCAACCGCCGCAATGATCTCGGCGATAGAGATTTCATTCGATGGTCGCGCCAGACGATAGCCGCCGCCGGGGCCACGCACACCCCGCACCAGTTGCTGCTTGCGCAACTTCGCGAACAGCTGTTCCAGGTAGGACAGTGAAATACTCTGGCAACGGGAAATATCGGACAGCGTAACCGGCCCATCCGGGTCATGAATGGCGATATCCATCATCGCGGTAACGGCGTAACGGCCTTTGGTGGAAAGTCTCATGGGAAAACCTTAAATAAACCCAGCAATTTAGTCAAGTATTGACTGGATTTCAGGATTCAAGGCTGGCAATACGATCTATTTCAAGGGTTTCCAGCGCCTCATCGAATTGCTCTCGGGCCGGTGAGAAGGCGTGGCCGTGTCGCAGGCAGAAACCCAGCCATTTTTGCAGAAACCGATTGACCTGCCAGCGCGCCTCGATGGGGTAGTCAGGGTGGAATCGGTCAAAACCCGAGGCCTTGCGACTACGCCCCTTGCCGCGGGAAATAACTTCGGCGACCTGGGCATCATGATAGAGGCGAACGACGACATCCGGTGCAAGCACGGGGCTTTCATCGCCATCGAAACGGTAGCTGAGATGCAATGTGGTCGTGTACTTGCAACGCTCGCGGACAGTCAGGTAAAGGTCCAGTGTACCCGTGACCCGGGACACCGCCTGGTCCTGCACCAGGCTGACATCGGGGATCAGCTGACGCAGCTGAATATAGTTCAGCTCGTACAGTTCCATGAGCGCAGGCAGGTCGCGCGCACGCACACCGGGATGAACAATTTGTTTACCTGAATAGCGCATAGCCGCATGTTAGCATAGTAGAATGATCCTTCGATCATTGGTTTATTGTCGTTTCTTCATGGAAACTTATCGGCGCAATAATTTAATCCTTAATGAACAAGGGTATTTGACAATCACGCAATAACGCGCTACGGCATACACATATAAGGTTAATGACAACGTGAATGTTATCGTCAAACAGACAACCGCTTTCCCCGATCAGAAACCCGGCACATCCGGCCTGCGTAAAAAGGTCCGTGTTTTTCAGCAAGCCGGCTACCTTGAAAACTTTGTTCAGTCGATATTCGACAGCCTGGAAGATTTTGCCGGCTCAACACTGGTCGTTGGCGGTGATGGACGTTTTTATAACCGTCACGCCGTGCAGGTCATCCTGCGTATGGCGGCGGCCAACGGTTTCGGCAAGGTGCTGCTGGGACGCGGTGGTCTGCTGTCCACGCCGGCGGCTTCCTGTGTCATCCGCAAACACCGGGCCTTCGGCGGCATTATTCTTTCCGCCAGCCATAACCCGGCCGGACCCGACGGTGACTTCGGTATCAAGTACAACACCGGCAATGGCGGCCCGGCGCCGGAAAAAATTACCGATGCCATCTATGCCAAAAGCCTGACCCTCACGCAGTACCGGACGCTGGACACACAGGATATCGACCTGGATGTCATCGGCGAAACCCGGCTGGGCGACATGTGCATTGAAGTGATCGACCCGGTCAGCGACTACGCCGAGCTGATGCAAAAACTGTTCGACTTTGATCGCATCCATGCCTTGATCGACTCCGGCCTGTTCCGCATGTGCTTTGACGGCATGCACGCCATCACCGGACCCTATGCCGTGGAAATCTTCGAACACCGGCTTGGGGTTTCGCCCGATGCGCTGATCAATGTAGAACCGAAAGAGGATTTCGGCGGCGGCCACCCGGACCCCAACCTGGTCTATGCGAAACAGCTGGTCGATATTCTGTTTGCCGGCAATGGCCCCGATTTTGGCGCCGCGTCCGACGGCGATGGCGACCGCAACATGATTCTCGGTCACCAGTGTTTTATCACGCCGAGTGACAGCCTCGCGGTACTGGCCGCCAATGCCCACCTGACACCGGGGTACAAACAGGGGCTGGCGGGTATCGCCCGTTCGATGCCAACCTCACAGGCCGCCGACCGCGTTGCGGAACAACTCGGTATCGAACTGTTCGAGACACCCACCGGCTGGAAGTTCTTCGGTAACCTGCTGGATGCCGGCCGCGCCACCCTGTGCGGCGAGGAAAGCTTTGGCACCGGTTCCAGCCATGTGCGCGAAAAGGATGGCCTGTGGGCTGTGCTGTTCTGGCTCAATCTGCTCGCGGTGCGCAAAATGTCGGTGCGGGAAATCATTACCCGGCACTGGGCAAGCTTCGGTCGCAACTATTACTCCCGCCATGACTACGAAGGCGTCAGTAGCGACGGCGCGGGCGAGTTAATGGACAAGCTGCGCAAGCTCAATGGCACCCTGAACGGCAAACGCTATGGCGACTATGAAGTGACCTTCTGTGACGACTTTGCCTACACCGACCCCATCGACCAGTCGGTCAGCGAACACCAGGGCATCCGTGTCGGTTTCAGTGACGGCTCACGTATTGTGTTCCGCTTGTCCGGCACCGGCACCGAAGGCGCGACACTTCGCGTCTACCTGGAACGTTTTGAAGGTGACCCGGAGGGGCAATCACTGGATGCACAGGACGCCCTCGCCGGGCTGATCCGGATTGCCGATGATATCGCGCAAATCCGTCACCACACGGGGCGTGATGCGCCAACCGTTATTACCTGAACGTGGATCGCAGCATGGATCGTGACGCATTCATCGCCGGACTGCACGATCTGCCGACTCGCTGCATTCTGAAAGACGAAGCCGAGCTGCGACCTTACGAATGCGATGGCCTGTCGGCCTACCGGCAACTACCCTGGCTGGTGTTGCTACCGGAAACGGTCGAACAGGTACAGTCCATCCTGCGCCACTGTCACGCCAACAAGGTGCCGGTCGTCGCGCGTGGCGCAGGTACAGGGCTGAGTGGCGGGGCACTGCCGCTCGACAACGGCGTACTGCTGAGCCTGGCAAAGTTCAACACTATTCTCGACATCGACATCCCCAACCGGCTGGCGCGCGTGCAGCCCGGTGTGCGCAACCTGGCGATCACCCAGGCCGTCGCCGCACACGGCCTGTATTACGCACCCGACCCGTCCTCACAGATTGCCTGCTCCATCGGTGGCAACGTCGCCGAGAATGCCGGTGGCGTACACTGCCTCAAGTACGGCCTGACGGTACATAACATCGCCGAACTGAAACTGATCACCATTGAAGGCGAACGGCTCACCCTTGGCGGCCCCGCACTGGACAGCCCCGGTTACGACCTGCTCGCCCTGCTCACCGGCTCGGAAGGACTGCTGGGCGTTATTGTCGAAGTCACGGTCCGCCTGCTGCCCGCACCGGAACAGGCACAGGTGGTACTGGCTGCCTTCGATTCAGTCGCAGCGGCCGGTCAGGCTGTTGCCGACATTCTCTCACAGGGCATACTACCCGCCGGACTGGAACTGATGGATACGCTGGCAGTTCGCGCCGCCGAGGATTTTGTCCACGCCGGTTACCCGACCGATGCCGCTGCAATTCTGCTTTGCGAAGTGGATGGCGAACAGCACGAGGTCGAAGCGCAGATCAGCAAAGTCTCACAGTTACTGAAGGCAAGTGGGGCAAGCGAAGTCCGCCGCGCCCGTGACGAAGCCGAACGCCTGCGTTTCTGGGCCGGACGCAAGGCCGCCTTCCCCGCCGTCGGCCGCCTGTCACCCGATTACTACTGCATGGACGGCACCATTCCACGCAAACATCTCGGCAAGGTGCTATCGACCATCGCACAGTGGTCGGAGGAATATGGCCTGCGCGTTGCCAACGTGTTCCATGCCGGCGACGGCAACCTGCACCCGTTGATTCTCTACGACGCCAACCAGCCCGGCGAACTGGAACGCACCGAGGCATTCGGTGCGCGCATCCTGGAACTGTGTATCGAGGTCGGCGGCGTCATTACCGGCGAGCACGGTGTTGGCGTGGAAAAGATCGACCAGATGTGCGTGCAGTTCAACGAGGCCGAACTGCGGCAGTTCCACGCCATCAAACAGGCCTTCGATGCCGACGGCCTGCTCAACCCCGGCAAGGCTGTCCCCACACTGGCGCGCTGCGCCGAGTTCGGCCGCCTGCATGTCCACCAGGGTGAACTGCCGTTCCCCGAACTGGAGCGTTTCTGACCGTGGCCGACGCCGACCTGACCGCGCAATTCTGTACACAGATCTGTGATGCCGCAGAAAAAGCCACACCGCTATCGATCTCCGGTGGTGGCAGCAAGGCGTTCTACGGCCGTCCCTGCCCGGCTGAACAACCCATCAACACGACAACACACTGCGGCATACTCAGCTACGAACCTTCCGAACTGGTCATCCAGGCACGCAGCGGCACGCCATTGCGTGAACTCGAAACGCTGCTGGCCGACCACGGCCAGATGCTTGCCTTCGAACCGCCGCACTTCAGCACGGGCGCCACGCTCGGCGGCGCCATCGCCGCCGGCTTATCCGGCCCGCGCCGACCCTGGTGCGGCGCCGCGCGTGACTTCGTGCTGGGGACACAGGTCATCAACGGCAAGGGCGAAATCCTGCGCTTTGGCGGACAGGTGATGAAAAACGTCGCCGGTTACGATATCTCCCGCCTCATGGCCGGTTCGCTCGGCACCCTGGGCCTGATCACCGAAGTCTCGCTCAAGGTGCTGCCGCGCCCGGCGTGTGAATACACCCTGAAACAGGTCTGCGACCAGGCGGAAGCCCTGCGGCGTTTCGCCGACTGGAGCGGCCGTCCACTGCCGCTGTCCGCCGCCTGCTGGCACGATGACCATCTCACCCTGCGCCTGTCCGGCAACGAGGACAGCTTGCGCCATGCGCAACACCGGCTCGGTGACGGCCTGCTGGAAACCCTGCCCGACGAGTGGAACAAGCTCCGCGACCAGCAACACGCTTTTTTCAGACGAGCAGACCCGCTGTGGCGCTTGTCGGTGCCGCCGGCTACTCCCCCGCTCGCACTCGACGGCGACTGGTTCATTGACTGGGGTGGCGCACAACGCTGGCTATACAGCCACACAGAACCCGACCGGATCCGTCACCTGGTCGCCAGCGTCGGCGGTCACGCCACGCTGTTCCGCAACGCGCCGGAACATAGCGAAGTGTTCCACCCACTACCCGCGCCACTGCTGAAACTGCAACAACGCATCAAACACGCCATGGACCCGCAAGGCATCCTCAACCCCGGCCGCCTGTACCCCGGACTCTGACCATGCAGACACGGTTCAGCCCGGCATTGCTTGCCACCCCGCACGGCAAAACCGCCGAACAGGTCATCCGCAGTTGTGTGCATTGCGGTTTCTGTAACGCCACCTGCCCGACCTACCAGCTGCTCGGCGATGAACTCGATGGCCCACGTGGCCGTATCTACCAGATCAAGCAGGTGCTGGAAGGCGCACCCGCCACGGCCAGCCTGCAACAGCACCTGGACCGTTGCCTGGGCTGCCGCGCCTGCGAAACCACCTGCCCGTCCGGTGTCGAGTACCACAAGTTGCTGGACATCGGCCGTGAACAGCTTGAACGGCAGGTGCCACGCCCACGGTGGCAACGTATACAGCGCCGGTTGATCCAGTTTGTGTTTGCCGAAACCACGCGCATCAAACCCTTGCTGTCACTTGGTCGCCTGCTACGCCCGCTGCTGCCGCGCGCACTGAAAAAGCGTATTCCGAAACTCCGCAAACTACCGGCCTTCACACCTGGCGTACACCCGCGACAGATGTTACT
The DNA here is from genome assembly GCA_964469575.1 of uncultured Thiohalobacter sp. Taxonomy (GTDB): domain Bacteria; phylum Pseudomonadota; class Gammaproteobacteria; order DSM-19610; family DSM-19610; genus Thiogranum. Next base: position 6,177 of record CAYYAP010000131.1, read on the forward strand.
GCTGGATGGCTGCGTACAACCTGCGGCCGCCCCCCACATCAACGCACTCGCCACCCGCCTGTTCGACCGCCTTGGCATCGAACTCAAAACTGTCAGCGGGAGTGGTTGTTGCGGCGCACTGCACTTTCACCTCGGCGACACCGAGCACGCACGACAAAGCGCGCGCCGCAACATCGACGCCTGGTGGCCGGCCGTCGAACAGGGCGCCGAGGCCCTTGTCAGCACTGCCACCGGCTGTACGCCCATGCTCAGGGACTATGCGCAATTACTCGCCGACGATCCGGTCTATGCACCACGCGCCGCGCGCCTGGCGGCAATGACCCGCGACCTCAGCGAGGTTATCCGCGATGAGAACCTTGAGGCATTAACCCCGGTAAAAGGCCGGCGCATTGCCTTTCATTCACCTTGCACACTGCAACACGCCCAGTCACTCGACGGTGTCGTCGAAGATATCCTTACCCGGGCCGGGTACACCCTGACCCCCGTACGCGACAAACACCTGTGCTGTGGCTCCGCCGGGACCTATTCCATCCTGCAACCGCAACTGTCGAAACAACTTGCTGACAACAAGCTCGAGGCCTTGCAGGCGTCACAGCCTGAATGCATTGCCACGGCGAATATCGGTTGCCTGTTGCAGCTTCAGGCCGGTGCGGATGTCGAGGTGGTGCACTGGGTGGAATTGCTGGGATGAGTCCGACCCGGCTATTTGTAGGAGCGGGC
>CAYYAP010000132.1:0-6811 GCA_964469575.1 uncultured Thiohalobacter sp.
TTGTAGAGCAGCGCGAAGTTGCTGGTGAAACGGGACAGAATGATCTTTTTGTAAATAGGCCCGATGGCCGGCGCATTGAGTTTCCACAGATCTACCCGGTAACGTCCGCTATCGCTGTGACGCGCCCAGTAACGGATACCGAAGAATAACACTGGCGGTGTAATCAGAAACAGGTACCAGAAGTTGGTGACGATATCAGATACGAATATCAGCGCCCGGGTATGAAACGGGATATCTCCGCCCATGCTGGTAATAAACCCGACCAGCTGTGGGACCAGGTAGATCATCATGAAACCCATGACGCCAAGAATGACAAGTGCGACAAAGGCCGGGTACATGATGATCTTTTTGGTGTGTGCGGCCAGTTCATCCTGCCACTTCAGTGACTCCGTTAGTTCGCGAAGGATTTCCGGCAGTTTGCCGCTCTGCTCGCCGGCGGCAATCAGGTTGACAAAGACGGAATCAAACACCTGAGGAAACCCCGCCAGCGCGCCTGACAGATTTTTACCACCTTCGATGTCTTCAATGGTGGCGGAAAGCACATCGCGAAAACGCGGACTAGGCACGCTGTCGCGCAGGTCGGTGAGTGCATCCAGGATAGGGACGCCGGCGCGCGTGAGTTGTTCCAGGTGAAAACAGAAAGTGACCAGTTCGGGTCGGTCGACACGGTTTCGGCCGCCGAGAAAACGGTTATTGCGCGCCGGGCGGAAGTTGACCAGGTCCAGGCCCATGCGGGTCAGGCGCAGTTCCAGGTCGTCGTCGTTGCTGGCCTCGATACGGCCAAGCACCCGCTTGCCGAAGTGGTCTACCGCCTTGTATTCGAATGCTGCCATTGTTGTTGCGCTCTACAGACGATCCGTGAGATCAACGACGCGCGAGACTTCTTCCAGTGTGCTGCTACCGTCCAGTACACGGCGCAGCGCGTCTTCGGCGATAGGCTCGAAGCCCTTGCTGATCGCCATATCATGAATTTCCTTGCGTGAGGCGCGGCGTGCGATCAGGTCGTCGATATCGTTGTCGATCTTGAGTAATTCGGTAATGGCGATGCGTCCGCGATAGCCGGACTGATGGCAATGCTCACAGCCTGTGGCGCGGTACACCGTGGGATTTTCGCCTTCGGCGAGGCCGAGCAAGTGGTGTTCGAGTTCTGTGGGCTTGTCGGCAGTTCGACACTGCGAACATAATTTTCGAATCAGGCGTTGTGCGACGATACCGATAATATTGCCAGCAAGAATATCCGGGACGATACCGAGGTCGAGCAAGCGCGGTATCGCACCCACAGCGGAATTGGTGTGCAGGGTTGAATACACCTGGTGCCCGGTCATGGCGGCACGCAAGGCCATGTCTGCGGTATCTTCATCGCGCACCTCACCGACCAGGATGATATCCGGGTCCTGGCGCAACATGGAACGAATGCCGCTGGCAAAATCGAGCTTGGCGGCTACGTTCACGGAAGTCTGGCGAATCATCGGCATGGGATACTCGACAGGGTCTTCCAGGGTCATGATGTTGACCGACTCGTTATTCACGTAGTTCAACATGGAATACAGCGTGGTGGTTTTACCGCTGCCGGTGGGACCGGTCACCAGTAAAATACCTTCCGGTCGTGCCATCATCAAACGCAAGGCAGCCAGAGCGGCTTCACTGAGTCCCAGTTCGTCAAGGGGTACTATGCCCTTGTTGCGATCAAGGATACGCAGGACGATATTCTCACCGTGTGTTGTCGGTTGCGCGGATACACGGAAGTCGATGGGTCGTCCGAATAAGGTCAGTGAGATATGGCCATCCTGCGGCGCTCGGGTTTCCGCGATATTCATCCCGGAAATGACTTTCAGGCGTACGGCAATGGCTGACCAGTAGTTCTGGTGCAGGCTGCGGATCTGTCGAAGCACGCCGTCAATACGGTAACGGATGCGCAGGAAGCCATGCTCGGGTTCAAAGTGTATGTCCGATGCACCCTTCTTCACCGCATCGGATAACAGTGCGTCGACCAAACGTACCAGCGGCTGGCTGTATTCGTCAGATTCACTGAAGTGGTTGCTGTAATCGACCTTGCCGGTCTCGATCTCGTGCAGTATGCCATCGACCGATAATTCAAAGCCGTATAGCTGGTCAATGGCATTTTCGATTTCCGATTCACCGGCAAGGACCGGTGTAATATCCAGTTCGCCGCCCAGCAGTGCGCGCAACTGGTCGATTGCGACAACGTTGAACGTGTCGGACATGGCGACTGAGAGCATATTTTTTTGTTTATCGATGGAGAGCGGCAGCATTTTGAAGCGCCGCGCAATATCCTTGCCGACCAGTTGCAGGACTTCGGTATCGACAATGACCTTCGACAGATCGACACTTTCCTGTCCCAGTGCTTCACCCAGTACGTCGCGAACCACAGCTTCGGTGGCGAAGCCCAGGCTGACGATAATCTTGCCAAGCTGATCACGGGATTTTTTCTGCTCGGTGAGCGCAATGCTGAGCTGATCCTGGGTGAGGATGCCCTTTTCAATCAGCAAATCGCCGATACGTTTGGGTTTGGCAACGGCCGTCATGACCCGGGTGCTCCGTTGTGTTCCAGGCGGGTAATGCGTCGCTCCAGTTGTTTGATGCTGAACAGGGTTGCAGGGCCGGCCAGCTCGCGGGCCTTGCGATAGTAGTTCAGCGCTTGTGTATCGAGCGACAGTTGATCGAGTGCCACGGCCAGGTTAAAGGCGTAATCAGCGCGTGTTGGCGCAAGTCGGAAGGCTTCGAAGTAGGCGTGCTGTGCGCCCTTCCAGTTGCCGAGTGTGGCCAGGTGATTACCAAGTGCAAACAGCAGTTGCGGGTTGTTCGGGTCTGACTGCAGCCAGAACTTGAGCTGGCTGCTGTCCTTTAGCACATCACCCGTTCCGGCCAGTGACTGCAGGGCTACCCGCGCCAGCTTGTCGCCGGGATTTGTTTTAAGTACGCGCTGGTAATACTGACGCGCTACGCTGGCGTGATTCCGGTACAGGGCGATAGCCGCCAGGCCCAGCATGGCGTCACGGTTATCCGGATAGCGGTGCAGTACCTGTTTGTACTGACGTTCCGCGCGGAGATAGTCATGCTGCTGGTAATCGCGCCAGGCTTCGTGCAGTTGTGCGTTGACGGTAGAGGTCTTGCGTTTTTTGCTGATCCGAATGGGTGTTGCGGTACGGTGGAGTGTCCGGTCAGGGCGTGCCTTTTGCGCTGGCATGACAGCAGGTATTTGTGGCGCAAGTGCCGGTGTTGTGACGGGGCTGGACGCCGTCACAATTTTTACGGGAAGTGTCCCGGTTTTGTCCGCTATGGCAGGTTTAATGGGCGCAGGCGCTGTATTGACTGGTACCGGTTCACGGATCAGTGTTGCCGACTGGAAATGACCGGGGACCGGAAACTGGCTGATTTTCCACGCATAGTATCCGCCCACGGCGGTCAGAATGAGAATAAAACCCGAACCGAACATCAGCATGTTTTTTGTCCGGGTCGTAGGTAGCGCGGGCCGGGTGCGGCCATGCGACAGGGCCTCGGGTTCTGTGGGGGGTTCTTCGACAGGCGGCGGATCGTTTGCAGCCTCTGCCGAGGTGCGAGTTTCAGGTTGGCTTTCTTCGGCAATCCCGGCTTGTGATGCTGCGCTACCGAGTGGCTCCAGTGACAGGTCCGGCGCTGCATTTTCCGTTGGCGCAGCCATTTCCTGTGCGGGCGGATTTGAATCCTCGCCAGCGTCGGCGTCAGTGGTGGAGTTTTCGGCGCGCCTGAGCGCATCCATCAACAGACTCAAGGCCGTACCCTCCGGTCACTGGCGCGGCTTGGCCCGAGTGGAATATTGGGGTCGGGTAGATAATCGCTGTACACATCCAGGGGTTTGTCCAGACTGGCGACGACCCGTGGGCGCATGAAGATGACCAGCTCGGATTTTTTGATCTTGTTATTGCGGTAGGTAAAGGCATCGCCAACGTAATTGATGCTGGAAAGCCCGGGAATGCCCTGGTCGGTGAGGTCAATGCTGTCCTGGATCAATCCACCAAGTACCGCGACCTGGCCACTGCGAACGCGTAGTACAGATTCCATTTCCCGTATCTGGATCTGTGGTATGCGGCTTTCAATGTTTTGTTTTGCCAGATCCGGGTTTGGATCGTTAACAAAGCCGGTCACGCGGGAGATCGTGGGTCGTATATTCAGGGTGACGGCATCGTCGCGGCTGATCTGCGGTGTTACCGACATCACAAACCCGACGGGAACGGTATGTGGCGTACTGGTAAAGGTGGTAGTCGCCGTCGTCTGGTTGGAGACCGTATCGGCTTCCAGTGTGAAATAAACAATATTGTTGACCACTTTGAGCAGCGCAGCCTGGTTGTTGATGGCCATGATTTTAGGGCTGGACAGCACCTTGACGTTGCCAAATTCCTGCAACATTTTCACCGTGGCGGAGATGTCCCCGAAGCTCTTGCTGTCCGTGTAATTGAGCGTGAATAGCGGTGGATTGACCAGGTTGGTGCCGAGTAGATTCTGGGTAAAGGAGAAGCCATTGCCCTTGTCGGCTATCTTCGACCAGTCCACACCAAACTGGTATTTATTATTGAGTTCAACTTCCACTACGGTAGCCTCAATCAGCACCTGGCGCTGGGCGTTGGTGATGAGGCGATCCAGGTATTCCTGGATCTGCAGGTGCTGGGTCTGGGTAGCGCGAACCGTCAGCAGGCCGGTTTCGGCATTGACGATAACGGCCTGACTGACATTCTCATCATCGGCCTTGAAACCCAGCATGTTGGCGATGTTCTGCTGTAGGTGGTCCCAGAACTGGTTTTTTGAGGTACTGGTGACCGAAGTAGAGGAGCTGTTGGAACCCGTGCTGCGATTCCTGCTGGTGGAGCTGCCGGACCCGGAAGTCTGGATTGCCGATCCTCCGGTGGTGGCAATCTGTGTCGAAACCCCATTGGTGGTCTCGCTGCTGCGGGCGAGATTCACATAGTCGATGTAGTAAGTGCGCAGGTAAGGGCGGTCTGCTTCGATGACCAGTAACTCGTCCTCGAAGTGGTAGCGAATAGGCACCTGTGCCGTGATACGGTCGAGTATCTGCAACAAGGTCTGGTCAATGGCGTTCAGCGTGACTTTGCCGGACAGGCCGGGGTGTACGTCGATGTTCAGGTGCGCATCACGCGCCAACGCAAACAGCAGTTCGTCCAGTGGCGCCTTGGTAACGACGACAGTGTAGGTTTCCTGTGCTTTTGCCGGGACGGGTTCCGGTACAACCGGCGCCTGCCTGACCAGTGGCGGGATGGTTTCACGGGACAGGTGTGAAGCGTCGGGGCGCTGGCTGCTGTCAATATGCCCACTTGCCGGTCTTGGCGGGGTTGGTGCGCAGCCTGAACCGGCCAGCAATGTGGCTAGCAGTAAATAACGTATCCAACGTGCTCCGTTCATCCCTGTGATTCCTGGTTTGGCAGCGTTTCAGCGTGCTGGTGATCTCTGCGTAGTGCCGAGATCGAGCGTAAAAAGGGTTGATGCCTGCGCATCTCACCCGGTAGATCGGCAATCGCCGCCAAAGCTTTGGTCTTGCTGTCAAAATGACCGTACAGAAGATTCCAGCGCGGGCGTCCGCCGATTTCGCTGCGGGACAGGTAGATATCGAGTAATAGAGCTTTATAGGGTTGTTTTCCCAGTAATTTTTCAATTTTTCCAAGATCGTCATCGTCGCTGAGCAGAAGCTGGACGGTCAGGCCTTCGCGGGTTGTGCGGAGCCAGTCGCGCGATGCCAGCAAGCGCCGCGAAACCCGTGGCAGGCCGGCAGCGGGTTGAATACGGAGCGCCCGTTGCCGGGCGGCTTTCAGCAGCGGAGAGATGTCGCTGTTGACGGCGGGAATCGTCGCAGTACGGGTAACGGCTGGTCTGGTCGCCTGCGGCGGGCCGGCCAGTATTAATGCAACGACGGATACGGCTGCGCCGGCGATCAAGCCCCCGGCAAAACGAGGAAAGCGTGCCGTCCGCCGTCCATCGCAACGCGCCCGCCAGGCGTCTATCCAGCGCACCCGCGCTGAATTTGCTGAAAATGCCGCCAATAGCGCCTTGTCAGCCAGCAGGTGCAGGCGTCGGATCAGCCCGCCTGACGACAGCGCCAGTTGCCGGCAGGCGGCACGGGTAAACAGCTCCCCGCCCCGATAGCCGGCGTTATAGAGCCGGAAACGCAGGTATTCTGCGACTTCATGCGTGGTCAGGGGCTCAAGGTGGATCGTGTGTCCGATACGGTCTCGCAACTGGCGGATTTCATGCCTGGCCAGTAGCGTGTCCAGTTCGGGCTGACCGAACAGGACCAGCTGCAAGAGCTTGGCATCGCGGGTTTCCAGGTTGGACAGCAGGCGAATTTCTTCCAGTGTCTGCAGGGGCATCTGCTGGGCTTCTTCGATAAACACGACCACCCGGCGTTGTTTGCGGTGGCAGTAAAGCAGGTAGTCCTGTAAGCGTTGTTGCAGTTGCAGGTGGGAGGCGTGTTCCGGCAGGGTAAGTTCCAGTTCCTGCGCGATAACCGTCAATATCTCGTCGCGCGTCAGGCTGGGGTTGGCAAGGTAGACGACCTCGACCGACTCGGGCAGTTGCTCCTGCAACATGTGGCATAACATGGTTTTTCCGGTGCCGATTTCGCCGGTCACCTTGACCATGCCTTCGCCGTTACAGATCGCGTATATCAGCGTATCCAGTACTTCCGCGCGTTGGCCGCCGCCAAAAAATTTCCGTGTATCGGGGGTAATGCGGAACGGGGCTGCCGACAGCCCGAAGTGTCTGTTATACATGTTCTGACCCTGTTGCAGCTTGCAAGCAGGGG
>CAYYAP010000133.1:0-2523 GCA_964469575.1 uncultured Thiohalobacter sp.
TTAAATAAATCTGTCCCCTTATATACAAGTGGCCTCTCGTATGGGTCACCACTGGAGATTCAGCGATGCCCACGATCACCCTTCCTGATGGTTCCCGACGCCAGTTCGACCACCCTGTTACCGTATATGAGGTGGCTGCCGATATCGGCCCCGGTCTGGCCAAGGCGGCGCTGGCCGGCAAGGTTGACGGCACGCTGGTAGACACCAGTTACCGTATCGACAACGATGCCGAGCTGGCCATTGTCACCAACAAGGATGACGATGCGCTGGAACTGGTGCGCCACGACGCCGCGCACATCATGGCGCAGGCGGTGCAGGAGTTGTATCCCGGCACCCAGGTCACCATCGGCCCGGCCATCGAAAACGGATTCTACTATGACTTTGCCCGCGAAGAACCCTTCACGCCGGAAGACCTGAAGAAAATCGAAAAGCGCATGAGCGAAATCGTCAAGCGCAACCTGCCGATCGAGCGCGAGGTGTGGACGCGCGAAGACGCGATAAAGACCTTCAGCGACCTGGGCGAAACCTACAAGGTCGAAATCATCGAGGACATTATTCCGGAAGGCGAAGAACTGTCCATCTACCGTCAGGGCGAATGGTTCGACGTGTGCCGCGGCCCGCATCTGCCCAGTACCGCCAAACTGCCAAAAGCCTTCAAGTTGATGAGTGTGGCTGGCGCTTACTGGCGTGGGGATTCCAACAATCCCATGCTGCAACGTATCTATGGTACCGCGTGGCGCAACAAGGATGAACTCAAGGCCTACCTGCACCGGCTGGAAGAAGCCGAAAAGCGCGACCACCGCAAACTCGGCAAGACCATGAACCTGTTCCACACCCAGGAAGAAGCGCCGGGCATGGTGTTCTGGCACGACAAGGGCTGGCGTGTCTACCTGCTAGTGCAGGACTACATTCGTGGCAAACTGCGCGATCACGGTTACCAGGAAGTGCATACGCCGACGATTATCGATCGTTCCCTGTGGGAGAAGTCCGGCCACTGGGAAAAATTCCAGGATGATATGTTCATCACCGAGTCGGAGAAGCGCACGTTTGCGATCAAGCCGATGAACTGCCCGGCACATATACAGATCTACAACCAGGGTCTGAAGAGCTACCGTGATTTGCCGTTGCGGCTGGCCGAGTTTGGATCCTGTCACCGTAACGAGCCGTCCGGCACCCTGCATGGTCTGATGCGTGTGCGCGGTTTCGTGCAGGACGATGCGCATATTTTTTGTACCGAGGCGCAGGTGCTTGGCGAGGTGTCGGACTTCATCGACCTGTTGTTCGAGGTCTACCGTGATTTCGGTTTTGAGGACGTCATCATCAAGTTCTCTACGCGCCCGGAAAAACGTGTTGGCGCTGACGAGATTTGGGACAAGGCGGAGAAATCCTTGCAGGATGCGCTCGACCACAAGAAACTGGACTGGGAACTGCAACCGGGTGAGGGCGCCTTCTACGGACCCAAGATCGAGTTCTCACTGAAGGATTGCCTGGAGCGCGTCTGGCAACTTGGCACCATCCAGCTGGATTTCTCCATGCCGGACCGCCTCGGCGCCACCTACGTGGCGGAAGACGGCAGCAAGCATGTGCCGGTGATGTTGCACCGCGCTATCCTCGGTTCGCTGGAGCGATTTATCGGGATTTTGATCGAACATTACGCCGGCGCGTTGCCGCTGTGGCTGGCCCCGGTTCAGGCTGTGGTGATGAATATCACCGACAATCAGGCCGAATATGTGAAAAAAGTTGCAGAAACCTTGAAAATTCAGGGAATCAGGGCCAATTCGGACTTGAGAAACGAGAAAATCGGCTTTAAAATCCGCGAGCACACAATTCAGCGCACCCCGTACTTGCTGGTCGTCGGCGACCGGGAAGCTGAATCAGATACTGTGGCCGTGCGCACGCGAAGCGGCAAGGACCTGGGAAGCCTGTCCTTGCAAGCCCTGTCAGACGGGCTGACCGCTGAAATCGCGAGCCGCGGCCGAACCATTTTGGAGACATGAACTATCGCTGCAGCAAACAAACTGAAACACCGGCTTAACCAGAGTATTGATGGACCGGAAGTACGCCTGGTTGGCGCCGAAGGTGAACAAATCGGCGTTGTACCGCTTGCCGAGGCCCTGGAAAAAGCGGGGGAAGCCAGTCTCGATCTGGTGGAGATTTCACCGCAGGCCGAACCGCCGGTGTGCAAGATCATGGATTACGGCAAGTACCGTTTCGATGAGCAAAAGAAACGCCAGGCGGCACGCAAGAAGCAGAAGCAGACCCAGGTCAAGGAAATCAAGTTCCGGCCCGGTACCGATATTGGTGATTACAATATCAAGCTGCGCAACCTGACCCGTTTCCTGAACGACGGCGACAAGGTCAAGGTAACGCTGCGGTTTCGCGGCCGCGAAATGGCGCACCAGGAACTGGGGCGTGATTTGCTCAAGCGCGTAGAAGGCGATCTTTCGGAACTGGCTACCGTTGAGCAGTTCCCCAAGATGGAAGGCCGTCAGATGATTATGGTGATGGCGCCAAAGAAGAAGT
>CAYYAP010000133.1:2623-6775 GCA_964469575.1 uncultured Thiohalobacter sp.
TTTTGTTTTCAGGAGATGTGATGTGGAGGCGTTAGCCACACTCGAACAACAGGCCCGGGAAGCCATCGATGCCGCCGCTGATCTCAAGGCGCTGGATGCGGTGCGTGTTCAGTACCTGGGCAAAAAAGGATTGTTGACGGAGCAGCTCAAGCAGCTGGGTAAACTGCCGGCCGAGGAACGACCGCAGGCCGGGCAGGCGATCAATGTCGCCAAGCGGCAGGTGCAGCAGGCCATCGAGGCGCGCAAGGAGGCGTTGCAGAATGCCGCGCTGGCCGAGGCGCTGGCGTCGGAACGGATCGACGTGACGCTGCCGGGCCGGGGGCAGGGCAGTGGCGGTTTGCACCCGGTGACGCGCACCCTGCAACGCATTGAAAAGTTGTTTTCGTCGATGGGTTTCGAGGCGGTGGAAGGTCCTGAAATCGAGGACGATTACCATAACTTCGAGGCACTGAATATTCCTGCGCACCATCCGGCGCGCGCCATGCACGATACCTTTTACATCGATGCGCACCGCGTGCTGCGTACCCACACCTCCCCGGTGCAGATCCGGGTGATGGAAGATCGCAAGCCGCCATTTCGCGTGATTGCCCCGGGACGCGTGTACCGTTGCGATTCCGATTTGACGCATACGCCGATGTTTCACCAGGTGGAAGGTCTGCTGGTGGATGAAAATGTCAGCTTCGCCGATCTGAAAGGCCTGCTCGACGAATTCCTGAAAGACTTTTTTGAGCGCGACGATCTGGCGGTGCGTTTCCGTCCGTCGTACTTCCCGTTCACCGAACCTTCTGCCGAAGTCGATATCGAATGCGTTATCTGTTCCGGTGAAGGTTGCCGGGTGTGCAGCCATACCGGCTGGCTGGAAGTGCTGGGTTGCGGGATGGTGCACCCCAACGTGTTTGCCCACGTGGGCGTCGACAACGAGGCGTATACCGGACTCGCGTTCGGGATGGGCGTGGAACGCCTGACCATGTTGAAATACGGCGTCGATGACCTGCGCCTGTTCTTTGAAAACGATCTGCGCTTCCTGCAGCAGTTCCGTTAATCGCAAGAGTTCCCGTCTATGAAATTCAGTGAAGCCTGGTTACGTGAGTGGGTGAACCCGGAGCTTGAAACCGCACAGCTTGCCGAGCTGTTGACGATGGCGGGTCTCGAAGTGGATTCCGTTGAACCGGCAGCGGGTGCGTTTCGTGGTGTCGTTGTCGCTGAAGTCCTCTCGGTGGAAGCCCACCCGGATGCCGACAAGTTACGCGTTTGCCAGGTGTCGGCGGGTGAGGGTGATCCATTACAGATTGTCTGTGGGGCGCCCAATGTGCGCGCCGGCATGAAGGCGCCGCTGGCCACCATTGGCGGCCGCGTTGGCGACATGAAAATCAAAAAGGCCAAACTGCGCGGAGTGCCATCACACGGCATGTTGTGTTCAGCGCGTGAGCTGGGTTTAAGTGAAGACCACGAGGGTCTCATGGACCTGCCGGCCGATGCGCCGGTCGGGCAGGATATCCGTGACTACCTGGCGCTGGACGATGCGCTGATCGATATTGACCTGACGCCGAATCGCGGTGATTGCCTGGGCATGGAAGGCGTGGCGCGCGAAGTCGGCACACTGACCGGTATGGATGTCAGTACCCTGGATATCCCGGCGGTGCAGGCTTCTGTTAATGATGCCTTTGTTATCGAGGTGAAGGCAGCGGATGCCTGTCCACGCTATCTTGGCCGGGTAATTCGCGGTATCAATCCGGACGCGCAGACACCGCTGTGGATGAAGGAAAAGCTGCGCCGGAGTGGCTTGCGCAGCCTGGGGCCGGTGGTGGATGTCACGAATTACGTGTTGCTCGAACTCGGCCAGCCGATGCACGCTTTCGACCTTGCGCAGTTGTCCGGCGGGATTGAAGTGCGCTACGCCAAAGCCGGTGAAACCCTGACGCTGCTCGACGCGCGCTGTATCGAACCGGACCAGGATACGCTGCTGATCTGCGATCACGACAAACCGCTCGCACTGGCGGGTGTCATGGGGGGAGAGCACTCCGGTATTTCTGCCGATACGCGTGACCTGTTCCTCGAAGTCGCATTCTTCACCCCGGAAAAAATGGCCGGGCATGCACGTCGCTATGGTCTGGCCACCGATTCGGCCTACCGTTTTGAACGTGGCGTCGATGCCGGGTTGCAACGCCGTGCCATGGAGCGGGCAACCGGCCTGTTGCTGGAACTGGTCGGCGGTGAAGCCGGACCGGTCAGCGAGTCGGTATCGGAAAGCCATCTGCCGCAGAAGGCGCCGATCACCTTGCGGCGTGCGCGCATTAAACGCCTGCTGGGATTTGTCCCGGATGATGCCGAAGTCGAGACTATCCTGACCCGTCTGGGGATCAGTGTAGAATCTGTTGAGGCGGGCTGGTTGGCGACGCCACCGGGTTTCCGTTTTGATATTGCCATTGAGGCTGACCTGATCGAAGAGATCGGTCGGGTGTTCGGTTACAACCGGCTACCCACCGCCAATAATCGCGGCAAGCTGACTTTGCGCCCTGCGCCGGAAACCCTTACGCCGCTGGATCGCGTAAAGACGCTGCTGGTCGACCGGGACTATTCCGAGGTGATCAGTTACAGCTTCGTCGATGCGGATGCCCAGGCTGTGATGGTGCCGGATATCCAGCCTGTGCCGCTGGCGAATCCCATTTCCTCCGAAATGTCGGTGATGCGCACCAGCCTGTGGCCGGGACTGGCCGGGGTGGTGAAATTCAATATTGCGCGCCAGCAGAGCCGTATTCGTATCTTCGAGTCAGGACTTAAGTTTATTCAGCAAGATAGTGAATTAAAACAGGAAAGAGTGATATCTGGAGCGGTTGTCGGTGATCGCTTACAGGAACAATGGGGGGCAAAGCCCGAGCCTGTCGATTTCTTCGATGTGAAAGGCGACCTGCAATGTCTGCTCGATCAGGCCGGTGTGGAGGCCCGCTTTGTGGCCGACAAACACCCGGCCCTGCACCCCGGCCAAACGGCGGCTATCCATGTTGGTGAACAGCAGGTGGGCTGGCTGGGCCGTGTCCACCCGCAAGTGGCGCAAAAGCTGGAAATTCCCGGCAAAACCTTCCTGTTTGAGCTTGAACTGGATGTTGTGCTTAAAGGGCGGGTGCCAAGCTTTGAAAAACTCTCAAGATTTCCGTCAATCCGCCGTGATCTTGCAGTAGTAGTGAATGCGCAGACCTCAGCCGGCGCGCTTTGTGACACGATCCGCGCAGAAACCGGGCCTTTGCTCCAGGATCTGCGGGTATTCGATGTCTACGAGGGTAAAGGCATAGAATCCGGGCGAAAAAGCATCGCTTTGGGCTTGATTCTACAGGATTCTTCACGCACACTAACTGACGACGATGTTGATTCGGTAATGACAGCCATTACCGGGCAACTCGAACAAGAATTCGGGGCAAAATTAAGAGAGTGATCTCATGGCGCTAACGAAAGCCGATATGGCGGAAAAGCTGTTCGAGGATCTGGGGCTCAATAAACGCGAAGCCAAGGAACTGGTCGAGATGTTCTTCGAGGAAATTCGTTGCGCACTCGAAAATGGCAAGCAGGTTAAGCTGTCCGGATTTGGAAATTTTGACCTGCGTGAAAAGAACCAGCGGCCAGGCCGCAACCCCAAGACAGGTGAGGAAATCCCGATTTCCGCCCGTCGGGTTGTCACCTTCCGTCCCGGTCAAAAACTCAAAGCACGCGTAGAGGCCTATGCTGGAAGCCAGCAACAATAACGAACTCCCTGCCATCCCTGGAAAGCGTTACTTCACCATCGGTGAGGTTTCCGAGCTGTGTGGCGTCAAGCCGCATGTGCTGCGCTACTGGGAGCAGGAATTCCCGCAACTCAAGCCGGTAAAGCGTCGCGGTAACCGCCGCTACTACCAGCGCCATGATGTGATCATGATCCGCCAGATCCGCAGCCTGCTGTACGAGCAGGGCTTTACCATCGGTGGCGCGCGTCAGCAGCTGTCCGGCGATGAAGCCAGGGAAGACGTCAGTCAGCGTCAGCAGATCGTGCGCCAGATGCGCATGGAACTGGAAGAGCTGTTACAGATACTCAAACGCTAACAGATGCTGTATCATGCAGCGCTCTTTCGGGGCGTAGCGCAGCCTGGTAGCGCACCAGTCTGGGGGACTGGTGGTCGGAGG
>CAYYAP010000134.1:0-6742 GCA_964469575.1 uncultured Thiohalobacter sp.
ACAGGGATCGCTTCATCCACATGTCGCTGCGATGCTCGGCTGCACCGATTCACCGAAAAACCCCGACAAGCCAACGCTTTGGGTTTCGTAGCAGATTCCGGGTGACGGCAAGTCCCGTAGGTTGGGCTGAACGAAAGTGAAGCCCAACAGATCCGCCATGTTGGGCTTCGCAAGCTCAGCCCAACCTACCACTTCGAATAGCTTGTTGTGGCCGAAGTCGGTCATTTATAACTGCGCACCGCCCGTGACGAATTTAGCCACCTTTCATTATAACTTCGCAATCTTCTCCAGCTGTTCTTCCAGCTGTCGAATTGTGGTGCGGGCATCTTCGAGTTTGGTTTTTTCCTTTTCCACTACAGCGGCCGGCGCTTTGTCCACGAAGTTGGCATTGCCGAGTTTCTTCTCGGTGCGTTCCAGTTCGTTGCGCTTGCGATCCAGTTCCTTGTTAAGGCGCGCCTGTTCGGCTTCCTTGTCGATCAGGCCGGCCATCGGGATCAGCACTTTCATTTCACCGACCAGTGCGGTGGCGGATTCCGGGCCTTCCTGTTCTCCCAGCCATTCGATGGATTCGACCCGGCCCAGTGAGGTGATGAAGTCGCGGTTGGCGTCGAGGCGTTGCCGGTCGGTATCGCTACCGTTTTGCAACAGGACCGGCAGTGACTTGCGCGGGTCGATGTTCATGCCGCTGCGGATTTTGCGCACGCCGAGCACGAACTGTTTGACCCAGTCGATTTCCACCATGGCATCTTCGTCGATCAGCGCCTCATCCGCTTGCGGGTAGGGTTGGCGCATAAGGGTTTCACCTTTAACACCGGCCAGCGGTGCGACGCGTTGCCAGATTTCCTCGGTGATGAACGGAATGATCGGGTGCGCCAGGCGCAGTATTGTTTCCAGTACCCGCACCAGTGTCTGGCGTGTGCCGCGTAGTGCCGCTTCACTGGCGGTTTCATTGGTGAGTACGGCTTTGGATAACTCCAGGTACCAGTCGCAGTATTCATCCCAGATAAACGCGTAGATGGCTTGTGCAGCGAGGTCGAGCCGGTAGCCCTCCACGTTGTTGATAACCTGTTGTTCGGTCTGTTGCAGCAGCGACAGTATCCAGCGGTCGGCGCTGCTCAGTTCGGTTTCACCACCGGTCTGTCCGCAGTCCTTGTCCTCGGTGTTCATCAGCACATAGCGTGCGGCATTCCACAGTTTGTTACAGAAGTTGCGGTAACCCTCGATCCGGTTCAGGTCGAAGTTGATGTCGCGCCCGGTCGATGCCATGGCGGCAAAGGTGAAGCGTAGCGCATCGGTACCAAAGGAAGGAATACCGTCGGGATAGTCCTTGCGTGTCTGTTTGGTGATCTTTTCCGCCAGGTGCGGTTGCATCATGCTGCCGGCGCGCTTTTCGACCAGTGATTCCAGGTCGATACCGTCAATGAGGTCGATGGGGTCGAGCACATTGCCCTTGGACTTGGACATTTTGTTGCCGTGCGCATCACGCACCAGGCCGTGGATATAAACCTCCCTGAATGGCACATCGCCCATGAACTTCAGGCCCATCATGATCATGCGCGCGACCCAGAAGAAAATGATGTCAAAGCCGGTGACCAGTACGCTGGTCGGGTAGAAGGTTTTCAGGCGGTCGGTCTGTTCGGGCCAGCCCAGTGTGCTGAATGGCCACAGCGCCGAGCTGAACCAGGTGTCGAGTACGTCATCGTCCTGGCGCAGTACAACAGTGTCATCAAGTTTGTGCTGCTTGCGTACCTCGGCTTCGTCGCGGCCAACATAGACGTTTTCCTCATCATCGTACCAGGCGGGAATGCGATGGCCCCACCAGATCTGCCGCGAGATACACCAGTCCTGGATGTTGCGCATCCACTCAAAATAGGTGTTTTTCCAGTTGTCCGGCACAAAGCGGATATCGCCATCCTCGACGGCCTTGATGGCCGGGTCGGCCAGCGGCTGTACGCGCACGTACCACTGATCGGTCAGGTAGGGTTCGACGACAGAACCGGATCGGTCGCCGCGTGGCACCATGAGCGTGTGATCTTCGATCTTCTCCATCAGGTCCTGTGATACCAGATCCTCGATGATCTGCTTGCGCGCCACGAAGCGGTCCATGCCGATGTAGGCTTCAGGGATCAGCCCGTCTTCTTCCGGCTCGTTGTCACGAATGGCGGCGTCGCGTGTGAAAACGTTGATCAGGCCGCCGTGCGGCTGTTCGCTGATGGCGCTCTCGTCACGGTGGCGCAACCAGACCTGGTAGTCATTGAAATCGTGCGCCGGGGTGATCTTCACGCAGCCGGTCCCGAACTCGGGATCAACATGTTCATCGGCAATCACCGGAATCCTGCGCCCGGTCAGCGGCAGTTCAACGAACTCACCGAGCAGGTGTTTGTAGCGTTCATCACCCGGGTGGATGGCGACGGCACAGTCACCGAGCAGTGTCTCCGGGCGGGTGGTTGCCACCACCAGCTGGCCGGTGCCGTTACTGAAGGGGTAACGCATGTGCCACAGGTGGCCGTTTTCTTCCCGCGACAGCACTTCCAGGTCAGAAATGGCGGTGTGCAGTACCGGGTCCCAGTTCACCAGCCGCTTGCCGCGGTAGATCAGGCCTTCCTCGTACAGGCGGACAAAGACCTCTTTCACCGCATCCGACAGGCCCTCGTCCATGGTGAAGCGTTCGTGTTCCCAGTCCAGTGAGGAACCCATGCGCCGTAACTGCCGGGTGATGTGTCCGCCGGAGGTTTTTTTCCATGCCCACACCCGCTCGATAAAGGCCTCACGACCGAGGTCATGGCGTGTCTTGCCTTCTGCTTCCAGCTGGCGTTCCACCACCATCTGGGTGGCTATACCGGCGTGGTCGCTACCGGACTGCCACAGGGTATTGTCACCACGCATACGATGAAAACGCGTCAGCGCGTCCATCAGCGTATCCTGGAAGGCATGGCCCATGTGCAGGCTGCCGGTGACGTTGGGCGGCGGGATCATGATGCAGTAGGGCTTGCCCTCACCGCCAGGTGTGAAATATCCCTTGTCTTCCCAATGCTGGTACCAGCGCTGCTCAATCTGGTGGGGGTCGTAGGTTTTTTCCATGGAAATCAGTAGTCTTTGGTTCGGATACAAGAATGGGCGGGGATTATACCGCACTGGCGCAGAAAGGTTGGGTTGCGACCATGTCGTGCTATCCTCCTGTCCCCGGGTGGTGCGGCGTCTGCGCCAAAAAAAACAGATCGGGAGAACGGGGCATGTTTCGAGTGGTACTGGCGGGTTTTTTACTGTTGCTGAGTAGCAGCGTGTTGGCATTTAAATTCCCGGTTGAAATGATCGAGGGGGTCGATGGCGCACGCATTGTTATTTATGTTGGCGAAGGCGACATTGACAGCGGGGCACACTGGGTGCCGTTTGAAGGCGCACCGCCTCTGAGCCTGGTCAAGGCGCTTGCCACGGTGCGGGAACACCTGGCGAACATTCCGGCCATGCGGGATGCCACCCTGAAGGAAGTGCAGTTACGGCAGATCCCCCGTCGTAAGGCTGTCTGGCACTACATGGTTGTGATGCAGTCCATGAAAGATGGCAAACCGGTCCTCCACTACTATGTCGTATTGATGTCAGGCAAGTTTATCCCGGCGATCCGGGAACCGGAATCCTATAAATAGTACAACAGGCCACTGCCTGGAACGCGTAGCGGTTCCAGCGTGAAAGTGTGAACGGGTTCAAACTTTTGTCATCCTGCGGCCCGACCTGCCCCCGCGTAGTCAAGACAGCCCCGTGACGACCGCTAGCCTTGTGAATACGGCAGGTATATTTACATGGTTCTTTTTTCATCGGGCGCCTCTTCCCGGGTAATCTATCGTGGCGTGGTCATATTGGCCGCGTTGGTAGCGCTGGCTGCGAGTTTCACCCGGCCAACCGGGTACGTCGAGTCGTTATTGCCGGCACTCGTCGGGCAGTTTACGTCTGTGACGGAGTCATCCGGTTCTGTTGCCGCCGTGGCTATCGATAACGCCACGCTGGATGCGTATGGTGACTGGCCCTGGTCACGCGGTCGGCTGGCGGAAGTGATTGCGCGACTGCAGCAGTTTCATCCTGCCGCCGTGGGCGTACTGGTACCGCTCTCCGGCGCCGAAACGCCGGCGGCCATTGGCAGTATGCGCGAGACACTCGACACGTTGGCGGCAGCACCGCGTAAACAGGCGGAGACCTGGTTGCAGCAGCTGGATACGGATGCCAGGCTGGCAGGGGTGCTGCGCAAGGCCGGACCTGTCGTGCTGGCAATACCCGCCCGTCGTGGTGAGCGTGTACAGAGCAGGGTACAGGCGCTGGCGCGTTTTCGTCTGCCGATAGCCGCCGGCAATGCGCCTTTGCAGCAAATACTCTGGCAGTGGTTGTCTGCAGCGCCGGGACCGGTCGATATAGACCCGGAGCCTCCGCTGTCCCGTTTTCTCGATTCGGCCACTGTCGGTATCAGTGCGGTTTACACCCCTGGCAGCCGGGTCAACAGTATTCCACTGGCCTACCGGGTAGCCGGGAATAGTTTGCCAGGTTTTGAGCTTGCATTGCTGACGGCAGCCCAGCCGGACATAAAGCCGCTTGTAACACCCGGTGTCGGTCTGCAGCTGATACAGCGGACTACCACCAGCCCGGATTCCGGCATGCGGCGGAATGACGCCGGGCGTCAATTTTTGCACCTGCCCCGGCTTCTCACGATGGCGCCTGACCTGCGCTATTACCCGCGCCCGGCAACTCCAGTGCCGGTTTATTCGCTGAAACAGCTGATGCGTGACGATGGCGCAGCCCGGCAACTGAACAACAGGATACTGGTGCTGGGTTTGACGGCGCCTGCATTGGCGCCGCTGCTGACGGGGCCGGATGGTCGACAGTATTCCCCTGTTAGCTGGTCTGCGCAGGCGCTGGACAGTCTGTTGACAGGCAATGCATGGGTGATGCCGGCCTGGTTTTATGCGCTGCAACGTGGCCTGGTGTTGTTGCTTGCCCTCTACCTGATACTGTTGCCGGCGCGTTGGCATGAGGGTCGGGCGCTGGTGCCCTCGGCCTTGCTGGCGTTTATGTTGCTGAATGCGGGCGTGCTGATGTTGATGGCGAAGGCTGTCTGGCTACCTGTCACTGTCCCGGTTGTGTACCTGTGCATGACGCAGCTGATTCTGGTGCTGGTTTGTCGCCGGCGGGCCGGACTGATGCGCCTGCATCAACAGACCCTTGATGCGCGCCTTGCGCTGGGTGGCCACCTGGTATCGCAGGGGCAGCTGGAACCGGCGCTGGCGCAGTATCGGCCCTGTCTGCCGGCACCCGAGGCGCTGGAGGCATTATATGAACTGGGTCTGGAGTTTGAGCGCCGTCGCCAGATGAACCGCGCCAGCGAGGTGTATGCGCTGCTGGAAAGCCGTGCTGCCGGTTTCCGTGATGTCACGCAGCGTGCCGCCAAACTGGCAACGCTGGTGGAACGTTTCCCGGGTGCGAATGGCGCTGCACTCAACCAGACGCTGGTGTTGGACAGTCCGGTGGTGGCGCTGCCACGGCTGGGCCGCTACCAGCTGGAACGGGAACTGGGGCGTGGCGCGATGGGGACGGTTTACCTCGCAGAGGACCCCGCCATCGGCCGCCAGGTCGCGATCAAGACCCTGCCGTTGCAGGACTGTTACGGGGACGGTGAGCAGGAGCAGGTGGCAAAACGTTTCTTGCAGGAAGCGGAAGCGGTCGGGCGGCTGACCCATCCGAATATTGTCAGCATCCATGATGTGGGCCAGGAGCATGATCTTGCCTACCTGACCATGGATTATGTGGCCGGCAAAAGTCTGGATGCGTGGATAGACAGCGCCAGTCTGCTGCCGGTCTGGGAAGTGCTGGAGATTGTCGCGCAGGTGGCCGATGCACTGGACTATGCACACGGTAACAGGATCGTCCACCGTGATATCAAGCCCGGGAACATCCTCTACGATCGTGACGAGGGTACCGTGAAAATCACCGATTTTGGCGTGGCGCGGATTCTGGACAGCAAGCGCACCCGTACCGGCACCGTGTTGGGTACGCCGTCCTACATGTCACCCGAGCAGGTGGCCGGGGCAAAAATCAGCGGGCAGTCGGATTTGTTTTCACTGGGCGTGGCGCTCTACCAGTTGCTGACCGGCCGCCTGCCTTTCGAGGGGGATTCCGTTGCCGCGCTGATGTACCGCATCACCAACCAGAAAATGCCGCCGTTACGAAAATACCGCGGCGGCTTGCCCGGCTGTGTCGGGCGCATGGTGGGACGCGCCTTGCACAAGGTGCCTGCGAAGCGCTTCGCCAGCGGTGCAGATATGGCAGCAGCCATCCGCAAGTGTCGGGCGCAGTTCCGCGGCGGCCGGCGCAAGACAGCCTGAGATTTTTCGACAACATGAGGTGAATGACAATGTACAAACTGCTACAGATTGCGGACCACAATGTGGTGGCCGAACATACGCTGGAGGAAGGCGTGTTTGGTATCGGGCGTAATCCCGGTAACACGGTGCAGCCGGACGATGAAAGCGTCAGTGGTAACCATGCGCGCATAACCCTGGCGGCCAGCGCGTACCTGGATGACGCTCTGGAAGTCTATATCGAGGACCTGGGCAGCACGAACGGCACCTTTATCAACGGCAAACCGGTCAAGCGGCAGTTATTGAAGCACGGTGACATGCTGACCCTGGGTACGCTGGGTTTCAAGTTTATCGATACCCAGGTGCTGGCGATGGGCGGTACACGTATCCTGTTGCAGGAA
>CAYYAP010000135.1:0-6697 GCA_964469575.1 uncultured Thiohalobacter sp.
TATACCTATGTTGCAAACAACCCCGTCAACTGGGTTGATCCTCTCGGCTTAGAAATTCTGGTATGTAATCGTAAGGTGAATGGTTTCCCGTTTGTGGGGAACCATGCTTACGCATGGGATACCACCACGAATACGGCGGAAGGAATGCGCGGTAGCTCAGGGAGTGGGGCGGATTCAAATGAAAAAGGTCGTGCTGGGGGTGATTCATGTAACGATGTGGAGGGTAGTAAGGGTAAAGAGAAAGACATCATGGATTTCATGCGGGAGAACCAAAACAACGGCATGTGGTTCCCCTTCGTCAATGATTGTCATAACGCCATTCAGGATGCAGTTGAGAATTCTGGTTTGACGTATCCTGGTGCGCCGGGTGGCCGATTTGGGCCGCCGCGTTGATGATGCTTTCGATCAAACACGTGGTGCTCATTACAATGTTTGGGTTCTGCGCCGTTGGTGTTGCCATGGCGGAATCTGATTATGAACGGCTGAAGCAATTTGCTGACAGGATCGTTGCAAAGATGCCAAGCACCTGGCGAGTGGTCGAGGAAAAAACAGGTGTGATTCCTTATGGCCACTATGACGGGTTGAAATATGAGGGGCCGGGTGGACTTTCACTTGTGCTAGAAGGCGACCGAGATGTTTTCTTGCACTGGAAAGACAAAAGCGGCATCTGGCATCAGGAGTCGCTCGCCAAGGAATCTCTTGAAGTATGGATAATGCCGTCTCAATATCATCAAAGCTGGAAACGCTTTTTTATTATGAAGAGCCCGGTACCTGCAGAAAGGATTTATTCTAGTAAGGAGATAAAGGTGTATGGTTACCCTGCTCACTACATACCGTCTCTTGAAAAATTTGAGGAGACAGTGTCATCGTTTCCTGCGGTGACAACAAGCTGGCCAGATTCACCCTACAATACAGGGATTTTGTCTTGGACTACCTGGAAGGAAGATATCAAGAAAGCGTTGCAAGGTTCTGAATAGTTTTTTACCGAGAACATTCCACCCAAGCCCCGCTATCGCGGGGCTTGCTGGTTAAACCACATCCCAGGGCTTTACTTCTTTAGCCGCCAGGTTGCGGCTGCCGTGGATGACGGTGATTACCTGCACCCGGTCGGGCTTGGTTCGGTAGATGATCCGGTAGCCCTGATAGATCAGCTCGCGCACATCCTCGCGGTCAGCCTCGGGGACCGGGCGGCCCATCCTGGGATGATCCTGTAGCTTTTGGGCGGCATCGAAGATGCGCTCGATGAAACGCCGTGCGTAGTACGGCGAGTCCTTGGCGATGTAATCACGGATGCCTTCGAGGGCATCCAGTGCCGGGTCGGTCCACTCAACCCGCATCGCCGAGCAGCCGCCGCCTGGCTTCCTCGTGGGAGACGGTGCGTCCCTCGTCGGCGGCCTTCAGACCCTCCTCGATCTTCTGCTTCACGTACAGCTCGTACATGATGTCATCCCAGGTGGCCTGCTCGGGCAGGTGCTCGATGATTTGCCGGGCGGCGTCTTTGGCGCTTGGCATAGGCTGGTTCTCCATCGTTTGCGTTTAACGGTTCACTTGGCCGCCGCGGTGCGGGCCGTATCCCAGCGGCGGGCCTGGTACTTGATGATCAGGCTTTCCAGGACCTCCATCACGACCCGCTGTTCCTCGCCGGGCAGTTGGCTGACCGCCTCGAACTGGAGCGCCAGTTCGTCGCTGGGGCCACGTTCATGTTCCTCGAATAGCAAGAAGTCGGTGCTGACGTTGAGCGCCAGGGCGATCTTTTTGAGCACGTCCAGCGACGGCTGGGCCTGGCCGGACTCGTACTTCTTCACGCTGTTGACATGGATCCCGATGGAATCCGCCATCTGTTGCTGGGTCAGGCCCCGCTCTTTACGCAGGGCAATCAGTCGTGCGGGTAGGCTCATGGTCAAAAATACGGTGATTGCTGGAGCCATCATGTTACCCCCGGTATACGAAGCTGTTTGACAAAAGGCCATACATGTGTACTAGAATAAGACATATCCATGGTCTTGACAAGTATATGAGGAGGTACCGAATGGCCCGCATCCCCGACGACCAGATCGAACGGCTGAAACAGGACATCTCCCTGCTGCGCCTGGCCGAGCGCCAGGGCATTGCCCTGAAAAAGCACGGTAAGGATTACCTCGGCCTGTGCCCGTTCCACGATGACCGGGAACCCAGCCTGGTGATCTCGCCGGAGAAAAACCTCTGGCATTGCCTCGGTGCCTGCGGCGAGGGCGGGGACGTGATTAGCTGGATGATGAAGTCCCAGGGCGTGAGCTTCCGCCATGCGGTCGAGCTGCTGCGCGAGGGTGACTTTACTTCTTTAGCCGCTCAACCGGTGAAGCGCTCCACGGTCACCAAACTGGACTTGCCCCTCGATGTGAGCGCCGAAGACCGGGCGTTGCTGATGCAAGTGGTGGACTATTACCACCAGACCTTGAAACAAAATCCCGACGCCCTGGAGTACCTCAACAAACGCGGCCTGAATCATCCCGAACTGATCGAGCACTTCAAGCTGGGCGTGGCGAATCGAACGCTGGCCTACCGTCTGCCGGAAAAGAACCGCAAGGCCGGTGCTGAAATCCGCGGACGCCTGCAGGCCCTGGGCATTTTGCGCGAGTCCGGCCACGAGCACTTCAATGGTTCACTGGTGATCCCCGTCATCAACGACAACCAGGTGCGGGAACTCTACGGCCGCAAGCTTAATGACAACCTGCGCAAGGGCACCATCTACCACCTCTATCTGCCGGGGCCACACCGGGGCGTGTTCAATCTCGAAGCGCTGGCGAACAACAAGGAAATCATCCTCTGTGAATCGCTGATCGACGCCTTGACCTTCTGGGCCGCCGGTTACCGCAACGTCACGGCAAGCTACGGCGTCAACGGCTTCACCGATGAACTGCTGGCCGCCTTCAAACAGCATGAAACCGAACGGGTGTTGATCGCCTATGACCGGGATGCCGCCGGCGAGAAGGCCGCCACTGAGCTGGCGGAAAAACTCATCAAGGAAGGCATCGACTGTTACCGCATCCAGTTCCCCAAAGGGATGGACGCCAACGAGTATGCCTTGCACGTACAGCCTGCCAGCAAGAGTCTGGGCGTAGTGATTAGATCGGCGGTCTGGTTGGGTAAAGGTAAAGCGCCGAAGCGTGAGCCGGTGCCGGTCGTGAAGGAAGTCAAGGCGACTAAAGACGATGTACAGGGAAGTACAAGTGTCGCGGAAGGCAGGACGCCGAAAGCGACAAAAGCGGACTCATCTTCTTCATTAGCTGCTGAACCACCTGTCCAAGAAGAAGCGTCCAGGCTACCCGCCAAACCACTTCCTGCCAGCGTAATACCCGAAGCGCCCCAGGCCGAGATCGAGGCCGAAGTAAAGGCCGATGAAGTGATCATGTCCTTCGGTGATCGCCGCTACCGCATCCGGGGTCTGGACAAGAACCTCAGCATCAACCAGCTCAAGGTCAATGTGCTGGTGTCCTGCGGTGAGGCATTGCATGTGGACACCTTCGACCTGTATGCCGCCAAGAGCCGGGGTCTGTTCATCAAGCAGGCTGCCTTCGAGTTGGCGGTGAAAGAAGACGTGATCAAACGCGATCTGGGCAAGGTGCTATTGAAATGTGAAACCTTGCAGGAAGCGCAGATCAAGGAAACGCTGGAAAGTAACGACAGCGCCCTGACCCTCGATGACGTGGCGCGGGACGAAGCCCTGGCGCTGCTGAAATCCCCCCACCTGATGCAACGCATCCTCGACGACTTCAACCGTTGCGGCGTGGTCGGCGAAGAGACCAACAAGCTGACCGGCTACTTGGCCTGTGTCAGTCGCAAGCTGGACAAGCCGCTGGCCATCATCATCCAGTCCACCAGCGCCGCCGGTAAATCCTCGTTGATGGATGCGGTGTTGAACCTCATGCCCGAAGAAGAGCGGGTGCAATACTCCGCGATGACCGGGCAGAGTCTGTTCTACATGGGCGAGACCAATCTGAAAAACAAAATCCTCGCCATCGCCGAAGAAGAAGGCGCGGAGAACGCTTCTTATGCGTTGAAGCTACTGCAATCGGAAGGTGAACTCACTATTGCATCCACCGGCAAGGACGAGACCACCGGCAACCTGGTCACCAAACAATACCGGGTCGAAGGCCCGGTGATGTTGTTCCTGACGACCACGGCCATTGACATCGATGAAGAGCTGATGAACCGCTGCCTGGTACTCACGGTGAATGAATCGAGAGAACAAACCCAGGCCATCCACGCCATGCAGCGCAAGCAACAGACCCTCGAAGGCTTGCTGCAAAACGAAGACCGCAAACACCTGGTGCAACTGCACCGCAATGCCCAGCGCCTGCTTAAACCGCTTTTAGTCGCCAATCCTTTTGCCGAGCAACTGACCTTTATCGACGATAAAACAAGAACCCGGCGTGACCACATGAAATACCTGACGCTGATCCGCACCATTGCGCTGCTGCACCAACACCAGCGCGAGATCAAAACGATGCACTATAACGGGCAAGACCTGGAATACATCGAGGCGACAACCCAGGACATCGAGACCGCCAACGCGCTGGCTCACGAGGTGCTGGGCCGCACGCTCGATGAACTGCCGCCGCAGACCTGTACGCTGCTGAAACACATCAAGGCGATGGTGGGAGTGGCCTGCAAAAAACAGGGCATGGAACAACGGGACTACCGCTTTAGCCGCCGCGACATCCGCGAGGCGACCGGCTGGAGTGACGGCCAGTTGAAAATCCACTGCCGCCGTCTCACCGAGTTGGAATACCTGCTCATCCATCGCGGCGGGCGTGGCCAGTCCATCGTTTACGAACTGTTGTATGACGGCGACCTGGATAACAAAAAGCATCTGATGGGCCTGATCGACCCGGAAAAATTACAGTACGACGAAAATAAGTTAGGGCAGGAAGCCCAAAAGACAGCTCCAAGTCAGGGCCAAGTAAGCCCCAAGTCAGGGGGGAGTCAGGGTGATGAAAACAGCCGCAAAGCCTGTCAGGACAAGGCTTCCAGAGATACCGATGCTGAAGCGGTCGAAAAAGCACTGTTTCGCAGCGAACAGGAAAATACATCGTACCGTAGCGGTATCGCCGCCTTGGCTGTTGAAGGGGGCCGCTGATGGCCCTGCGCAAGAAGCCGGGGCCGACGGTGAAACCGGCCAAGGAACGCAGTCGCCCGCTCGACCCCGACGGCATCGCGCCCTATCTGGACGCCCATCTGGAATGGCTCACCGTCAAGGGCTACAGCCCGGAGACCATCAACCGCCGCGATGTCGCGCTTAGGCGTTTTATCCAGTGGTGTGACGAGCGCGACCTGAACCAGCCGCAGGCGATCACCAAACCGATCCTGGAACGCTACCAGCGCCACCTCTACTACTACCGCAAACCGGACGGCAAGCCGCTGACGCTGGGCAGTCAGCACAGCCTGTTGGCACCCATCAAGACCTTCTTCAAGTGGCTGGCGCAGGAGAATCACCTGCTGTACAACCCGGCCTCGGAACTGGTGTTGCCCAAACAACCCAAGCGCCTGCCGCGCGATATCCTGAGCGTCAGTGAAATCGAGACCATCCTGGCCCTGCCGGACCATGAGACCGTCGCAGGCCTCCGGGACCGCGCCCTGCTGGAGACGCTGTACTCCACCGGCTTGCGGCGCATGGAGCTACCCGCGCTCAAGGTCTACGACATCGACCTGCACCGCGCCATCGTCATCGTCAGAGAGGGCAAAGGCCGACGGGATCGGATCATCCCCATCGGCGAACGGGCCTTGGCCTGGGTGGAAAAGTACCTGAACGAAAGCCGCCCGCAACTCTTGCTCAACGTGCATGAAGAAGCCTTGTTCCTCAACGACTACGGCGACCCCTTGCCGCGTGATGCGCTGGCCAGAAAGGTGAAACACTACATGGAACTGGCCGGGATCAAGAAGACCGGAAGCTGCCACCTGTTCCGTCATGCGATGGCGACCCACATGCTGGATAACGGCGCGGACACGCGCTTCATCCAGGCGATGCTGGGCCATGCGGACCTGGCGACGACGCAGATCTACACGCATGTGTCGGTGGAAAAGCTCAAAGAGATCCACGCGGCGACACATCCGGCGAAGCTGCAACGAGATCAGGACAGGGATGCACTGCTGTCGATGCTGGAAGCCGAGCAGGACGAGGATGACCAGGACGGTGACGAGCAATCAGACGCAGCGGAGTAGCCGGACAGCTTGCCCCGCCGGACCGCGCGTCATGCCGCTTGCAATGGCTTACGGTATACACAGCGCCTCCAGCCAGCAAGCGGCCCGCCGCGCTAGGGCAGTGGCAGCCTGACAGTGCAGTGCCTTCGCTATCGTTCCGTGGAAAGAGTCGGTCAACACCGGCTATCGCCCGTGTTGGTAGCTGTTTATCTGGCTACAACAGAAAAGCCAAAAGACGGCTTTACTGTTGCAGCCAGGATCACCCCCCATCCCCCTCAAGGGGGCTTTGATCCGGGCAAGTAACATAATGTCGGAAATTATGCGCAGTGGTCGAGCGGCACAACGCCAAACAGCGGCGAGCGCCGCTCGCCCACTGTCCGCTTCGCCGCATAATTTACATTATGTGTAAATGCCCGGCAGCCACGCCGCTGCGCTCTGCGGCTGTAAGGCCGTCTGCAAACAGCGCAGCCGATTGTTTTTTATCCCCCGCCCACCCGGCAGTCAGCTAAAAGCGGCT
>CAYYAP010000136.1:0-6517 GCA_964469575.1 uncultured Thiohalobacter sp.
ATGGCGGAGAGGAAGGGATTCGAACCCTTGTGGGGCTAACGCCCCCAACCGATTTCGAGTCGGTGCCGGTATGACCGCTTCGGTACCTCTCCAGGGTATTTCTACTTGAAAATCAACGGGAAGTAGCACAAGCTGGTACTGCCCCGCCGAGCGGGCGCTATTGTAACCCAGCGCCAGCCTGGAAGGCTAAAAATTTCCACCACCAGCCGCTAACCCGGGTAATTGCCAGCGATGATATAAATTTGCTTACACCCCCGCCTATGCGCATTGCCCTGCTTCTCCCGTTTCTTCTGTTGCTCGGATGCGATCTCCACAAATCGCAGCTGGATCGTGTGCAGAGCGCCGGCGAACTGGTGGTACTCACACGTAATGGCGCAACCACCTATTACCAGGGGCCGTTTGGCCCGACCGGGCTGGAATATGACCTTGCAAAGGGTTTTGCAAAATTCCTCGGGGTAAAACTCAAGCTGAAAACACCTGACACCCTGTCGGATATCCTCAACGGTATCCAGACCGGCAAGGGTGACATTGCCGCTGCCGGCCTGACCATCACCGATGGACGAAAACGTATTCTGAACTTTGGACCGGCCTACCAGCACATCACCCCACAGCTGGTGTATCGCAGCGGGCGCCGCCGGCCGAAAAGTCTGGAAGACCTGGGTGGAACGCTGGAGGTGGTTGCAAAGAGCAGCCATGCTGAAAAGTTACGCAGCCTGCAAACGACCTATCCCAGGCTGCAATTCCAGGAGAACCCGGACCTGGAAAGCGAGCAACTGTTGTACCTGGTGTGGGAACAGGTCATCGACTTCACGGTGGCGGACTCCAATGAAATCGCCATCAATCGACGTTTTTACCCGGAACTGCGCGTCGCCTTCAATATCAGCGCACCGGAACCCCTCGCCTGGGCCTTTCCACCGGGCGAGGATATCAGTCTGCTGGAAAAGGCCCGTAAATACTTCGACGGCCTGAACCGTTCGGGAAAACTTGAACAGTTGCTTGATCGCTACTACGGCTATGTCTCCGACTTCGACTATGTCGGTACACGACGTTATATGAAACACATCAAGGAGCGCTTGCCGCCGTTCCGCAAGTGGTTTGAAGAAGCCGGCAAACTCACGGGTGAAGACTGGCGTCTGCTGGCGGCGGTCGGTTACCAGGAATCGCACTGGAACCCGAAGGCCGTTTCCCCGACCGGCGTACGCGGCCTCATGATGCTGACGCAAAGCACCATGCAACACCTCGGTATCAACAAGAGCCGGCACGACGCTCAGGCCAGTATCGAAGGCGGTGCGCGCTACCTGGAGAACATCAAACACAAACTGCCGGAACGCATCAAGGACCCGGACCGTACCTGGCTGGCGCTGGCGGCCTACAACGTCGGTTGGGGGCACCTGGAAGACGCCCGGATTCTGGCGCAGAAGGAAGGCGCTAACCCGGACAAGTGGACGGTGGTAAAAAAATATCTGCCACGCCTGAGCCGGAAGAAATGGTACAAGAAAACCCGTTACGGTTATGCGCGTGGGCGCGAGCCGGTTCGCTATGTGGAGAACATCCGCAGTTACTATGACATTTTGCTGTGGATCACAGACAAGGACCGTTTACCGGTGGAAGTCTCGCCCGCTTTCAGGATTAAAACGCCGGCGCTGTAACGGTCAGGCCACCTGCACCGGAATCGCGTTACCCTGCCGGACAATACGGTTGTCTGCATCCAGGTACACCAGCTTTGGCTGGAAGCTTACCGCCTCCTGCTCATCGAAAACGCCATAGGTGCAAATAATAATGCGGTCACCCGGATTCGCCTTGTGGGCTGCGGCGCCATTAATGGAAATCACGCCGGAACCCGCCTCGGCGCGAATGGCATAGGTGGTAAACCGATTGCCGTTGGCCAGGTTATAGATATGGATCTGCTCGTACTCGTGGATACCCGCCGCCTTGAGCAAGTGGCTGTCGATCGCGCACGACCCTTCGTACTCCAGTTCGGAATGCGTGACGTGGGCGTGGTGCAATTTTGATTTCAGCAGGGTGATCTGCATCCGTCGGGCTTCCTGAGTTTAGTGACAACCGTATTATCCCAAGTTCTACAGAGGCCTGCAAACCGTCCGGTTCGTTATCAGACCCGAACGTTGTCAATCAACCGCGCCGCGCCAAGCCGCGCGGCCGCCATCACCACGCAGTTCAGCTCGCCCGTGCTGACCGGTCGCAGGCTGTCGGCATGGCGAATTTCCACATATTCTGGCGTGAATCCCGCCTGTGCCAGGCGCTCCATGGCGGTGCGTTCCAGCGCCCGGTAGTCGGTTTTTTGCGCCTTCACCTCGCTGACCAGCTGACATAACGTCTGGTACAACAGCGGAGCAATACGCCTTTCTTCCTCGCTCAGATACTGGTTACGCGAACTCATCGCCAGGCCATCGGCTTCGCGCACGGTCGCCACCCCACGGATGTCGATGGGCCAGCCCAGGTCGTCGACCATGCGCCGGATTACCGCCAGTTGCTGGTAGTCCTTTTCCCCGAACAGCGCCACGTCCGGCTGCACCAGGTTGAACAGTCTCGCCACCACGGTCGCCACCCCGGTGAAATGCCCGGGCCGGAAATCATCGCACAGGCCCTGGCTCACATCCGGCACCTCGACCCGGGTACTGTGCTGCGCGCCACGCGGATACATGGTCTCCACCGCCGGGACGAATAGCAGGTCTACCCCTTCGGCAGCCAGCTTTTGCTGGTCGGTCTCCAGGGTACGCGGGTAGTTGTCCAGGTCCTCGTTGGGGCCGAACTGTAAGGGATTGACGAAGATACTGGCCACAACATGCGGCGCCACGGCGCGCGCTTCGCGCACCAGTTGCAGGTGGCCTTCGTGCAGGTTGCCCATGGTCGGGACAAAGGCGATGCGCTCGCCATTGCGCCGCCAGCGGCTGACCTGCGCCCGGAGGGCTTCAACCGACGCAGAGGTTTCCATGATCAGGCCAGAGTGTGTTCAGCCGCAGGGAACTGCTTTGCCTTGACAGCCGCCACATAGGCCTCCAGCGCCGCCGGGATATCGCGCGTGCCGTCGAGGAAGTTCTGCGAGAACCTGGGGCGCTTGCCGGGTGTGATGCCCAACAGGTCATACAGCACCAGCACCTGGCCGTCACAGTCCACGCCGGCGCCGATGCCAATCACCGGGAT
The DNA here is from genome assembly GCA_964469575.1 of uncultured Thiohalobacter sp. Taxonomy (GTDB): domain Bacteria; phylum Pseudomonadota; class Gammaproteobacteria; order DSM-19610; family DSM-19610; genus Thiogranum. The sequence goes on from CAYYAP010000136.1 coordinate 3,163, forward strand.
ACGCAGGCGTTCGCTGACCTGTTTCGCCAGCGCCGACGGCACGCATTCCAGCACCAGCATCGAGGCGCCGGCCTGTTCCAGCCCGATCGCCTCATCGAGCAAGCGTGTGGCCGCCTGCTCGTCACGCCCCTGCACGCGGTAACCGCCAAGCTGATGGACCGACTGCGGCGTCAGGCCCAGGTGGCCGCACACCGGGATACCGTGTTGCATCAGCGCCTCCACGCTTTCGTACATTAGCTCGCCACCTTCCAGCTTGACCATCTGCGCACCGCCTTCGCGCAGCACGCGTGCCGCATTGTCCAGCGTCTGCGCCACGCCTGCGCAGGTCATAAACGGCATATCGACCACACGCAGCGCGCGCTTCGCCGCGCGGGCAACACAGCGGCTGTGGTAGATCATGTCGTCGAGGGTGACCGGGAGGGTCGAGTCGTGCCCCTGCACGACCATGCCCAGTGAATCACCCACCAGCAACACCTCGACACCGGCGTCTTCCAGCAGGCAGGTGAAACTGGCGTCGTAACTGGTGACCACGGCAATTTTCTCACCGTCGGCTTTCATGCGCCGCAGTGTTTCTGTGGTGATCGGTACGACTTTAGCCATGCCCGCGCTCTCCACCCAGCAGACCCTGCGGCATCGGGTTGAAATAGTGACGCCCGCGCTTTGCCTGCGCCATCTGCTCCAGCAGCATCTCGTAGTCAGACTGGCTTTCCACCAGGTTGATATCCGCCGCGTTCACGATCAGCAATGGCGCCTCGTCATAGAAATGGAAAAACCGTGTATAAGTATCGCACAGCGCATGTAGATAACCCGGTTCCATGGCGCGTTCATAGGCGATACCCCGCTTGTTGATGCGTTTCATCAGTACGTCCACCGGCGCCTGCAGGTAGATCACCAGGTCCGGCGTCGGCACGTCGATGGTGAGGTGCGAGTAGACCTGCTCGTAGAGCTTGTATTCCTCGGCATCCAGTGTCAGTTTGGCAAAGATCCGGTCCTTGTCCATGAGGAAATCCGCCACCCGCACCGGTTCGAACATATCGCCCTGACGCAGCTCCTGCATCTGCTGGGCGCGCTGCAACAGGAAAAACAGCTGGGTCTGCATGGCGGCGGCACGCGGATTACGGTAAAACCGGTCCAGGAACGGGTTTTCAGCCGCGCCTTCCAGTAACAAATCACTACCAAAGGTTTCCGCCAGGCGTCGCGCGAGGCTGGTCTTGCCGACACCAATCGGCCCTTCTACTACGATAAAACCCGGGTTTTGCATTGTTTTTCTCTATTCAGTTCCATCAGGACCCGACGCGCTGGCATGCCATTCGGCATCGGCCACCCGCTCCAGACCCTCGTTACCCAGCCTGTCCCGCAAGACCTGCACGTTACCCAGACCCGGCACCGACAGTTGCGGCGCAATCTCGGCCAGCGGCGTCAACACAAAGTGGCGCTGCGCAAGGCCCGGGTGTGGCACGCTCAGGCGCGGGCTCTCAATGATGTCATCACCATACAGCAAAATATCCAGGTCCAGCGTGCGGGGTCCCCAGTGCTCGCCACGCACACGCGCGTGCGCCTGCTCGATCGACTGCAGGGCTTCCAGCAGCGCCTCGGCGGGCAAGGCGGTTTTCAGGCTGGCAACGGCATTGATATAGTCAGGCTGATCCTGTGGTCCCATCGGCGGGCTGCGGTACAGGCCTGAGCAGGCCAGCAAGCGTGACTGTGGCAAGCCATCCAGCGCCGTCAGGGCGGTGTTCACCTGCCTGGCCGGGTCGTCCAGATTACTGCCAAGCCCGATCCACGCCACCACCTCAGTCATCGCTACCCGCAGCCGGTTTCTTTTTTCTGCGCCGACGCCGGCGTTTACGGGTCGGCGCCGGTTCAACCTTTTTGGCCTGATCGACGGGGTTCAACTGGTGAAAGTCCGTCCACCACTCCGCCAGTTCAGTGGGGGCTTCACCCACCTCGGCGCGCAATAACAGAAAGTCATAGGCAGCACGGAAACGCGGGTGCTCCAGCATCCGGTACGGCGCCTTGCCGCGGCGTCTTTCCAGCCGCTGCTGCAACAGCCAGATCTCGCGCATGGGAAAGCTGAAACGCTTGGGCAGCGAGGTGGCCTGTACCTGCGCCGCGCTGACCTCGTTGCCGGCGATCTGCGCGGCCTCCAGTGGACTCGCGCCCTGCCCGATCAGTTCCTGCGTACGCAGCCGCACGGGTTCCCACAACAAGGCGGCATACAGGAAGGCCGGGGTGACCGGCTTGCTTTCCGCCAGGCGTTTGTCCGTGTTTTCCAGTGCGCGGGCGACAAAGGTAATCGGGAAACCCTGTTCCTCGTGGTCCAGCACCTCATCGGTCAGGGGGAAAAGATAACGGAACAGATCGTAGTGGCGCAGTAATTCGAAGGTTTCCATCGCGCAACCGCCGAGGAACAGCTTGAGCACCTCCTCGAACAGGCGCGCCGAGGGAATATTTTCCAGCAATTCCCCCAGCTGCGGCATGGGTGCTTCGCTATCCGGGTGTATACGGAAACCCAGCTTGGCGGCGAAACGCACGGCGCGCAACATGCGTACCGGGTCCTCGCGATAGCGCGTCTCGGGGTCGCCGATCAGCTTCAGGGTCCCGGCATTGAGGTCTTCCAGGCCACCGACATAATCCACGACAGAGAAGTCCTTGATGTCGTAGTACAGCGCGTTGATGGTGAAATCGCGCCGCCAGGCATCTTCCTCAAGACTGCCGAACACGTTATCGCGCAAGATACGGCCTTCCTCGGAGTGGGCGCTGTCGTTGTCCTCGTCAGACTGTTCGTCGTGACGGGCGCGGAAGGTGGCGACCTCGATCACCTCGCGGCCAAAACGCACATGCGCCAGCCGGAAACGCCGCCCGATCAGCCGGCAGCTGCGAAACAGACTGCGTATCTGTTCCGGCGTAGCGTCGGTGCTTACGTCGAAATCCTTGGGTTCCCGCCCCAATAACAGGTCGCGCACACCACCACCGACCAGAAAACTCTGGTATCCGGCTTCTTTCAGCCCGTACAACACTTTGAGCGCCGCCGAGCTGACGCTGGCGCGCGAAATGCTGTGCTCTGGCCGTGGGATAGTGACAGGTTGACTACCGGGCGCGATATCGCCTTGATTCTTCACTCTAATTAGCTTGTCCCTGAATCGCTTGGGCGTATAATAACACCGCTGCTGGTTCCATTCAGCGTTCTTTAGCTCCCTTCGTCTAGCGGTCAGGACACTGGCCTCTCACGCCGGTAACAGGGGTTCGATTCCCCTAGGGAGCACCAAATTAGTAGCGCGACGCCTCAGTCAGCTCTTTCATCACCTCGTTGAGCGAGGCTTCCTCGTTATCGATGAAGCACACCAGGTTACTG
>CAYYAP010000137.1:0-6334 GCA_964469575.1 uncultured Thiohalobacter sp.
AGGAGCGGGCTTGCCCGCGAACAACGGCGGATTCGCGGGCAAGCCCGCTCCTACAGGTGGGTAATTCAGTAGTAGGTTGGGCTGACGAAGGAAGCCCAACAGCTCCGCAACGTTGGGCTTCGCTGCGCTCAGCGCCAACCTACGGGTTCGGAATGATGGGCAAGTTCTTCAAGAGCGCAGCACTGATTTCACAAACGGCACCGTCAGCTTGCGTTGTGCCGCCAGCGACGCCTCATCCAGCCGATCCAGTGTATCGAACAGGACCGGCAACTCGCGTGGCAGACGGCGTAACAGGTACGCCGCCGTTTCATCCGGCAGCTCACAGCCTTTCTGCCTTGCCCGCAACTGCATGGCTTCGCACCGCTGCGCATCATCCAGCGCGTGAATCGGGTACACCACCCCCGAGCCCAACCGCGACACCAGGTCCGCCAGGCCTATCCCCAGTTGCGCCGGCGCACAGGCCGCACTGACCACCAGCCGGCCGCCGTGCTCGCGCACCCGGTTGTAGAGGTGAAACACCGCCTCCTCCCACGCCGGTCGTGCGGCGATTTGCCCGATATCATCGAGACACACCAGGTCGAACTGTTCCCAGCTTTCCAGCACGTCCGGCGGCAGTGCGTCGATATCATTCAGGGGAAGGTAGGCGGCGCTGCGGCCGTGTTCGGTAGCAGCGTGGCAGCACGCCTGCAACAGGTGCGTCTTCCCTGAACCGCTGGCGCCCCAGCAGAAGATGAAAGCCTCACCCACACCCGTGGCGCAGTCGCGTAACTGGCGCACCAGTTCTGCATTGGGGCCGGCAATATAACCGGCAAAGCGCGCCGATGCGCGCAGCTTGAGTTCCAGCACCAGCTGACGCGTCACGAATGGTCCCGCGCCCGGCGGCCCCAGGTAATCACGTAATCCGCACCGCTCCAGACAATACTTGCCGTCACGGCATAGACCAGCCAGGTAATCCAGCGAGTCTCACCATAGCCGCTTGCCTGGTCAACAATTACCAGCAACACCAGCATAATCTGCAGGAGGGTATTGAGTTTACTCACCAGCGTGGGATGCGCGTCGAGCCGTTCCACGCGGTAGTTATAGAGGATTGCGCCGGCCACGATGACGACATCGCGCAGCACCACCAGCGCCAGTAACCAGAAGGGCAGGAAACCGGTCCAGGCCAGCGCGGCATAACAGGAGATCAGCAGCGCCTTGTCGGCGAGAGGATCGAGCAGCGCGCCAAGCCGGCTGCCCCAGTCGAATTGCTTGGCGAGAAACCCGTCCAGCGCGTCGGAAAACCCGGCAACAAAAAACAGCACCAGCGCCAACGTATAGTGCCCCTTCAGCAAGGCCCAGGTGACCGGGGCAACCAGCACGAAACGGCCAAAGGTAATCAGGTTGGGAATATCGCGTGCGCGCATCGCTGTGCCGTCAGTGGACCAGTCGGAACTGCCAGTCACTGTCATCATTGACCGGCTCCAGTGTCCTGCCCAGCCGGATCAGCCGCATCAGGCTTTGTTCAGAGGTATTCAGGCGTAACGAAAACTGCACTTCATCACCGGCCACCATCGCCACCTGAACCTGTTCCACCGGGCTCAGCGACGCCAGGTAAGCCTGCACCCTGGCGTAATCCGCCAGCTTGCCAATACCCTGGACCGACACCACCTGGCTGGTCTGGTCGCTGGCGACCATCGCGTACTGCGTCCCCAGCAGACCGGCGGCCTCTGCCACACCCGCGTGAACCACTGCCTCCCCGCTGGCGGCATGGGTGGCCCAGTTCTGCCGCGCGCCGGCGCCAAGCAAGGACCATTGCCCGCTCCAGTCACCGCGCGAATGCTCCAGCCGACCCACCAGCACCACTTGCGGGCGATAGCGTTCCGAGGCTTTCTGTACAGCGCCCAGGAAGCCCCCCCACAGGTCGGAGAAACTCACCGCGTGCTGATCCTGAAGATCGAGTAGCGGCAGGCTGGCCGGCAAGCCGAACTGTTGCGCCGCATCGCGCAGCTCGCCCGCCAGCGAGTTCTCGCTGCTATCGGACACCAGGAAACGCCGGCCCATGTCATCCACGGCAAGCCAGACCAGCACATCCGGCCGATCGCGCCCCCAGTAGGGCAACCCCCGTTCGCGCAAGGCGCGCCTGAGTGCCACCTCATCGAACTGCGCCCACAGGCGCAACATTGCGGCTTCACCGGGGACTGTGGAGGGCGTTTCGCTAAAACGAAACTGGGCGACAAACCGCCCCGGTTTGTCGAGCAGTTGCTGGCCGGCCTCGCTGTTGACCACACCGGCGTCACCGGTAATCCGCACCAGCACCGTGGCCAACGCCTGTTGCAGTGCCGCCTGGCGCGCCTCCACGTCACGCCCCGTGGCTGGCGCATCGGCCTGAAACAGCTTGTCCAGATGCGCCGCCAGCGCACTCTGATCAAACGCCAGCAAACACAGCCCGCAAAGCAGCGCGCGGCGCAACATCGAACCTTTCATTCATATCCCCCGGAAATCCCGATTCCGTACCTTACCATAGGTCGGGAAGCTCACTCAGCACCTCCACCCCCACAGCAGGTGCATTTCGCCGGCGGCGGTTTCCTAGTAATATGGGGCTTTTCCCGTTTGGAGTCCGCTGTGTCCGGCCAGAATTCCTCAACCCCCGGTTCGTCGATCAGTTATCGTGACGCCGGCGTCGATATCGATGCCGGTCATTCACTGGTCGAACGCATCAAGCCCGTCGTCGCCAGAACCCACCGCCCCGGCGTGGTGTCCGGCCTCGGCGGTTTCGGCGCCCTGTTTGAACTGCCGCTGGACCGTTACCGCCAGCCATTGCTGGTGTCCGGCACTGACGGCGTCGGCACCAAACTCAAACTCGCCATCGACAGCGGCAAGCACGACACCATCGGCATCGACCTGGTCGCCATGTGCGCCAACGATATTATCGTACAGGGCGCCGAGCCGCTGTTCTTCCTCGATTACTACGCCACCGGCAAGCTCGATGTGGACATTGCCGCCGACGTGGTCACGGGCATCGGCCGCGGCTGCGAACTGGCGGGCGCTGCGCTGATCGGCGGCGAGACAGCGGAAATGCCCGGCATGTACCAGGCCGAGGACTACGACCTGGCCGGCTTCTGCGTCGGCATTGTAGAAAAAGACAAGGTCATCGATGGCCAGTCGGTGCAGGCCGGCGATGCGCTGATTGCGCTGGCGTCCTCCGGGCCGCATTCCAACGGCTATTCACTGATCCGCAAAATTCTCGACGTCAGCGGCGCCGGCTTCGACCTGCCACTGGACGGCAAGCCGTTGATCGACTGGTTGCTGGAACCCACCCGCATCTACGTGAAATCACTGCTGGCGCTACTGGAACAGGTCGAAGTCCACAGCCTGTGCCACGTCACAGGTGGCGGTCTGCCGGAAAACCTGCCGCGCATGTTACCGGAAAACACTGTCGCCAACCTCGACACCGGCAGCTGGCAATGGCCCGCCGTATTCCGCTGGTTGCAGGAACAGGGCAACGTGGACCGCTTCGAAATGTACCGCACCCTCAACTGCGGCGTCGGCATGGTGATCTGCGTACCGGAGGCACAGTGTGATAAGGCCATCGCGCTGCTGCAGGAACAGGGCGAAACCGCGTGGCGGCTGGGCAGCGTGGAGGCCGGTGAAGGCGAGGCGCGCGTCGAACTGAATGACTGAAGCGCACGCCCCTGTAAAGCTGGTGGCACTGATCTCAGGCCGCGGCTCCAACCTGGAAGCCATTCTCGACGCCATCGATGCCGGTGAACTGTCTGCTGTCGTCAGTGCAGTCATCAGTAACCGCGCCGATGCGCCCGGCCTGGCATACGCCCGTGAACGCACCATCGATACACTCGCGCTGGATGCAAAAGACTACCCTGACCGCGAAGCCTACGACCTTGCCCTGCAAGGCATGATCGACCTGTTCCATCCCGGACTGGTGGTGCTGGCCGGTTTCATGCGCATCCTCTCACCCGGATTCGTACGTCACTACACGGGACGCCTGATTAACATTCACCCTTCCCTGTTGCCCGAGTTTCGCGGCCTCAACACCCACCAGCGCGCCATCGAGGCCGGCACTGACGAACACGGCGCCAGCGTTCACTTTGTGACGGAAGAACTCGATGGCGGCCCGGTCATTGCACAGGTGCACGTCCCTGTGCTGCTTGAAGACAGCGCCGAGACACTGGCGCAGCGCGTTCTGGAACAGGAACACCACCTCTACGTTAAGGTCATACAGTGGATAGCAGAAGGTCGTGTCACGCTGGAAGACGATGGCCCGCATTTCGATGGCAAGATACTGAAAACACCGAAACAGCTGGAGGCAAAGTGATCCTGACCCGCAACACAACCTGGCCGGAGCTGTTTTCACGCCGCCTCGCCCTGCTGGTGGCTGTGTTGCTTGCCGCGTTGATCACCCAGGCTGCCAGCGCCGGCGCGGAAGCACTCTACCCCGAATTTGTCGCCCACTACATCGTCCGCGCCAACGGCATCAAGGTAGGTAAAGCCACCTTCTCCCTGCAGCGTGAAGGCGCCGATGAATACATCTACCGGCAACATTCCGAATCCACCGGTATCGGCGCCCTGTTTGGCTCGGATGAATCGACCCAGTCCAGCCGCTGGCGCTATGTGGACGGGGAAATCCAGCCACTGGAATTTCGCTCGCAACGCAAGCGCGGCGATGACGACGATAACGCCCACCTGTTTTTCGACTGGAAGCAAATGCGCGTCGTGAACCGCGGCGCCGGCAAACACTGGGACATTACATTCCCCGACGGCACGCTCGACAGCCTGACCATGCAACTGGCCATGCTGTTCGACCTGCGTGACAACAAAACCCACCTGAAATATGACGTTGCCACGCGCGGACGTATCAAGCACTACCTGTTCGAGGTCGCCGGACGGGACACCATCAAACTGCCCTTCGGCAGCTATGAGACCGTGCGCGCAGAACGCCGGGACGATAAAAAAGACGACAGCCTGGTCTGGAGCGCACCGAAACTGAATTATTTCCCGGTGCGCTTTATCAAGAAGAAAAGCGCCGGCCTCGAAGTGGAACTGCTGCTGCAGAAACTGGACTTCAACCCGCCCCATGTACAGGGCGAGCCCGGCTAGACGGATGTATCAGGCCTTGGGCAGCGTCACCCCCGTCTGCCCCTGGTACTTGCCGCCACGATCCCGGTAGGAGGTCTCACACACCTCGTCGGCCCCCAGGAACAACACCTGCGCCACACCCTCGTTGGCGTAAATCTTCGCCGGCAGCGGCGTGGTGTTGGAGAACTCCAGCGTGACGTGCCCTTCCCACTCCGGTTCCAGCGGCGTGACATTGACGATAATCCCGCAGCGCGCATAGGTGGACTTGCCCAGGCAGATGGTCAGCACATCGCGCGGGATACGGAAATACTCCACCGTGCGCGCCAGCGCAAAGGAATTGGGCGGGATAATGCAGACATCGGACTGCACGTTGACGAAGCTGTTGTCGTCGAAATTCTTCGGATCGACCACAGCAGAATTGATATTGGTGAAAATCTTGAATTCATCGGCACAGCGGATGTCATAACCGTAGCTCGACGTGCCATAGGAAATCACCCGCCCCACGCCGTCGTGCTCGCGCACCTGCCCCGCCACGAACGGCTCAATCATGCCTTCCTGCTCCGCCATACGGCGAATCCACTGATCGGATTTAATCGACATTCTCTGTCCTGCCCTGAAATTCGAGCCGCAACGATACCGGGAAACGGCACGCAAAAAAAGTGCTGCCAGACGGAAAAGCCGTTATTCCGCCAGCCTCATGTAGTAACGATTACCATCTTCCCGGTACACGCGGAAGCCGGTGCGCTCATACAGCTTCAGGGCAGGATTGGTTTTTAGCAGGATAAGCTCCAGCGGGAACCGCCTTGCTTTTGCCTCATCGATGACCTGCTTGACCAGGTATCCACCGATCCCCTTACCCTGAAAGGCTTCATCAATGTGAATGGCCTCAAGCACCATCCTGTCATGCAGATAACTGACTGTCATTCGGCCTACGTCCTCACCATCACATTGAATGATCCGGGTTTTCGCCTGGTCGAATTGGTTAATTGAAAAATAGTGCGCCCTTTCATCCGAACGGCTCCATGTTGCCTCAACATACGCGCTCATCGTGCGTTCGGTAAGATGGTTGACAAAATCCCTGTCACGTTCTGTAGATTGCCGCAGCTTGATGTTATGCATGACTTTCAGTCAGACGTGCATTTATGCGGCGCCTGGAGCCGTTGCTTATGCAGCCGATACGTCAAGCTTCTTCACCTGTTTAGACTGGAAAAACATATCGCTCTGTGAGAACTGAACCTGACACAGAGTTTTGAACACCCTC
>CAYYAP010000138.1:0-6331 GCA_964469575.1 uncultured Thiohalobacter sp.
TTAGAGAATTGAAGGTTCATCCAGCGCGCTGGCTTGTTCCCGCAGGCTAAGAATATGATCTTCCCAGTAGCGTGGTGAATCAAACCAGGGGAAGGCGATGGGGAAGGCGGGGTCTTCCCAGCGACGCGCAATCCAGGCGGCGTAGTGCATGATGCGCAAGGTGCGCAACGGTTCTATGAGTAGCGCGCTGCTTTCATCAAAATCCCGGAACATGCGGTAGCCATTCAGCAGGTCTTCCATTTGCATACGCATTTCTTCGCGGTCACCGGACAGTAGCATCCATACATCCTGGATGGCCGGGCCACTGCATGCGTCGTCGAGATCGACAAAGTGCGGACCCTTGTCGCGCCACAGGATGTTGCTCTTGTGGCAGTCGCCGTGCAGACGGATGGCGCCGAGCGGGCCGATCACGTCGAACAGGTTGCGAATCTTTTCCAGCAGGTCGGCCGTGAGGCTGCTGTAGGCTTCGTGCAGGTAATCGGGCAGGAAGTTCTGTTCAAGGATGAAACCGCGTGACGCCTCGCCGAGTGTGTCTATCCCCAGGCGGGTACGGTGTTCGAAACGCTGTGTGGCGCCAACCGCGTGCAGACGTCCCAGGAAGCGGCCCATTTGTTCGCGCTGTTCACGGGTGTCGAGGTCGGGCCAGTGGCCGCCGCAGCGTGGGTAAACGCCAAACAGGAAACCGTGGTATTCGTGCAGCGTTTCGCCCTGGTTATCCTGAACCGGAGCAATGACAGGGATTTCGTGTCCGGCCAGTTCCATGGCGAAGTTGTGTTCTTCCTGTATGGCGTCCCGTGTCCAGCGCCCGGGCCGGTAAAACTTGGCGATAAGCGGTTCCGCCTCTTCAATACCGATCTGATAGACGCGATTCTCATAACTGTTGAGCGCCAGCAGGCGTCCGTCGGTGACGAAGCCGCGGTCGTCCAGGGCATTGAGGATGAGGTCGGGCGTCAATTGTTCGTAGGGGTGTCCGGTATCGAGGCTTGTCATGCGTCCATCATAACGGTTTTGGACAGGCAATAAAAAAGCCCCTCTTGCGAGGGGCCTACATCAAGGAGGAGGCAGGCCCGAAGGCCTGCAATAGGTTAGACGCTACTTGTTGGCAATTTCTTCCAATTGTTTTGCCTTAATGATCTGGCCGTTCAGCGCCGATTCTTTGGCGCTCTTGCCATAGGCCACACTCATCAGTGTGCTGTAGTACACCACCGGCATTTTGAACTTGGTGCCATAAGTTGCATTGATCTGCTCCTGGTACACCTCGGTGTTCATCTGGCACACCGGGCAGGGGGTCACGATCATGTCAGCACCATTGTCATAGGCAGACTCGATAATGTCCTTGATTAGTGCCTGACTCTTTTCCGGCTCGGAGAAGGCCAGTGCACCACCGCAGCAGGACACTTTCTTTTCGTAGTTGTCGCAGGCTTCGGCGCCCATTGTTTCGATCATCTTGTCGAGATACTTCGGGTTTTCGAAGGACTCGCCAGCGATGCCGAACGGGCGGTTGGTCTGACAGCCGACATAACCGGCGATCTTGATGCCTTCCAGCGGCTTCTTGACGTGGCTGCCGAGTTCATCGTAGCCGATGTCTTCGATCAGAACTTCCACCATGTGGCGGATTTTCTTGTCGTTTTTCAGCTTTAGTCCGGCTTCGGCGAGCGCCGTGTTGGTTTCCGCCATCAGTTCGGCATTGTCGTTGAGACGCTCCTGGGTTTCCTTGGTAGCAAGCCAGCAGGCGGCGCAGGTGGCGACGATATCCTGGTCGCCGTGGGCTTGCTCCGACAGTGCCATATTGCGTGCCGACAGGGCAAGCCGTGGCAGTTCACCGCCACCGGCATAGCCGATGGAAGCGGAACAGCAGTTCCAGTCCGGGATTTCGTTCAGTTCAATGTCCAGCTCCTTGCACATGGTGTCAACCGACACCTGGTAGTTGGACGAGGATGCGGCTTTCTGTGAAGAACAACCGGGGTAAAAGGAATAGGAATGTTTTGCCATGTCAGTTCTCCTCAGTTTCCGTGCTTGCCGATACGCGTTTCTTCAAGTTCCTGCGCTTTTTTCAGCATGGCCTGGAAGCCTTTTGTGTCTTTGCAGCTGTGACCGCCGATCATTTCCATCGGCGTCAGGCGTCCGGCCATCATCATGCCCATGCCGATGTCTCTCATCTTCAGGGACTTCTTGATGCCTTCGCCAATGCCATTCATGAAGTACAGGGACAGCCCCAGTTTCAGCTCGTTGACACGGCCTTTTTTGGCCAGGTTGTCCCAGAACAGCTGTGCAAACTTGGCCGTTGGCTGGTTTTGCGGCGCCATGCCCAGACGCTTCGAGTAGGTCGCCAGACCGTGCATGATGTGCGTGATCGGCAGACCGCGCGGGCAACGGGCGATACAGTTGTAGCAGGAGGTACACATCCACATGGAGGTGGACTCCAGCACTTCTTCACGCTTGCCGGCGCGGATCATCATGAAGATTTCCTGCGGCGGGTGATCCCAGTGCGGGCCCAGCGGGCAGGAGCCGGAGCATACGCCACACTGCATGCACATCTTCACCCAGTCGCCTTCTTCCACGTTGTCCGTGACTTCCTTGAGGAAGTTACCGCGGTACTTTTCAACCATTTCGTTGTTGTAGCTCATGACTGCTCCTAGAACTTGAAGGGGCTCATGCCCATCTTTTCCACGGCCTCGGCCATGTCGTTGATGAGCTTTGGTGCGCGCTCGATATCGGTGATGGCAACCTCGTAGGTCTCCACACGTTCTTTTTCGAGACTCAGCGTCTCCAGTGTGTCATCGACCTTGCTCATGCGCACAGCCGCCATTTCCGAACCCTTGACGAAGTGGCACTGGTAGTCGTCGCCCTTCTGGCAACCCATCAGGATGATGCCGTCATACCCCGAGTTCAGCGCGTCGGTGACCCAGATGGTGTTCACGCTGCCCAGGCAGCGTACCGGGATGACGCGGGCAAACTGGCTGTAGGTGTTACCTTGCTGTGCGGCCATGTCGAGCGCCGGGTAGGCGTCGTTTTCACAGGCCAGCACCAGGATGCGCGGCTTCTCGTCGAATTCGTCGGGCATATCGACGTTCTTGATCTGCTGGCCGACGGTATCGCAGGAGTAGTTCTCGAAGGAGATAACGCGTACCGGGCAGGCGCCCATGCAGGTGCCACACCGTCGACAACGCGATTCGTTGAACACCGGGAAGCGTTTTTCATCTTCGTCGATAGCGCCAAACGGACATTCCACGGTGCAGCGTTTGCACTGTGTGCAGCCTTCCTTGCGGAAGATCGGGTACGACAGGTCACCCGAGCGCGGGTGTGCGGCGCGACCGACCTTGGCGTTCTCGATTTCCTGGATGGCTTTCAGCGTGGCGCCGGTGGCATCGTCAATGGCCTGCTGGGTGTCCATCGGACGGCGTACCGGGCCACAGGTGTAGATACCGGTGCGGCGGGTTTCGTACGGGAAGCAGATGAAGTGCGAATCGTTGAAGCCGTACTTCAGGTGCGGCAGATCCTTGCCCTGGCGGTAGTTCAGGTTGAGGATGGAATCCACACTGACTTCCCACTCGCCGGGTTCATTCTGCGGGACTTCGTCGATGTCGACACCGGAGTTGGCCACCATGCCGGTCGCCAGCACCACCAGGTCGGCTTCTTCTTCGACGTCTTCGTTAAGGATCATGTCCTTGAACTTGACCACCGGGCCGTTACCGCCGGCAAGCACTTCGCTAACCTTGCCCTTGCGGAAGTTGACCATTTTGTCCTGGCCGCTGCGGTAGAAGTCTTCGCCCGGGGCACCCGGGGTACGCAGGTCATCGAACAGGATTTCGGTTTCGATCTCCGGGTTCTGGTCCTTGAAGTACATGGCCTGCTTGATCGAGGTCAGGCAGCAGTCACCGGAACAGTAGTTCAGGTGGCCTTCCTTGTCGCTGCGCTGACCGGCACATTGCACGAAAGTGACTTTCTTCACTTCCTTGCCATCGGACGGGCGCTTGATCGGGCCACCGTTGGCGGCGATAGCCAGTTGTTCCAGTTCTACGCGGTCGACCACATCTTTGCTCTTGCCATAGCCGAGTTCCGGCAGCTGGCTGGCATCGTAAGGCGTGGCGCCGGATGCCTGGATGATGGCGCCGAAGTTTTCCGTGGAAGTCGAACCGCTCTCGGTGCTGATGTCAGCAGAGAAACGACCCGGCGCGCCGGAGGTCTTGCTGACAGTCGCATTCAGGTGAACGGTGATCTTGTCGTTGGCTTCGACTTCTGCCGCCAGCGCGGCAGCCGCCGTATCGACCGGGTCGGTGTAAGGCGTGTGCATGGGCACATCCTTCCACATCTTGCCGACATAGCCGCCGAGTTCACCGGTTTTTTCCACGATGTGCACCGGGTAGCCGGTTTTGGCGGCTTCGATGGCTGCCGTCATGCCGGTGATACCACCGCCGACCACCAGGATCGTGTCGTTGCTGCCCTTTTCCTGCTCGGAAGCAGGCACGGTGGCGTGCTTGGCTTCAGCGCAACCCATACGGATGTAATCCGCAGCCATTTCCTGCGTGGTCTCACGCATGTCGTCTTCGTCGGGACGAATCCAGATCACACCTTCACGCAGGTTGGCGCGTGAAAGGGTAACGTTCTGGAAGTTAAAGGCCTCGGTCTTGGCGCGGCGCGAGCAGGCGCCGATGACAACGCGGTTGACGCCTTCGTTGTCGATGTCGTCCTGGATCATTTTCACGCCTGCGGCGGAACACAGGAAATCGTGCTGCTGCACCACCTGTGCCTTGCCGTCGCGCTGGGCGACTGTGGCCAGTTCGTCGCAGTCCAGGCGCTCGCCCAGTCCGCAACCTTTACAGATATATGCTCCAATCTTCATATCAGCCACAGCCTAACCCTCCGCTCTAGCGACTTTGTTCACCACCTGGATGGCGCGCAGTGCGCTGGCCGTCGCGCTTTGCACCGCGCGGTTGACGTCCAGTGCATCCGACGAGCAGCCGGCGGCGAAGAATGCGCCGTTGGCTTCATCCAGTTCTACAAAACCTTCTTCGTTCAGCACGACTTCGATGGGGAAGTCACCGGCTGGAACACTGGGTTCCATGCCAATCGCCAGCACGACCAGTTCGTGCGGGTTGCTGTAACGGTGGTAACCCTCGGTGTCCACGCCGTGCAGGACCGGGTTGCCGGTTTCCCTGTCTTCGGTGATGGAAGCGACCTTGGATTTGGTGAAGGTGATGTTCGAATCGTTCTGCACCTTCTGGTAGAAGTCATCGATACGGTCGATGGCGCGGATATCGATGTAATACACCGTACCCCTGGCGTCATCGCCGTACTGCTCACGCAGGTAAGTCGTTTGCTTCAGGCTGGCCATGCAGCAGATACGCGAGCAGTGTGCCAGATGGTTCTTGTCACGCGAACCGGCGCACTGGATGAAGGCGACATCTTTGGCCTCCTTGCCGTCGGATGGACGCAGGATTTTGCCGCCGGTCGGGCCGTGCGGGTCGAGCATGCGCTCGAACTCGACAGAAGTGATCACGTTCTGGAAGCGATCATAGCCGTAAGGCTGGATCTTGCCGGCATCGTAAGGCTTCCAGCCGGTGGCCCAGATGATGGCGCCAACAGTGATGGTGCTTTCGGCTTCCGCCATGTCCAGGTCAATGGCGCCGTATTTGCACGCAGCTTTGGCTTTTTCGGCATCATCGGTACCGATGATGGCCGGGTCCAGCACGTAGCGTTCCGGGTAGGCCTGGTTAAACGGCAGGTAGGCACCCTTGCGCTTACTCAGGCCGTAGTTGTATTCACTGTCGAACTCGGCTTCCACTGCGTCGCCACAGGCGCCGCAGCTGGTGCAGTTCTCATTCACGAAGCGTGGCGCAGTTTTCAACGTGACGCTGTAGTTGCCGGCGTCACCGCTGATTGCCGAGACTTCGGTCATGGCCATGACGCGCAGGTTGCGGTTGGCCTTGATCCGGCGGAGGTTGATCTCCATACCGCACTTCGGGTGGCAGAGTTTGGGGAAATACTTGTAAAGCTGGCTGACGCGGCCGCCAAGCGATGGGTTCTTTTCCACCAGAATGACCTGTTTGCCGCATTCGGCGGCTTCCAGTGCAGCGGTCATACCGCTGATGCCGCCACCCACCACCAGAATCGTCTGGTTGGTTGCGATAACCTCTGACATGGATACTCCTCCGTCCAGAGTTGCTGTGACAATAAATGAGAACTTTTCCGGTTCCGGACAGCTGTCCGGGCCGGGGCGAAAAATCGAGGGGCAACGATACTCCACCGCCTTGGGCGGTTCCATAGTATCTTTATATAAAGTGCATCGAATCTTTCGATTCAGGAATAAGGGGCATATATATCACCCCTG
>CAYYAP010000139.1:0-6320 GCA_964469575.1 uncultured Thiohalobacter sp.
AATCGGTGCAGCCGAGCATCGCAGCGACATGTGGATGAAGCGATCCCTGTTTGAGTCGTCACGCAGTGAACGGCGAGTTTGGGTGAGCGCCACATGTCGCGAGAAGCGCAGGGTACCCGCGCAGCGGGCAAACCGTTGAACCGAAAAACCCCGACAAGCCAACGCTAACACCGCGACCCGCACCCCCTCAAGAAATCAGACCATCATTCCGCGCAGTCAATACACAAGGTTACATAAGGGATAGCCTCAAGCCGCTTCTCGGCAATAGGCTTTCCGCAACTTTTACACACGCCGTACGTACCTTCCTTGATCGCAAGCAGGGCATTATCAATTTGCTGAACAATCACCCTGGCTTCATCATCCAGTGCGTTCAGTACATCGTCATTCTCCCCCTGGGTCACCTGTTCGGCGAAATCCTTCTCAACGGGTTCTTCACGGTGATGGACTTCTTTATCAATCGCATGGATACGCAGGGTCATTTCATCCCGGAGTTGATGCAGCCTGGCCTCAAATGCAGCGTAATCTACCATTGATAGCCTCGCACTAGCTTCCTGCTACTAACATTGAAAATAACTCATCCTTCAGGGCAAGTCGTTTTTTCTTCAGTACTTCCAGATAGTCATCTGATGTCGTTTCGATGCCTTCCTCAACGCGAAGCACCTCGTGGTCTATTTCATGATACTTATCAAATTTATCAGCGAAAATCTGATTCGATACCTTCAGTTCATGGATGCGTTTCTTGTATTCCGGAAGCTCATGAATCAAGTCGTGTTTTTCACCCAGCATGGCCTACTCCCAATCAGTATAAACGGCTCTCAACCTGATGCTATGTAAATACTGCCAGGGTGTAATTGACATGAAGCAAATTTTCACCACTGGTGGTTGAGATTTAAAGGTTAAACCCCTTCAGCACCATATCGGTAAAGCTGACAATACCAATCACCTTTCTCTCGTCGATAACGGGCGCGCGTGAAAGCTCGAACTGTTCGAACATACGCGCACAGTAACGAATATCCATATCAGGCCGTACAGATATTACCGGCTTGGACATAATCTCAAAGATATTGACCCGTTCCGGTGAACGATCACAGGCCAGCACCTGCGTGGCAATATCCGAGAGCAGTACGATGCCATACTCGTCATCATCGTGGCGTTTGTCCACAATCAGACACTTGGTTTCGACATGCTGCATAGCCTTTAGCGCATCGTCAACGGTCATCCTGCCATTGATCATGTCGAAACGGGTTTTCATCACATCCCGGACCCGGACTATCCTGCGTTCACTCATAATTCATCCTCCACCCGATCCACCAGCTCCATCACCTGGTGCTGGACCCCCACGGCATCCTCGACATCGAGCTGAAATGCGATGCCGGTACCCGGTGTTTCATCGAAACTACCGACCTTACACACCGTCTCCAGTATCTGCCGGCTCAAGTGTTCCTCAACCAGAAACAGCAGCGCATCACGCTGGGTTTCCAGTGACAGCCCGAGAAACGTTTTGCTCTTTACCATACCCTCCCCACGAGCATTACCGATGACGGTAGCGCCAGTTGCACCGGCTTCGCGTGCGGCGTCCATCACCTTGTCCGTCTTGCTGTCTTCCACAAAGGCAATAATCAGTTTGAAATGCATAAGCTGCTCGCTCCCCGTTCAACTGTGTTTTGCGCGTCGGGCACGAAACTCCGACAACTGCGCGTAGGCCATCACACTCATTATCGGAAACAGGCTGGCAAAGGCAATCAGCCCGAATCCGTCAATTAAAACATTTCGTCCGGGTACGGTTTCCGCCAGCCCGAGACCCAGTGCCGCTACCAACGGCACTGTAACGGTTGAAGTGGTGACACCACCCGAATCATAAGCCAGTGGCACGATGATCCGCGGTGCAAAGAATGTCTGGACGACAACAATGATATACCCGGTAATAATAAAATAGTGGATTGGCAGGCCCGTCACAATACGCCAGGCGCCAAGCGCGATACCAACAGCCACCCCGAGTGCAACGGCTATTCTCAGACCCCATACACCCACTGAGCCTCCGGAAACCTGGTTTGCCTTTATAGCAACGGCCATCAGGGAAGGCTCGGCGATCGTTGTGGAAAACCCGATCGCGAAAGCGAACAGGTAAACCCAGTAGTAGTCCGCCCAGTGCGCTGCACCGGCAAGCTGTTCGGCGCCTGGAAAAATAAATGCCGGGTCGGTCAGCTGCCTGGCCATTACCCGGCCTAGCGGGAACAGGGCGCGTTCGAGACCCAGCAGGAACAGTGACAGACCGATTAATACATAGACAAAACCGATAATCACCTGGCGCAGGTGAGGGGGTCGACGACGTATCACCATGAGCTGGAAAACAGCAATAATGACAATGATCGGTGTAATGTCACGCAGGGTGTCGAGCAGGGTTCGCAGGAAATCCACCAGCAGGCTCATTGCACTACCATGCCGTATATCATGACAAAGAATATGGGGGTCAACGAGGCCAGTGCAATCAGACCGAAGCCATCCACCATGGGGTTACGTCCACGGATTGATGAAGCAAGCCCGACACCCAGTGCGGCCACCAGCGGCACCGTGATCGTTGATGTAGTTACGCCACCGGAATCGTAGGCGATGCCAATAATTTCCTTTGGCGCAATGAATGTGACAGCGACGACTAACACGTATCCACCGGCAACCAGCCAGTGCATCGGCCAGCCCTTGAGCGTACGCAGGACACCAATAACTATCGCAAAACCAACAGAAAATGCGACTGTCAGACGCAAACCATCGGCATAACTGTTACGTGCCTCGTCGCTGGCGCCTATCACACCGGCGGCCGAAGCCACTGCAGCGGCCTCATCCGCCACTGCAATGAGCGCCGGCTCCGCCACGGTTGTCCCGAACCCGAGCGCAAAGGCAAACAACAATAACCACGCCAGACTGCCTTTACGCGCCAGTGCATGGGCCAGCGACTCCCCGATGGGAAACAGCGCCATCTCCAGACCGCTGATAAAAAAAGTCAGCCCCAGTACAACCAGCAGAATACCCGCCAGTAATTCAAACAGATTGGGTATCGGTTGTTGCAGCACCAGCAGCTGGAAAAACACCACCACCAGCACAACCGGTAATAAATCCCGACTGCTACTGACCAGTGCAGCGGAGAAGACACGCAGTGCCGCCATGCTTATTCAGCGCGGGTCAGGATGGCTGCACAATGCCGACAACCAGATGGACAAGGCCCCAGATAGTTAGAATGAATACCAGGGTTGCCGCTGCGCCAACCGCCAGGTAAGTCGATATTTTACCTTTCTTGAAATCTTCGCCGTGCTTTCTGCTGCTCTGCACGCCAAACATTGATGCGGCAACGCTACCAATCACGCTGAACAATGACTGACCCCGTGGGGATGATGATTTTTCCTGCTCTGACATGCAAACTCCCTGAAACACACTATGATAGGTTTACTGATTGGACAATTGTCTAGTGAATGCCATTGAAATCCGGCACTTAAGTTTGACCCAAACCGGCCGCTAGCTTCAAGCGACGCCTGAATAAAACTATTTTAACCGATTTATCAGGATGTTAGTGAGGTCATTTTGCCTCGGTAATGCGGTTGGCAGGGAAGCTCCGCAGTGAAGTTTTTCTGCTGTGATGATTTCTGGAAATTTAGGGGCGCCGTATGCCGACGGTTTTAATTCTCGACGGGGAGCTTTCCCGGCGACAACATCTGGTTGAGCTGATCACCTGTATTGATTCGCAGATCCGCGTTGAAACCTTTGTCAAGGCAGAAGCTGCGCTGGTATGGCTGCGCTGGAATACGGCGGATCTCGTGGTATCCGACAGCCAGTTCAGCGATATCCGGGCAACCAGCATTATCCACAGCATTCGCCAGCTTCCCGACTGCAATGACCTGCCTGTTGTCATGCTAACACCCTGCGATGACATGGATTGCCGACGTGAAGTCCTCAATGCGGGTGCTACCGATCTTCTGACCACACCCCTTGATGACCTGGAATTCGGCGTACGCTGCAGGAACCTGCTGACCTGGCGCAGCCAGCAGAAGATCATTCACCAGCGTGCCCGCTGGCTGGAACGGCGTGTATCGGAGGCCACGAGCGAAATCCGCAAGCGCGAACACGAAACCCTGCTACGCCTGGCCAAGGCCGGTGAATACCGTGACCAGGACACCGGCAACCACGTGCTGCGTATGGCCAAATACGCCCGCCTGATTGCCGAACAGATTGGCTTGTCCAGGAGCGACTGTGACGCTATTGAACTCGCCGCCCCCATGCATGACATCGGCAAGATAGGTATACCGGATGATATCCTGCGTAAACCGGGGCGCCTGACCCATGCCGAATTCGAGATCATGAAACAGCACACGCTGATCGGCTACGAAATTCTCAAGGACAGCCCTTCAAAATACCTGCAGACCGGTGCTGTTATCGCGCTCAGCCATCATGAAAAGTTCAATGGCACCGGCTATCCACACCAGCTCGGCAATCATGAAATTCCCCTGGTTGCACGTATCGTCAGCGTTGCGGATGCCTACGATGCACTGACTTCCGAACGGCCCTACAAGCGGGAATGGCCCGTGCAAAAAGCAGTCGACTATATCAACAGCCAGCGTGGCAAGTATTTTGATTCGGAAATCATCGATGCATTTCTCGCACAACTCGACAACATATTGCGCATCAAACAAACACTGATCGACCATCCGAGAAAATCCGGCGCTCACCGCTAGACGGTTTCCTTCCTTACGCCTGACCCGTAACATAGTGCGGGTGCTCCTCTTCCGAAAACAGACCAGACCGACAATGACTGCTGGCAGGCTTGCCCTGCTACTGGCGTTGTTACTTTACATACTGATTGCGCAGGCCACACCGGTTATCGAACTCCCCAAACACCGGCTCTATGCGCATCAACTCGCTATTATCATTAATGACGATGACCCACTCAGTCGGCGCATCGGCGCCTATTACCGGAAGGCGCGTCACATACCGGTGGAAAATGTGCTGCATGTACATATAAAGCCTGGCCGTGCAGGCATAAGCGTAGCCAGATTCAATACGCTGTATCAACAGATAAAAGACGCCACGCCACCCGGCGTGCAAGCCTATGCCCTCACCTGGGCCGCCCCCTGGCGTGTGGGATGCATGTCTATCACTTCGGCATTCGCGTTTGGTTTTGACCGGGCTTTCTGCTCAAAAACCCGGTGCGCAAGAACCCGCTTTTCACCCTTTTACCAGAGTGGCAGCGTATTACCTTACGATGACTTCGGCATGCGCCCTACCATGGCCATTGCCGCGACCAGCTTCAAACAGGCCAAAGCCTTGATCGATCGCGGTATCGCCTCGGATAATACCCACCCACCCGGTACCGCCTGGCTCGTCAGTACAACAGACCGGGCACGCAATGTACGCTCGGTTTTTTATCCCGCTATCGTGAAAGCCATGGAAGGCTGGATCGACACGCGGATCGTGAAAACCGATGCACTGAAAAATGTCAGGGACATACTGTTTTATTTCACCGGGCGCGCCAGTGTACAGGGGCTGGAAACATTAGCGTTTCGTCCAGGTGCGATTGCCGATCACCTGACCTCCGCCGGCGGTCAACTCACCACCAGCCGCCAAATGAGCGCCCTGCGCTGGCTGGAGGCCGGTGCAACCGGAAGCTATGGCACAGTCACCGAACCCTGCAACCTCGCCGGCAAGTTCCCTAACCCGGGCTTTGTCATGGATGCCTATGGCAGTGGCCGCACGCTTATCGAAGCCTACGGGCAGAGCGTGCAACAACCAGGGGAAGGTATTTTCATTGGTGAACCACTGGCGGCACCTTTTGATGGGCAACAGGTAGAAGAGAAGGATAATCACGTCCTGCTTACTACGCGCACACTAACGCCGGGGCTGTATCGTCTATCGGTATCCAGTAGTCCGGTCGGACCGTTCAAACCACAGCCCTGGGTGCTGAAAGCAAGCTATCACCAGAAAACCTTTCGATTGCCAAAACTGAAGGCAAACTATTATCGGCTGGAGTTGGTTCAGGGTGGTCGGTAAAGGTGGTTGAAATCGTCGCGAGTGGGGTACCTTTTCGTCGGCAACGGTTTGCCCGCTGCGCGGGTTCCCTGCGCTTCTCGACATTTTGCGCGCTCGCTAAACTCGCCTTTTGCGCTAACGCGCAAAAGACTCAGACAACGCTCGCTTCATCGCAAAATGTCTGCGATGCTCGGCTGCACCGACGCCGACGAAAAGGTACCCCACCCGCGACTTGCTCTGTGCGAGCAGTCATTCCGGCGCAAGTCGGAATCCATACCCCCGGTGAGTGGTTAGTCCTGGTTCGGCCA
>CAYYAP010000140.1:0-6319 GCA_964469575.1 uncultured Thiohalobacter sp.
AATACTTGACCAATTTACTAGGTAAATGCATACTGTACAAATCAGAATTTTGGATTTTGCAGTGGAGTAGGGTTCATGAGCGAAAACACCGCCCAGGATGTGGGAACTTCGGAAGATCTGCTGGTTTTCACCGATGATGCGGCCACCAAGGTCAAAAGCCTCATCGAGGAAGAAGGCAACGAAAAGCTGATGCTGCGCGTGTTTGTAACCGGTGGCGGTTGCTCCGGTTTCCAGTACGGTTTTACCTTTGAGGAAACCGTGAACGACGGTGACACCGAAATCGAGAAAGATGGCGTCAAACTGGTGGTTGATCCCATGAGTTTCCAGTACCTGGTCGGCGCGGAAGTCGATTACAAGGAAGACCTGGAAGGCGCGCGGTTCGTGATCCGTAATCCCAACGCGACCACTACCTGCGGTTGCGGGTCGTCCTTCTCGGTCTGATCCAGGCCAGCAGCTCTTTGAAAAGGCGCAAACTCTGCGCCTTTTTTCGTTCCGGCCATGTAGAATAGCCCCCCTTCATCGGCGCGTGGAACCGCGCCCTGTGATCAGGAGATTGGAATGAGCGAGTACCTGCCCGGCCTGGAAGGTGTGCCGGCGACGCAGTCGAATATTTCGGACCTGGATGGCAGCCTCGGCCTACTTACCTACCGGGGTTACCCCATCAGGGAACTGGCGCTGAGCAGCACCTTCGAGGAAACGGCCTTGCTGTTGCTGGACGGACGTCTGCCCACGGCCGACGAGCTGGAAGTGTTCGATCAGCAGTTGCGGGGTAGTCGCGTCGTCAAGTACAACGTCCGTGAGATCATGAAGTACCTGCCCGCCACCGGGCACCCGATGGAAATGTTACAGACGGCTATCGCCAGTCTGGGTATGTTCTACCCGGGTGATGAGTGTCTGACCGGCGGCATGTGCGAAGACCTGAACTATGTCCACAATATGTCGGTGAAGATTATCGCCCGTATGGCGACGATTGTGGCCATGTGGGAGCACGTGCGTAACGGTTACGATCCCATCCCGCCGCGCAAGGATCTGAGCTACGCCGAGAACCTGTTGTATATGTTCAATGGCGAGGACCCCGACCCCCTGCTGGCACGTATCATGGACGCCAGCCTGATCCTGCACGCGGAACACACTATTAATGCCTCGACTTTTGCGGCACTGGTCGCCGGTTCCACGCTGGGCAGTCCGTTCCTGGTGGTGGCGGCGGCGATTGGGACGCTGGCCGGGCCGCTGCACGGCGGCGCCAACCAGCGCGTGGTGGAGATGCTGGAACAAATCGGCCGGCCGGAAAATGTCCGCGGCTGGCTTGATGACCAGCTGGCCAAAAAAGCCAAGATCTGGGGTATGGGGCATCGCGAATACAAGGTGAAGGATCCGCGCGCCACGATCCTGCAGAAAATGATGCGTGAGTTAATGGAAGCGCGCGGTGGCAACATGGGGCCGTTGTTCGAGACGGCGCTGGCGCTGGAAGAGGCCTGCGAAGAAAAACTCGCGCCCAAGGGCGTGTTTGCGAATGTCGATTTCTATTCGGGGATTCTCTACAAGGAGATGGGCATACCGCCGGACCAGTTTACCTCGATCTTTGCCGTGGCGCGTTCGGCCGGCTGGCTGGCGCACTGGCGCGAACAGCTCGGTGACAACCGTATTTTCCGGCCCACGCAGGTGTATTCCGGGGAGTCGCAGCGCAGTTACGTGCCAATCTCGGAGCGCTAGCCCGGGTAGATAGCGCCCAGCACCACCGGGTGTGACGCGCCGGTCACGGCGGGCAGATTGCCCGGTTTGCCCTGGAGTGTCTGCTGCGCCAGCCAGGCAAAGGCGACGGCTTCCACCCAGTCCGGGTGTATCCCAAAGGCTTCCGTCGAAGTGGTTTCAACACCGTCGAGCTGTGCGGCCAGGCGTTGCATGAGCCGGGTATTGTGCGCGCCGCCACCGCATACCAGTAACTGTCGGGTAGTGCCGGCATGAGTCTTCAGCGCATCGCAAATCGTTCTGGCGGTAAATTCCAGCAGGGTGCGTTGTACATCGACCGCCTGGGGTTTTTCCGGCAGGCGGTTGAGTTGTTCGTCAAGCCAGCCCTGGTGAAACATTTCACGCCCGGTACTTTTCGGCGGCGCCTGCTTCAGGAAGGGGTGTTCGAGCAGGCGATCGAGCAACGCAGGCTGGCATGCCCCGCGGGCGGCCCAGTCGCCATTTTTGTCGTAGGGTTGGTTCGTGTGTTTTCGGCACCAGCTATCCATCAATACGTTACCCGGCCCGCTGTCGAACCCGATGACCGGGCTCTCGTCACCTGGCAGCAGGGTCAGGTTCGCCATGCCGCCGATATTGACGATGGCGCGGGCTTGTCCGGGCGCTGAAAACACGGCCTGGTGGAAGGCGGGTACCAGCGGCGCCCCCTGTCCGCCGGCGGCGATATCGCGCCGGCGGAAGTCGGCCACGGTGGTGATGCCGGTGATTTCCGCGATGCGATTCGGATCGCCGCACTGGGTGGTGAAGGCCGGCGTACTGTCCGGCGCATGGAACAGGGTTTGGCCATGACTGCCGATGGCGCGGATCGCCTTCGCGTCAATACCGGATTCCTGGATGATGGCATTGGCCGCCGCGGCAAAGACTTCCCCGGTGGCTGCATCGAGTTGCCCCAATGCCGGTAGCGACACGGATGACGGGTGATCGACGATGCGGGTGAGTTGTTGTTGAAGGGGTTCCGGCCAGGCCAGGGTGCGGGCGCAGACAAGTGCGGGTTGCGGGTTTTGCAGATCGACCAGTGCGACATCGATGCCGTCCATGCTGGTGCCGGACATCAGGCCGATATAGTACTCAGCCATTCATTCTTTCAGGGCAATGGCCTGTGACCTGGCGAGCTCCAGTTGCGCCAGCAGGTTACCGGTTTTTGCCTTGAAGTCAGCCAGGTAGGTGCGCGGCAGCGGCGCGGCATCCGGCAGTTTCACGGTGAGCGGGTTGCGGTGTACGCCGTTGATGCGGAATTCATAGTGCAGGTGCGGGCCGGTGGCCAGGCCGGTGCTGCCGACATAGCCGATAATCTGTCCCTGCTGAACGCGGCTGCCGGTGTGCAGGCCGCGGGCGAAGCGGCTGAGGTGGGCGTACAGCGTGCTGTAGCGGCTGCCATGTTTCACCACAATGGTATTTCCGTAACCGCCTTTCCTGCTACGCCAGACGATCTTGCCGGAGCCGGTCGACTTGACCGGCGTGCCGCGCGGCGCGGCGTAGTCCACGCCGACATGGCGGCGGATGGTATTCAGAATAGGGTGTTTACGGCCCAGGCTGAAGCGTGAGCTGATGCGGGTGAAGGCCACCGGAGTGCGCAGGAAGGCTTTGCGCATGCTGCGGCCATCGGGGGAATAGTAGTCCGTGTGGTGGCGCGCATCGGTATAGCGTACCGCCTTGTGGGCGGTGCCACGGTTGATGAATTCAGCGGCGAGAATATCACCTGTACCGATCCGGTCACCGTCGAGGAACAGCTCTTCATAGACGACGGTGAAACGGTCGCCCTTGCGGATGTCCAGTGCGAAGTCGATATCCCAGCCAAAGATACCGGCCAGTTCCATGGTGATATTTTCCGGCAGGTGCGCCTTCTGTGCCGCGAGGAACAGGGAACTGCCGATTTCAGCCGTCGCCTGTACCTTGCGACGTTCCGGCGCGCGGGTCAGGAGTTCAGCGTTGAAGCTGTCGCCCTTACGTTTCACCTGGATCTGGTTCAGGGCGTCGATGTCATAGTTAAGCTCGAGCAGGCCATCTTCCGCTGTGGTGCGCAGGTGCAGGGTCTGGCCGGGGTATATACGAGTCAGTTTTTTGGCGACGCCACCCGACGTCACCAGGCGGTGTAGCTGCTTGGCAGGGATCTTCTGTTGCGAAAAAATGCGCGCCAGGCTATCGCCTTCGCGCACGGTGACGTCGTGCCACTCGCCCTTGACCGGTTCGGACGCTGCCGTTTGCAGCGGCGGGATGGCTATCTGTCGGGTCTCGGCAACAGTGGCATCCTGGAGTGAAGTGGTTCCTTCGTCAATGGCCGTACTGGTCGGCGAAGGAAGCGGTAACACTTTGGTCTTTAAGGCATTAGCATCAAAGGAGGTCAGTGAGAAGAGGCCGATGGCAAGGCCGGAAACCGAGCCCAGCAGTGCCCATCGAAGGCCTTTCGGTGAACGTTTCGACGACCGGTTATTGGTCCATCCGGTGCTGTAGTCCCGCAATGAAGAATGATTGTGCTGCACTGAAATCCCTTTTAAATGAATGCGTAAACCTAACTGAGATCAGTCGCCGGGGTCAACCGGTGAATGGATTTGAGTATTATCAAGGCAGAAACCATGCCATCCTCGTCCGGTTATCGGCACAGGTGTGATACTCTTTCGCCTTATTTTTCAGGCCCCGGGAGAGGTTGGATGTCGCAGCAAGACGCGCTTGAGCAGATCAGGCGAGGTGCAGAGGAAATTCTGGTTGAGTCGGAGCTGGTGGAGCGGCTGAAGACCGGAAAGCCCATGCGCATAAAGGCGGGGTTCGATCCCACAGCGCCGGATCTGCATCTTGGCCATACGGTGTTGCTGAACAAGCTGCGTCAGTTCCAGGAGCTGGGGCACGAGGCGATTTTCCTGATTGGCGACTTCACCGGCATGATCGGCGACCCGACCGGTAAAAATGTCACCCGCAAGCCCCTGACCCGCGATGAGGTGATCGAGAACGCGAAAAGCTATGAGCAGCAGATCTTCAAGATCCTCGATCCGGAAAAGACCCTGGTCATGTTTAATTCCAGCTGGATGAACGAGATGGCGGCGGCTGACCTTATTCAGCTGGCCGCCAGGCACACCGTGGCGCGGATGCTGGAGCGCGACGATTTCAACAAGCGCTATAACGCCGGGCAGCCGATTGCCATTCATGAGTTTATCTACCCGCTGGTGCAGGGCTATGACTCGGTGGCGTTGAAGGCGGATGTCGAACTGGGGGGGACGGATCAGAAATTCAATTTACTGGTAGGGCGGCAGTTGCAGGAATCCTATGGCCAGAAACCCCAGGTGGTGTTGACCATGCCGATTCTGGAGGGGCTGGATGGCGTGCAGAAAATGTCCAAGTCGCTCGGGAATTACATCGGTATAGCCGATGCGCCGGACGAGATGTTCGGCAAGCTGATGTCGATCTCCGATGCGCTGATGTGGCGTTATTTTGAGTTGCTGAGTTTCCGCCCGCTGTCGGATATCCACACACTGCGGCAGCAGATGGATGAAGGGCGTAATCCGCGTGATATCAAATTTGAGCTTGGCGTCGAGATCGTGACGCGCTTCCACTCGTCGCAGGCCGCGCAGCAGGCGCAGCAGAATTTCATCGCGCGTTTCCAGAAAGGCGCGATGCCCGACGAGATACCCGACGTCGAGCTGGCGGCGGACGAACAGGGCATGCCGATCGCCAATGTGTTGAAAGATGCGGGGTTAACCTCCAGTACCTCGGAGAGCCTGCGTATGATCCGGCAGGGCGCGGTAAAGCTGGATGGAGAAAAGATTGCGGATACAAAACTCCGGTTGATGTCGGGGTCGGCCAGTATTTGCCAGGTGGGAAAACGCCGTTTTGCGCGGGTGAGTATCGTCCAGGCATAGCGGTCGTTTCATGGGGTGACTGACTTCCGGCCCGCCGCCCGGCCAGTGCTGGCCATGCGTTTGCCTGTGGGTCTTGTACGGATCTTGATGTCGGCCCCTATCTCATTGACTGAACTAAAAATATTTCCTTTCCGGGAAGATTTGAAAATTATTTTCTGTTTGCTGTTGACGGTCGGATAACGGTCTGTATAATGCGCGCTTCGCTTCGGGGTGACAGGGCTTTTCAGGTTGGCCCGGAACGAGAAAAGTATTGACGAGATCGGTGGTTATGCTACATAATTGTCGGTCTACGCTGGACGAGCGCCAGCGGGTTCATTAACAAGTCAGATTAGGTAATTTGTGTGGGTGCTTACGTCGAATAGATTGACTGGCTCAATCGATATTCGATGGAAGCAAACTCAAGCAATTCCGAGTTTTGTGTACTATCGAGCCAAGATTTGTCGCCTCAAGCGACTAAAGTGATTGAACTGAAGAGTTTGATCCTGGCTCAGATTGAACGCTGGCGGCATGCCTAACACATGCAAGTCGAACGGAAACGATGGAGAGCTTGCTCTCCAGGCGTCGAGTGGCGGACGGGTGAGTAATGCTTAGGAATCTACCCATGTAGTGGGGGACAACCTGGTGAAAACCAGGCTAATACCGCATGAGCCCTTCGGGGGAAAGCAGGGGATCTTCGGACCTTGCGCTATTGGATGAGCCTAAGTCGGATTAGCTTGTTGGTG
>CAYYAP010000141.1:0-6292 GCA_964469575.1 uncultured Thiohalobacter sp.
GAACGCCGCGTTACGCGAGAAGCGCAGGGAACCCGCGCAGCGGGCAAACCGTTGAGCCGAAAACCCCCGACCAGCCAACGCATTTACCCCGGAACTGAAAATACGGGGACCGTTTACTAATTATCAATCACCCGTATGTTTTATCGAAATAAGTATACTGTCCCTCTAATGCGTTAGCCCTTGCGCGGGGCGATCTGGAGTTGTTCGATTTTACCGACGGCGACATTGTGGCCGGGTTCCCGGTGTGCCTGTTGCGGTACCAGGATGGTGTCGCGTGGTGGTTGCCGGTCATCGGGCTTCGGGTAATCCAGCGTATAGTGCAGGCCGCGGCTTTCCTTGCGCCTCTGCGCGGAGCGGATAATGAGTTCGGCAACCTGCACCAGGTTGCGCAGTTCCAGCAGGTCGTTGGTCACGCGGAAATTACCGTAGTATTCCTCGATTTCCAGCTGTAGCGTGGCGACGCGGCGCAGGGCGCGTTCCAGGCGTTTGTCGGTGCGGACGATGCCGACGTAGTCCCACATGAAACGGCGCAGCTCTTCCCAGTTATGACTGACGACCACTTCCTCGTCGGAGTCGGTGACTTTCGATTCATCCCACTCCGGCAGTTCCGGCGGCATGGACAGTGTCGCCAGTCTTGCCTCGATGTCCGCGGCGGCGGCGGTGGCATATACCAGGCATTCCAGTAATGAATTACTGGCCATGCGGTTGGCGCCGTGCAGACCGGTACAGGCGGATTCACCCACCACGTACAGGCTCTCGACGTCGCTGTGTCCCTTCAGGTCGGTGGGTATGCCGCCGCAGGTGTAGTGGGCGGCAGGCACGACCGGGATCGGTTCGCGGCTGATATCGATACCCAGCTCCAGGCAGCGTCGCTGCACGGTGGGGAAGTGTTCGTGGATGAAGTCGGCCGGTTTGTGCGAGATATCCAGCAGTACATGGTCGATACCCAGGCGCTTCATTTCATGGTCAATGGCGCGCGCGACGATATCGCGCGGCGCCAGTTCGCAGCGCGTATCGAAACGCTGCATAAAGGGTTTGCCATCGGGCAGCAGCAGTTTCCCGCCTTCACCGCGCACCGCCTCGGTGATCAGAAACGACTTGGCCTGCGGGTGGTACAGGCAGGTCGGGTGGAACTGGTTGAATTCCATGTTGGTCACCCGGCAGCCGGCGCGCCAGGCCATGGCGATACCGTCGCCGGTAGAGGTGTCCGGGTTGCTGGTGTACAGGTACACCTTGCTGGCGCCGCCGGTGGCCAGCGCCACGGACTTTGCCCGGAATACCTCGACACGGCCGCTACGGCGATCCAGCACGTAGGCGCCCAGGCAGCGATTATCCGCTTGGCCGATGCGGTCCGAGGTGATCAGATCGACGGCAATGTGTCGTTCAAACAGGTCAATATTGTTGCGGGTCCGCACCTCACTGATCAGGCTCTTCTCCACGGCCTTGCCGGTGGCGTCGGCGGCGTGGATGATGCGGCGGTGCTGGTGGCCGCCTTCACGGGTCAGGTGAAAGCCGTTTTCCGGGCTGGCGTGCTCGCGGGTAAAGGCAACACCCAGGTCAACCAGCCATTGCACCGCTTCCGGGCCGTTCTCCACGGTGAAACGCACGGCTTGCGGGTCACACAGGCCGGCGCCTGCATCCATGGTGTCGGCGACGTGCGACTCGATCGAGTCGCCCTGGTCGAGTACGGCCGAGATGCCGCCCTGGGCGTACCAGGTATTGCCTTCCTGCACCGGGCCCTTGGACAGCACGGCGACCCGCGCCCGGGCGGGCAGGCGCAGCGCCAGCGTGAGGCCGGCGGCGCCGCTGCCGATAATGAGGACATCGTACTGGTGCTGGGTATGCATGGCTGGTGGCCGCCTGTGCCGTAATCGGGTATGGTTAGCCCGTTTAACTCATTCAGATTAAAGCGCTTTGTACAGCTATTTTATCCTAAACACGGGTTTCTGGCGAACTCTTGCGGCTTTCCCGGGTCTACAGTGTCTATGCATGCTATCCGGGAAACAGAGAGGTTAGCCCGGATGGGCGACAAAAATCTCGACCAGGAACTGGTCAGGCGAGTACAGAACGGCGAAAAAGCGGCGTTTGACATCCTGGTGCGGAAATATGAGCACAAGCTTGCCAATGTGATCAGCCGCTATATCCGCGATTCCAGCGAAGTCCTCGATGTGTCGCAGGAGGCTTTTATCAAGGCTTACCGCGCGCTGCCGAATTTTCGTGGTGACAGCGCCTTTTATACCTGGTTGTACCGTATCGCCATCAACACGGCGAAGAACCATCTGGTGGCCTCGAATCGCCGCCCGCCAAAAGACGATATTGATGCCCAGGACGCGGAACAATTCGAGTCAGGCTCGGGTCTCAAAGAGTACGCCACGCCGGAACGCATGGCATTACAGAGCGAACTGGCCAGCACGATTCAGTCAGCCATCGACGATCTGCCGGAAGAGTTACGTACGGCGATTGTACTGCGCGAGCTGGATGGGCTGAGTTACGAAGAGATAGCCTCTGCGATGGACTGTCCCATCGGTACGGTTCGGTCAAGAATTTTCAGGGCGCGCGATGCGATCGATACCCGCATCCGCCCGCTGTTGAGCGATGCAGAAACAGGTGATGAACGATGAGTGATGAAATCCGCGAGCAGTTATCGGCACTGGCCGATGACGAGCTGAACGAACTGGAGCGCCCGCTGTTACTGGGACGGTTGCAGCGCGACACTGCGCTTCGCGAGTGTCTCGGACGCTACCAGTTGATTGGTGAGGTGATGCGCGGCGCCGGTGCTTCAGCGGGTATGGGCATTGCCCGACGCGTGCAGCATGCGCTGGCGGATGATGCGCCGGCCATGATGTCACAGATGGCGCCACAGAACTGGTGGAAACCACTGGCCGGTCTTGCCGTTGCCGCGTCTGTGGCGCTGGTTGCCGTACTGGCTGTGACCAGCGAACGTCATGGTGACGTCGGAGCGCCCATGGTTGCGGTTACTGATACGGCGCTGCCGGTCACACGCGTCAGCGAGGTCAGCGAACAACGCTGGGATCGCATTGAGCCACAGGTGGAAAAGCGCCTGTCGGGCTACCTGGTTAACCATAGCGAGTATGCGGCCAGTCGTGGTGTGCTGGGGGTCATGCCCTATGTCCGCGTTGTATCCGACACCCGTCAGCGATGAATCAGACGCCAGTCGCTTTCCTGGCAGTTTTTGTTACAGCCCTTGCCGGTATCACCTCGGCAAGGGCTGATTTGAATGCGCGTGGTTGGCTTGAGCGCATGACCATGGCCTCCCGCACGCTGAATTATTCCGGTACCTTTGTCTACCAGCACGGTGGCCAGCTGGAGGCCATGCAGATTATTCACGCCGCCGGCAGTGATGGTGAGCGTGAACGCCTGATGTCACTGACCGGCCCCAAGCGCGAAATATTGCGTGATAACCAGGTGGTCACCTGCATTCTGGGTGACCGTGAGTCTGTGCTGGTAAACCGAAGTCGTCCACGCTCAGCGTTCCCCGCCCGTTTCCCCAAGAGTCTTCCGTCGCTTGAGCAGTATTATGACTTCAGTATCGGTAAAGAGGATCGTGTCGCCGGTCTGGCGTGCCGTGTGGTCGAGCTCAGGCCGCACGATGTCTATCGCTACGGGCGCCGCCTGTGTATCCATACCGATACGCAACTGTTGCTGCGCTCCGAGTTAACCGGCCCCAAAGGCGAGCCGGTTGAACGGATGATGTTTACTTCGGTGTCATTTCCCAGGCGGATCAGCGAGCAGGAACTGTTGCCCGATCTCAATGGCGCAGACTATTCCTGGCATATGGAGCCGGATGATGTATCCGTGGAGCCGGGCAATGATAAGGCCGATACGAAATGGAAGGCGATCCACGTGCCGGAGGGCTTTACCCTGACGGATCATGGCTGGCACCGGATGTCAGCGCATAAACCAGAGGTTGAACACTGGGTGTATACTGACGGTCTTGCCAGCGTGTCTGTCTATATCGAAAAAGCGCCTCATGGCCATGACAGCTACCAGGGGGTGACACATCGGGGTGCGCTGAATGCTTACGGCACCATGGTCGCGGGGTACTATGTCACGGTGGTTGGCGAGGTGCCCATGCAGACCGTTGAACTTATCGGGAAATCCGTGCGGATTCGCTGAATCAAATGCTGGAAGAAACAGCCCGTGTTGTTGAAGTTGATCACCAGACCGTCTGGGTGGAGACGCAGCGCCGTTCTACCTGTGGTTCCTGTTCGGCCAACAAGGCATGCGGAACCGCAGCGATTTCCCGCGTGCTGGGCAAGCGCCGCAGTGTTGTCCGGGTTCTGGCCGACATGCCGTTAAAGGCCGGTGACGAGGTTATTATCGGGATTCGCGAGCGGGCGCTGATCAAGGGTTCGCTGGCGGTTTATGCCGTGCCGATTGCGCTGCTTTTACTGGGGGCTTTGCTCGGCGATTTGGGTGCGCAGCGTTTTCTGTGGCAAAGTGCCGAGGCGGCGAGCCTCATACTGGGGGTTTCAGGGTTTATCGGTGGATTATTCTGGTTGCGGCGCTTTACCCGGCGTATCCGCAATGATGCGGATTACCAACCGGTGGTTTTACGAAAATTGTCCGGCCGACCGGCAATTATGATTACGACACAGTAGTTCAGGAGTCACTATGTCCTTGTTGAAGAGAGTGGGATCGGTTTTTGTTCTGGTGCTGGCATTTGCCGGCCCCTTGCAGGCGCGGGGATTGCCGGACTTTACCGATCTGGTCGAACAGACCAGCAGTGCGGTGGTCAACATCAGTACCACGCAAAAGGTGAAATCGGGTGCTATGCAGTTGCCCGAGGGTATCGAAATACCCAACCTGCCCAAGGATTCGCCCTTTAATGATCTGTTCAAGCATTTCTTTGGTCAGCAGGGCGGCGGGCGCGCTGCGCCGCCACCGTTCCGGGAGGCCAAGTCGCTGGGTTCCGGTTTTATTATCTCCAAAGACGGTTATATTCTGACCAATAATCACGTGGTCAAGGATGCCGACGAGGTGATTGTCAGGCTGGCTGATCGTCGCGAACTCAAGGCTGAAATTGTCGGCACCGACGAGCGCAGCGATATCGCCCTGCTGAAGATCAAGGCCGATGACCTGCCGGTGGTCAAGATCGGCAAGTCGGAACAGCTGAAAGTGGGTGAATGGGTGCTGGCCATCGGTTCGCCCTTCGGCTTCGATCACTCGGCGACCGCCGGTATTGTCAGCGCCAAGGGGCGTGCGTTACCGCGTGAGAATTACGTGCCCTTCATTCAGACGGATGTCGCGATCAACCCGGGTAACTCGGGTGGTCCGTTGTTTAACCTGGACGGCGAGGTTGTCGGTGTCAATTCACAGATCTACAGCCGCACCGGCGGCTATATGGGCCTGTCTTTTTCCATCCCGATTGAAGTCGCCATGGATGTGGCCGACCAGCTCAAGCAGCACGGCAAGGTCAGCCGTGGCTGGCTGGGCGTACTCATCCAGGACGTAACGCGTGAGCTGGCTGAATCCTTTGGTATGAGCAAGCCACAGGGCGCGCTGATTGCCAAGGTGATGCCGGACAGTCCGGCAGAAAAGGCCCACCTGCAGGTGGGTGACGTGGTGTTGTCGTTCAATGGCAAGGACATTGAGCGCTCTTCCAGTCTGCCGCCGATTGTCGGGAGTACGCCGGTGAACAAGCGTGTGCCGGTCAAGGTGATACGCAACAAACGGACCCAGACACTGTGGGTCACGCTTGCCGAGTTGCCGGACAAGGACAAGGAGATTGCCAAGGCGGCCGAGAGCAAGGTGACCAGTGATAACCGGCTGGGCGTCAAGGTGGCCGACCTGACGGCGGATCAGCGCAAGGAACTGGGTCTGGAAAACGGCGTACTGGTGGATGCGATTGACGCCGGTGCGGCGGCTGACGCCGGTGTACGCCAGGGCGATATTATCCTGCGGATCAACGGTGAGTCGATCAAGGATGTGGGCCAGTTCGAGAAGATGATCAAGAAGCTGCCGGCGGGCAAGTCGGTGCCGATACTGGTGCAGCGACGCGGCGGTCCGATTTTCCTCGCACTCAAGGTGCCGAAAGACGACTGAGCGGTATGTCGGGCAGACCGACGCTGACGCTGTACTACCGCGAAGGCTGTCACCTGTGTGAAACCATGTTGCAGGCCCTGCGGGGCCTGCAAACCGGTCTGGACTTTGCGTTACGGCTGGAGGATATCGACCGCGATCCTCAACTGGCGCAGCGCTATGACGAATGGGTGCCGGTACTGGTGGGTGGGGAGCAGGAGATTTGTCACTATCACCTGGATCAACCCGC
>CAYYAP010000142.1:0-6260 GCA_964469575.1 uncultured Thiohalobacter sp.
TTCCATGCGAATTCTGATTTCCAATGACGACGGCTACCGTGCGCCGGGCATACGCTGCCTGGCCGAAGCACTGCAGACGGTGGCGGAAGTGACCGTGGTGGCGCCCGAACGGGATCGCAGCGGCGCCAGCAATTCACTCACCCTCGACAGCCCGTTGCGCGCCCGGCGGGCGGAGAACGGCTATACCTATGTTGAGGGAACCCCTACCGATTGTGTTCACCTGGCAATTACCGGCCTGCTCGATCACGAGCCGGATATGGTGGTCTCCGGCATCAACGCCGGCGCTAACCTGGGTGACGATGTAATCTATTCCGGGACTGTCGCCGCAGCCATGGAAGGGCGCTTCCTCGGCCTGCCGGCTATCGCCGTATCCTGTGTTGCATTTCAGCCGCAGCATTTCGACACGGCGGCGCAGGTGGTGCTGGCGTTACTCAAACGACTTGAGTGTGAGCCGGTGCCGGCAGAGACGATTCTCAATGTCAATGTGCCGGACATTCCCTTCGACCAGCTCAAGGGCTGGCAGACCACACGCCTGGGTAATCGTCACCGCTCCGAACCGGTGATTCGTGAAACCGATCCGCGCGGCCGACCGATTTACTGGGTAGGTCCGGCCGGCAGTGAACAGAATGCCGGGCCGGGCACGGATTTTTATGCAGTGCGACACGGTTTTGTCTCGGTCACGCCGATCCACGTTGATCTGACCCAGCACACGGTGCTCGAACAGGTCGGGCGCTGTCTCGGCGATACACTGGAGTGGCCTTGAAGTCCCTGACTCAGGGGATCGGCATGACCTCGCAGCGCACCCGCGACCGTCTGGTGGCACGTCTGCGCGAAGAGGGGATACGCGATAACCGCGTGCTGGAGGCGATTGCCTCCACACCGCGGCACCTGTTTATCGACGAGGCGCTGGCCTCGCGCGCTTACGAAGATACCGCCCTGCCGCTCGGCCACGGCCAGACCATCTCACAGCCTTACATTGTCGCGCGCATGACAGAGTTGCTGCTGGACGTGAATCCGAAAGTGGTGCTTGAAGTCGGTACCGGTTCCGGTTACCAGGCGGCAATACTCGCCGGGCTGGTCGACAAGGTGTACTCCACCGAGCGCATCGAGGCATTGGCCACGCAGGCGCGGCAACGCTTTCGCCAGCTGGGTTATCGCAACGTTCGTATTCAGCACAGCGACGGCAGCTGGGGCTGGCCGCAGTTCGCCCCGTTCGACGCCATTATCGTCACTGCCGGTGCGGCAGATATTCCCGAGGCGTTACTGGAACAACTCAAGGTCGGTGGTCGACTGGTCATGCCACTGGGTGGGCGTGATCGACAGACACTGATTACCGTGACCCGTACCGAAAGCGTTTACGAACGTGAGGATTTTGAGCCGGTGGTGTTCGTGCCTTTACTGGGCGGTGCGGGAAAATGAAACTGTTTACGCGCCTGTATGACATGGCCTTGCGCTGGTCACGGCACCGGCACGCGCCGCGATACCTGGCAGCGCTGAGTTTTGCAGAGTCTTCGTTCTTCCCGGTCCCACCGGATGTCATGTTGATGCCGATGACGCTGGCAAAGCCACAACGTGCCATGCACTACGCCGCACTGACAACACTGATGTCTGTGGTGGGCGGTATGGCCGGTTATGCTATCGGCCATTTTGCGCTGGAGTGGGTGCAGCCGCTGATTGGCGAGGGCGGGCGTTGGGCGGAGGCCTACCGTGTCGCCTCGCGCTGGTTCGGTGAATGGGGCTTCTGGGCAGTACTGGTTGCCGGATTTTCACCGATTCCCTACAAGGTGTTTACCATTTCCGCAGGCGCCTTATCCATGAGCTTTGTGCCCTTCATCCTGGCTTCGGCGGTGGGACGGGGAGGGCGTTTTTTCCTGGTGGCCAGTTTGCTGGCCTGGGGCGGTGCGGCCATGGAGGCGCGTATTCGGCAGTATGTCGAGTGGATCGGCTGGTCACTTGTAGTGCTGGGTGTCGTGGCCTGGTGGATGCTCAGGCACTGATCATGCGCTGGCGGGTTTGGCTGTTGTTGTGTTGTCTACTGCCGGCCTGCGCATCCGGTCCGGTCAGGGCGCCTGTTGGCGACCGTAGCCGCCAGCCGGTGCGGGTGCCTGCAGTTCATACCGTGGGGCAGGGCGAAACCCTGTATTCCGTTGCCTTCCTGTATGGCAAGACGGTTGAACAACTGGCGGCCTGGAACGGTATCCGCAAGCCTTACACCATCTACCGCGGGCAGAAAATTCGCCTGACCGCGCCCCCGCGAAAATTACGTCCGGTCATGCGTAAACCGGTGCCAGGCAAAGCCGTGGTGAGGGCTTCACGGCCAAAACCGGCCGCGTCCGCCCATGTTAGACGCTCACAACCCAAAGTCTCGGCTTCGCGTACAAAGCCGCCGGTATCCGCTTCTCCACCCCGTAAACGTCCGCCGGACTGGGCATGGCCTGCCCGTGGAAAGTTGATTCGTCGCTTCGATGCGCGGGGTGGAGGGAAAAAGGGCATCAATATTGCCGGCAAGCCGGGTACCCCCGTGCGCGCGGCAGCCGCCGGCAAGGTGGTGTATGCCGGGAGTGGACTTAGTGGTTACGGTAGGCTTATTATCATCAAACATAACAAAGACTTTCTCAGTGCTTACGCGCACAATCGAAAGTTGATTGCGAGGGAAGGTCAGTGGGTAAGGAAGGGTGAACTGATCGCCCGCATGGGTAGCAGTGCAACGGATCGGACCGAATTGCATTTTGAAATACGCAAAAAAGGCCGGCCCGTTGACCCGCTCCGGTACCTGCCCAAACGATAATAAAAGCGGATGGGAACAGAGGTGAGGTTACGTAATGGCCACAAAACGCCAGAGACCGACCGGCAAGACAACCTCCAGCGACGCGGTGAGACCGCAAAGCGGTCGAGAGGATGTTAAGCATGCGGCGAGCAGCGCGACGGTAAAGGAACCGCCGGACACCGATGCGCATTTTGATGCCACGCGCATGTATCTCAACGAAATCGGTTTTTCCCCGTTATTGACCGCCGAGGAAGAAGTTTACTTTTCCAGGCTCGCGCAAAAAGGTGACGAAAGCGGTCGACGGCGGATGATCGAAAGCAACCTTCGCCTGGTTGTGAAGATCGCGCGCCGCTACATCAATCGCGGGCTGGCGTTTCTGGATTTGATTGAAGAGGGCAACCTGGGTCTGATTCGCGCCGTGGAAAAGTTCGACCCCGAACGTGGTTTCCGTTTCTCGACCTACGCCACCTGGTGGATACGCCAGACCATCGAACGCGGCATCATGAACCAGACGCGCACCATCCGCCTGCCGATCCATGTGGTCAAGGAACTCAACAGCTACCTGCAAGCTGCCCGTCGGCTGGCGCAATCCCTGGATCACGAACCCAACGCCGAAGAAATCGCGGAGCTGCTCGACAAGCCGATGAAAGACGTCAAACGGCTGCTCAAACTCAACGAACGCGTCACCTCGGTTGACGTACCCATCAGCAGGGACTCGGATTCGGGCAAAACCCTGATCGACTCCATCCCGGATGAAGGTAACACCGACCCCTCCGATTTACTCCAGGACGAGGATGTCCTGGCCAACCTGGAAACCTGGATTGCGCAGTTATCGGACAAACAGCGCGAAGTGGTGGAAAGGCGTTTTGGCCTGCACGGCTACAAAATCTCTACACTGGAAGAAGTCGGCAATGAAATCGGCGTTACCCGTGAACGGGTGCGGCAGATTCAGATGGATGCACTGAAACGCTTGCGGGAGATACTGGAGAGTGAAGGGTTCTCTTCGGATGCGTTGTTTGGTTGATGCTGCAGGGGCGCTTCGATCAGGCGTGCAAAATCACCTGGCGCCACATATTGCAGAACGTCCTTGCCTTTCCCGTTGATAATCAGATCAAGTCCTTTGTCAGGGTAGAGCAGGTGCGTGACCTGCTCATTGGTGTGGAGCGTTTTATCGGCCGGGCCGAAGCGTTTGAGGGCGGAAGCTTCGTCGATATTGACCGCGGGGATGAAGGTCATGCTTTCCACCGGCGCCTGCAGGGCGACGGGCAGGTCATCCGGGTTGACCGTGAACTTGCGCGCGCCGTTCTCCAGATACTTTGATTTGACCGCGTGTTCCGCCAGTCGTATGACGGCATCGGGCGCTATCCTTGCCGCGAGCACCAGTTTTCCCGAGATAAATCCGGCCTTGTAATGGCCGTAGTACATTTCCAGTCCACCGGTATCCTGGCCGGCCGCCGCGATAACGGCCAGTTCCATATCATCACCGAGTTGATCCCGTGCCTGCCCCAGCGTGCTCTGGCCCAGCGTGACGCCAAAAACGTTTGAACGGCCATCGGGCAGTATATCGATCTGCCAGGGCAGACCTTTCATGTCTTCCGCGGAATATTCACCGGACGGTTTCAGTGAAAGGAATGCCACGAGGATAATACTGAGGAAGATCAGTAGGGAAAATAGTCGTTTCATGGGGGTGATGATAGCATTACTATTCGGGTAACTAGATCGCGGAGCCTTCTTTGATCAGGCGGTCGATGAGTTCACGGTGGCGTAAGCCTTCGCTGTCACCACCACGGAATATCAGTGCGCCTGAGCTGTAGCCGTTGCGGAAGGTCAACGTCAGGTTCACGGTTTGCCCGAGGCCTGATAAAAACGCACGGTCGCTGAGCACGCCCAACGGGTGGATGAAGGCGCTCCACAGAACATCTTTCGCCACCGCATAGCGGGCATCTAACGCCGAATCGAAGTTGGCCTGCATGAGCCGGTAAAGTTCGCCATCCTTAAGCGTATCCGCCTTCACAATCGGCACCAGTATGCGCATGCGATCGGCCTTTTCGTCGGTAATTACGGTGACCGGTTTGCCTTCGATGGTGAAACGCCAGAAACCGGCCTTACCTTCTGCCTTGTCATCGAGCCGGTGTATGATTTCACCGAGTCGTTGATTGTTCATGGCGGCTTTTCCCTGGCCGGGTTCTGCCAGCGCGACGCGACTGCCGAGACTGGCAGCGAACAGGTAAACCATAACTATTGCGGCACAACGCTTCATCGTTCTCCTCCTTTAGGGGACAGACCACGGTTTAGCTCAGTGTAACATGGGGCCAAATGGTGGTCTGCTCCGCTATACTGGTTGCGGTCAAGGTGCAAGACAAGTCCAAAAATAAAAAGCCTCGCACAACACTGCGGGGTTTTAAATAGATCTGTCATCTTTCAGTCCGCGCCAGCCATTCGAAGCTATAAATAAATCTGTCCCCTTTGGTCGTCCCCTTTGGTCCCTTTGGTCGCCTTTGGTCGTGTCCCCTTTGGTCTCCCTTTGGTCCCTGTTGCAATTCTCGTTTCCGTTATATGCCACCCTTGGTTATGGATTTATCTTTGTTCTGATATTCTGTTTGTATAGTTCATCAACTTGCGCCTTTAATTTTCTCCATAGACGAGCATCTTTCTGAAATAGCACGATCTGCTTATTACCATCTACAACCTCAGTTTCAAATGGCACGTTATTTTCGCGAAGTTTTTGTGCGAGCATATCGGTGTATTTCTTATCTACATAGTGAAAAGATATTTTATCAGGTGGTGATGCAGCCATAATGGCTTGAGCTATTGAGTGAACTTTGTCTCTGTCTTGTGCGCTAAACCAAACTTGATGATCATCATCGACTTTAATTGCTATATTTCTGCGATGCAACTCTTCTATAAATTGGTTTTGAGCAGATTCATTTTCGATCTTGAATGATTCTGAAAGGCCGTCGCTACTAGAGCAGCCTGCAGAATAGAATAAAAATAATAGCAGTACTAGTGAATGAAAAATATTCGTTAATATTTTTTTGTGGATAAATTTATCCATGGATGATTCTCCTTGTTATAGCGGTATACGGAATGGCAAAGGAAGCGGTGCTCTGCCTCTGAATTCATTTTGCGTAGTCCACCATGTATTTTGACGTTTCTCTAATTTGAATGATTTTCCGTTGCTGAATTTCAGCGGTCCGACCTCATAGCTTATTTTACGACCACATTTATCTGTATCTTTGCAAAAGAAGAGCTTCTCTACATATGGCGTATAATTCACGCCTTTTATTAGGGCCATTTTCTTTAAGAAGATGTTGTAAAAATCAGCATCAAAAGTGGCTGTTTTGCCTCTTTTATCTAAAGCAACTCCAAGGCCGACGTTATTGAAATAGAGTCCAATCCAAATTTTGGATAATTCTTTTGTGTAAGAGAAATTCTGCTCTAGATTTCCAGATCCAGTAGTTACGTCTACGCAATTATTCCATTCGTTAGGGTT
>CAYYAP010000143.1:0-6073 GCA_964469575.1 uncultured Thiohalobacter sp.
ATGAGTCCCAGCCTTACACACATAAAGGAGGAACCCATGTCCAGGGGAGTTTTATCAGGTCAACGCGCGCTGGTTACCGGCGCAAATTCCGGTATTGGCGAAGGGGTGGCGATCGCACTTGGCGAGGCCGGCGCAAATGTAGTCGTCAACTATATCAGCGGCGAGGACGCGGCCAACAAGGTTGTGGAAATCATCAAGTCGAACGGTAGCGATGCCATGGCCATCCGTGCCGACGTGAGCAAGGAAGACCAGGTCCAGGCCATGTTCAAACAGATGATCGATAGCTGGGGCAGCATTGATATCCTGGTGGCAAACGCCGGGGTTCAACGCGATGCGGATTTCACCGAAATGACACTGGCACAGTGGCAATTTGTTATTGACGTCAACCTGACCGGCCAGTTTCTGTGTTGTCGCGAGGCCGTGCGTGAATTCGTCCGTCGCGGCATCGATCCCGAGCTGTCCTGCTCGGCAGGCAAAATCATCTGCATGTCGTCTGTCCATGAAGTCATCCCCTGGGCGGGGCATGTCAATTACGCCACCTCCAAGGGTGGTGTCAACATGATGATGCAGAGTATCGCGC
Organism: uncultured Thiohalobacter sp.; assembly: GCA_964469575.1. Lineage (GTDB taxonomy): Bacteria > Pseudomonadota > Gammaproteobacteria > DSM-19610 > DSM-19610 > Thiogranum. The sequence continues at coordinate 581 of CAYYAP010000143.1, forward strand.
AGGAAATGGCGGCAAAGAAAATCCGCGTCAACAGTATTTCGCCGGGCGCCATCGCCACCCCCATCAACACCAGCGCGTGGAATACACCGGAAGCGGAAGCCGAACTGCTTCAGCTGATCCCCTACCAGCGTATTGGCAAGCCAAAGGACATCGCCCGCGCGGCGGTGTGGCTGGCCTCGGATGACTCGGATTACATCACCGGAACCAGCATCTTTGTCGATGGCGGCATGACCCTGTACCCCGGTTTCCGGGAAGGCGGATGATCCGTTTCGGACGGGCGATATGCGGCGAACTGGCGCAGGCCGAACGCCGCGAGTGGTGGTTGTCCAACGGACTGGGTGGGTATGCTGCCGGCACCATTGCCGGCTCACTCACACGCCGCTATCACGGTCTGCTGGTCACGCCGGTCGGTGGCTCGCTGGACCGTCAGCTGTTATTTTCCCGTGCCGAACCTGTGCTGGATATTGATGGCCGGCGCTATCCACTGAGCTGCAACCGCTGGCAGTCAGGCGCTATTGCACCGTACGGCCATGTACACATTGAATCGTTTCGCCTCGATGGCCAGTTACCGGTCTGGACCTATGCCGTCGCTGGTGTGCGCCTGGAACAACGCATCTTCATGGAACAGGGCGAGGCCGCCGTGTGGATCGCCTTTCGATGCCTGGATGCACCGTCTGATACAGCCGTCAGCCTGAGCCTGCACCTGTGGGTCAACCGGCGCGATCATCACAGCCAGATGTCCAGCGGTGGTTTTAATGCAGAAACACAACAGCTGGACAAACATACCTTACAGTTGCGTTATGCTGATGCCACCCGGTTGCATTTCCAGCTCGATGCCGGTGAACTCCAGCCTGAATACCGCTGGATAAACGATGTACTGTTGCGATACGAACGCGAACGCGGCCTGCCGGACCAGGATAACCACCTGGCCATCGCCGAGGCCAGACTGGCCTTCAACGACACAGACTGGCATGGACTGCGCGCCGGCCTGCAGCCGCTTGACTCGCCCTCCCCGTCAGCCGCCCTGCAGCGTGAACAACACCGGCAATCCACCTTCCTTGCCGATGCGCAGACAGCCTTCGACACGACACTGCCGGGCTGGGTACAACAACTGGTCACCACCAGTGAACATTTCCTGTTCCGGCGACCGCTCAGTAACGGCAAACCTGGTGAATCAATCATCGCCGGCTACCCCTGGTTCGCGGACTGGGGCCGCGACACCATGATCGCCCTGCCCGGCCTGACCCTGTGCACCGGCCAGCTCCCGCTGGCCCGGCAAATTCTGGAAACCTGGGCCGGGTACGTGGACCGGGGCATGATCCCGAACCGCTTCCCGGAAGCCGCCGCACCCGACGCGCCCGCCGAATACAACAGTGTCGATGCCTCACTCTGGTTCATTCTTGCCTGGTATGCCTACAGGCAGGCGGGCGGTGAAGAGATCGCGTTACGCAAGGTACTGCCGGTGCTTGAACAGATCATCGACGCCTACCGTCACGGCACCCGTTACCGGATTCATATGGATGAAGACAGTGGCCTGCTGCATAGCGGTGAACCGGGCACCCAGCTCACCTGGATGGATGCAAGGGTCAACGGCATCGCCGTCACACCGCGCACCGGCAAACCGGTGGAGGTCAATGCCCTGTGGTACAACGCGCTGCGCGCCATGCAGGCCTTCAGTGAACAGGCCGGGCGCGATGACAACCACTACGCCACCCTGGCGGCACATGCCAGACAGGGCTTTCAGCGCTACGTGCGAGCAGATGGCGGCCTGTACGATGTGCTCGATACACCACAGGGTAATGACGCCAGCATCCGCCCCAACCAGATTTTTGCACTCAGCCTGCCCTGGCCATTGCTCGAAAAGGCGGATGCACAACGCGTACTGAACGACGTTCACCGTCACCTGTACACATCTTTTGGACTCAGATCCCTGGCGCCACAGGACCCGGCCTATCGCGGTATCTATCAGGGTGGCGTTGCACGACGCGATGCGAGTTATCACAATGGCCCGGTATGGGGCTGGCTGCTTGGCCATTACGCCATGGCGCATTTCCGCCTGCACCACGATGCAAGCGCCGCGCTCGCGTTGCTTGAACCGATGGCTGACCAGCTGTTTGATGCCGGGCTTGGCAGCCTCAGTGAAATTTTCGATGGCGACCCGCCACACCGGCCGCGCGGCGCCCCCTCACAGGCGTGGTCTGTCGCCACGCTGCTGGAAGCCTGGCGACTGATCAAGGACAAGGCAATAACAGGCGACGCTTATGACTAGTCACTCAACCCCAAACCCCGCCGCAGGCGCCGAACGCCAGCGCCTGGACGACGACCAGGACTGGACGCAGTGGGGCCCCTACCTGGCGGAACGCGCCTGGGGGACCGTACGCGAAGACTACAGCGAACATGGCACCGCCTGGGAATACTTCCCGCACGACCATGCCCGCTCACGCGCCTACCGCTGGAGCGAGGACGGACTCGGCGGCATCTGTGACCGAGAACAACGCCTGTGCCTGGCGCTGGCCTTGTGGAACGGCCGTGACCCGATCCTGAAAGAACGCGCCTTTGGCCTGACCGGTAACCAGGGCAATCACGGCGAGGACGTCAAGGAAATCTATTTCTACGCGGACGCCACGCCGACACACAGCTACCTGGACTATCGTTACTGCTACCCGCAGGCCGCCTATCCCTATACTGAACTGGTCGAGGAAAACCAGCGTCGTTCGCGCAGCGACCCGTCGTACAACCTGATCGATAGTGGTGTGTTCCGCGACAACCGCTACTGGGACATACGCATGGAGTATGCCCGACAGTCTCCCGGCCGAATACATCTGCGCATCAGCGCCACGAATCGCGGCGATCAGCCTGCCGAACTCTGGCTGTTGCCGCAACTGTGGTTTCGTAACGACTGGTCATGGGGTGACGAACATTCGCGTCCGGAAATTACACCGAACGAAACGACTGACGCTGATCACTGGAGCGTGATCGCCCACCACCGCAGCCTCGACACCATGTACCTTTACGGCCAGGGTGATGCTGAGCTGCTGTTCACTGAAAACGAAACCAATTTCCAGCGCCTGTGGGGTGTCGATAACCCCTCACCCTGGGTCAAGGACGCTTTCCACGACTACCTGATCAACCACAAACAGCAGGCCGTCAATCCGGCACTCCGTGGCAGCAAATGCGCCGCCGTCTATCACCTGACTATCGCTGCAGGCAAGACCCACAGCATCGAACTGGTATTGAGTGACAGTCTACTGAATCAGCCGTTTACACACAGCGCCGAACTGTTTAACACGCGCCGTGATGAAGCCGACGCGTTTTATACCGGCCTGTTACCCGATGCCAATGCGGAAGACCACGCCATCATGCGTCAGGCCTTCGCCGGCATGATATGGAGCAAACAGTTTTTCCATTACGATGTGGAACGCTGGTTACAGGGCGACCAGCTGCCGCCACCCCCGCAACGTCGCGAAGGGCGCAACACACACTGGAAGCACCTGAAGTCAACCGACATCATCTCCATGCCGGACTGCTGGGAATATCCCTGGTTTGCGGCCTGGGACCTGGCTTTCCAGACCGCCACGCTGGCGCATATCGATATCGATTTCGCCAAGGCGCAGATCGAACTGCTGGTCAACGAACGTTACCTGCACCCGAACGGTCAGATGCCCGCCTACGAGTGGGCCTTCGGCGACACCAACCCGCCGGTACACGCCTGGGGGGCGCTGAAAGTGTTCCGCGCCGAACAGCTGCAACGCGGCGAAGGCGACACTGGCTACCTGCAACGCGTTTTCCACAAGCTGCTACTCAACTTCTCCTGGTGGATCAACCGCAAGGACCGTAGCGGCCATAACCTGTTCGAGGGCGGCTTCCTTGGGCTGGACAACATTTCGGTCTACGACCGCTCCCGCGACCTGCCACCCGGCTATACCCTGAAACAGGCGGATGCAACCGGCTGGATGGCGATGTTCTCCATCAACATGGTTGTGATGGCGCTGGAAATCAACCGTCATGACCCGGAATATGAAGACATCGCTATCCAGTGTTACCAGCAGTTTCTCGCCATCGCCAATACCATTGCCGGCAGCGATGACGGTGGCGTGTCACTGTGGGATTTTGATGACGGGTTTTTCAAGGACCTGCTGATTACACCGCAAAATGAAACACACCATATTGACGTCTATTCCTGGGTTGGACTCATCCCGCTGTTTGCCTGCGAAGTCATTGACCAACGTCTGCTGGAGAACGCACCGCGCTTTCGCCAGCTATTGCGCGAGCACAAGGGCGGACTGTTCCAGGGCAACTACATCTGCGCCTGTCCGGAATGGGAAAATGAGCGCGGCGAACACCTGCTCGCCCTGGTCGATCATTCACAACTGCCGCGTATCCTTGAACGCCTGTTGAACAAGGATGAATTTTTCTCGCCCTACGGGATACGCAGTGTCAGTAAAGTCCACCAGCACTACCGTGACCTCGGCTATATCCCGGGACTCGGCGAGGCGCATATCGAGTACCTGCCCGGTGAATCCAACTCGGGGCTGTTCGGCGGCAACTCTAACTGGCGCGGTCCGATCTGGATGCCGACCAACTACGCGCTGATCCAGGCGCTGGAAAAATATCACCGTTTCCTGGGCGACGGCTTTACCGTGCCGGTCCCACAACGCAACGGCCAGTCACTGCACATGCGCGAGATTGCCGCCATGATCGCCGGGCACCTGGCCGGGCTGTACCGACAGGACGAAAATGGCAACATCCCGGCGATGCGCAACGATGCCCCGTTTACCGGCGGCAAGGAACCGCTCTATAACTTCTATGAGTATTTCCACGCCGAGACCGGCCGGGGTCTGGGTTCCGCCCACCAGACAGGCTGGACCGGCCTGATCGCCAACCTGGTCATGCGCCAGTATCAACGTGACATTCCCATCCGCGGCACAGGCAAGTAGCACGTGATCATCGTACTGATGGGTGTCTCCGGCAACGGCAAGAGTACTGTTGGCCAGTTACTCGCCGAACGGCTCGACTGGCAGTTTCTGGATGCAGACGATTTCCATCCGCCGCAGAATATCGCCAAAATGGCCAGCGGTACACCGCTGGATGATGCGGATCGCTGGCCGTGGCTGGATCGGCTTGCCGAAGTCCTGCAGCAGCACAACAAACAGCGTGAATCCGTCGTGCTGGCCTGTTCCGCCCTGAAGCAGCGTTATCGCCAACGTCTTGCCCCTGATCCGGCCAACATCCATTTTGTCCACCTGCAGGGCGACTATGCACTGATCCACGCCCGGCTCGAACAACGTACCGGGCACTTCATGCCGGCTGAGTTACTGCGCAGCCAGTTTGCCGACCTGGAACCCTGTCCGGACGCACTGACCATCAACATCGACCAGACGCCCGCCGCGATCGTCGAACAGATTGTCACCCGGCTTGGGCTGGATCACACGTTTCACAGCACCACACTGGCCGATGGCCTGATGTTCCCCGAAGCCCCGCGCTGGCACGAGG
>CAYYAP010000144.1:0-5997 GCA_964469575.1 uncultured Thiohalobacter sp.
GTATTATTTATCTGTATGGGCAATATCTGTCGTTCACCAAGTGCCCAGGGTGTATTTGAACAGCTTGTCCAGGAAGCCGGTCTGGAGGCACAGATTGAGGTCGATTCCGCCGGTACCCATGCCTATCACGTTGGCGAACCCCCCGACCAGCGCGCTACCCGGGCGGCGGCGGATCGCGGCATTGATCTTACGACCCAGCGCGCCCGGCGTGTTCATGCGCGTGATTTCGAAGCCTTCGACTACATACTGGCGATGGATCGCAGTAACCTTGAAGAGTTGCGCGCTATCTGCCCTGAACACAGGCAGGAACGTATCGGCTTATTACTTGATTTTGCCGGCACAGATCAATCCAGTGATGTTCCCGATCCGTACTATGGCGGTGCGCAGGGTTTCGAGCATGTCCTTGACCTGGTCAAGGAGGGTGCAAGTGGTTTGCTGGAAACCATCAGGCGCACTTCACTTTCGTAGGAGCGGGCTTACCCGCGAACAGTGAGGTTGCCGGGTCCGGCCTGTTCGCAGGCAAGCCCGCTCCTACTTAAAGGTGCTGTTTGTTGCTACTTGTCGCCTACCGCGCTCGGCTTGTCGTTGCTTGATGGTGCCTGTGCCGGTGTAGTTGGTGCTTCCGAAGGTGCGCTCTGAGCGGGTGGTTTATCGGCTGAACGGCTAGCCTGAGCCTGGTTCGCGGTAGTACTTGTCGCTACCGGCGCAGGCGGCGCTGTGTTCTGCACCGCAGGCGCCTTGTCGATTTTTTCCACCACTGTTGACGGCGACGGTGTAGTCCCAGTAGTTGGAGATGGCTGGCTCGATTTGTCGCCAGCGCTCCCCGTATCACTGGAAGGCGCATCCTGGCCCGGGTTCTGGGTAGCGTTCGCGTCGCGGCGCTGTCCGGAACGACGGCGTCCACCACGGCGGCCACGGCGACTGCGTGCTTGCCCCTGACCCTTGTTTTGCTCACTTCCCGCCGCCTGGCTCTGTCCCTCGGTTTTTTCTACCGGAGTTTTCGGGGCTTTCTCAGCTGCTTTGTTGTCCCGGGAGTCCTTCTTCTTTGCCGCCTTTTCATTCTGGCGGCGGGGTTTTTGTCCTTGCGTCTGTTTGCCGGAAGATTCACGTTTCTCGCTGTCGTTACGGTGATTCCCCGTGCTGCGGCGCGCATTGCCGCCAGAACGGTTGCGTCCGCCACGGTTGCTGCCACGCGAGCGGCTACGGCGTTGGGGTTCCGGTTTTTTCTCTTCCTCCTGGACGGTTTTGCCGAACAGAGTTTCCCACAGGCGACGGATCAGGCCGGTTGTCGGTACGGCAGCGGGTGGCGCTGCGGGTCTCGGCACGGGTGCAGGGGCCGCCGGGGCCACGGTCTGCACAGCCGGTTTTTCTGCTTCCGGTGCCCTGCTATCGCGCAGAGTGGCGGTGATATCGGATTCTTCAATTTCAGGAATCAGCTTGTGGCTGATGGCGCCATCTTCACCGCCCAGCTCGTCAGCACGGACACGCTTGATTTCATAGTGCGGTGTTTCCAGGCTGGGCGAAGGGATCAGCGTTACGCCTAATTTATGCTGCTGTTCCAGGTTGAACAGGATGTCGCGCTTTTCGTTGAGCAGGTAAGTGCCTACATCAACCGGCACGCGGGCGATGATGCGCCCGGTTTTTTCCTTCATGGCGTCTTCTTCTAAAATGCGAAGGATCGACAAGGCCAGCGATTCCACACCACGCACTGTGCCCTGACCGCTGCAACGCGGGCAGACAATCTGGCTGGATTCACCCAGTGACGGGCGCAGCCGCTGGCGGGACATTTCCAGCAGGCCAAAGCGCGAAATCCGTCCGACCTGCACGCGCGCGCGATCAATACGCAGTGCATCGCGCAGGCGATTTTCCACTTCGCGCTGGTGCTTGGTCGGCTGCATATCGATAAAATCGATCACAATCAGACCACCCATGTCGCGTAGACGTAGCTGGCGGGCGATTTCATCCGCCGCTTCGAGGTTGGTATTGAGGGCGGTTTCCTCGATGTCGCTGCCCTTGGTGGCGCGCGCCGAGTTGATATCGATGGAAATCAGCGCCTCGGTATGATCGATCACAATGGCGCCACCAGCCGGCAGGGTGACTTCACGCTGGAAGGCAGATTCGATCTGGCTTTCGATCTGGTAGCGGGAAAACAGCGGTACCGGATCATCGTAGCGTTTGAGTTTCGACAGATTATGCGGCATAACCTGGGTCATGAAATCGATCGCGTGCTGGTGAACTTCCTTGTCGTCGACCAGGATTTCACCGATATCGCTACGCAGGTGATCGCGCAGGGCGCGGATAATGACGTTGCTTTCCTGGTAAATCAGGAACGGGGAGGGGCGTTCCTCACTGGCCTTGGCGATGGAATCCCACAGCTGTAACAGGTAGTCCAGGTCCCACTGTAATTCTTCACTCTGGCGACCGACACCGGCAGTGCGCACAATCAACCCCATGGTATCAGGGTATTCCAGCTGCGCCATGGCGTCGCGGACGATGCTGCGGTCTTCACCTTCGATGCGTCGTGATACGCCGCCAGCACGGGGATTGTTGGGCATCAACACCAGGTAGCGCCCGGCAAGACTGATAAAAGTCGTCAGTGCAGCGCCCTTGTTGCCGCGCTCTTCCTTCTCGACCTGGACGATGATTTCCTGGCCTTCACGCAGCGCTTCCTTGATGGAAACGCGACCACCACCTTCACCGGCGCCTTCGCGGAAGTAGGTGCGGGCGACTTCCTTCATGGGCAGGAATCCATGGCGGTCGGCGCCGTAATCGACAAAAGCGGCTTCGAGGCTGGGCTCGATGCGGGTTATTTTACCTTTATATACGTTAGACTTTTTTTGTCCGCGGGAAGGGACCTCAATATCGAGATCGAAGAGTTTCTGGCCGTCCACCAGAGCCACGCGCAGCTCTTCGGGCTGCGTGGCGTTGATAAGCATACGTTTCATTGGATTTTTCTCTCATGCGCTCGACCATGTCGTGGCGGCAGGCATTGATTCTCACCGGAATCAGCTCTGGACGGCGCGCAGCACAAGGTGCGCCGGAGGATCGTATCAACCAGGTGACAGATCCAGCGAGCAGGCCAGTAATCAAAGCTATCGTTAACGACACAGGAGCAACCAGTAGTTGTTCTCGATACCCCCGGACATTGCAGTCTGCGCACGCCCGGTGGAAACGAATAGGGTTCAGTTGCCGGCAGCGCGCGGAAACTCCATTCCGCGCCAACTGCGCAAGCGGCTCTGACTATAGCAGCCCAACCTCGTGATATCAAACGCTTATCCCTTCCCCAAGTGGTTCAATTTCCGCGCAATTGACGCAGATTCTCAAGCACACGGGCAATGAGGCTGCTAGAATGCGCGCGCATGGAGAACGGGGATAAACCCACTGTACGGTGGATGGATGTGGGTGCCGAACAGGCCGGACAGCGTATTGATAATTTTCTTCTGCGCATCCTTAAGGGGGTGCCGAAAAGCCGTATTTACCGGTTGTTGCGCAAGGGTGAGGTGCGTGTCAATCGTGGGCGTATCCGCGCCGATTATCGCCTGAAAGAAGGTGACCAGGTGCGAATCCCGCCGGTTCGGATCGCTGAAACGCGTCAGCCGGCGCCGACGGCCGGCGCCATCGAACGGCTGGCCGGCAGCATACTCTATGAAGATGAACGACTGCTGGTGCTGGACAAGCCCTCGGGGATGGCGGTCCACGGCGGCAGTGGCTTGAGCTATGGCGTCATCGAAGCCCTGCGCGCACTGCGTCCCGAGGCGCCCTATCTGGAACTGGTGCACCGTCTTGACCGGGACACCTCCGGGTGCCTGTTGATCGCCAAACGCCGCAGCGAGCTGCGTACCTTGCATGAATTATTGCGCAGCGGCGGGGTCGAAAAACGTTATTTGTTACTGGTGCAGGGCGACTGGAGCCAGGGGCCGTGGAAAATCAATGCGCCGCTGCGCAAGAACCAGGTTCAGGGTGGGGAGCGCATGGTTCGCGTTGATCCCGACGGCAAGACGGCATTGACACATTTCCGTTTTCTGGAGGGCTACAGCCATGCCAGCCTGATGGAGGCCGAGCTGAAAACCGGCCGTACCCACCAGATTCGCGTGCATGCCGCGCACAGCGGTCACCCGCTGGCTGGCGATGAAAAATACGGGGATACCGGCTTTAACCGCGAGCTTCGCAAACGGGGGCTGAAACGTCTGTTCCTGCACGCGCATTACATCGCCTTCCGGGATCCGCAACGGCAGCGCGAAATTGAGGTCAGCGCGCCGCTGAGCCCGGATTTGAGAAAATTGATTCAGCAACTGGAGTTAGGGTCCGATACAGGCCTCAATGGATAAAGACATGGACAGCAAGGTAAATACACTTCCGTCAGCCATACGGCTGATCGTGTTTGACTGGGACGGCACCCTGATGGATTCCGAAACCCAGATTGTGCATGCCGTGCAGGCATCGATTCGGGACATGCAGCTGGAAGAACGTAGTATCGAGGCATGTCGTAATATCATTGGCCTGGGGTTGCGGGAAGCCGTCAATGCGCTGTACCCGCAACGCGACGAAGCCTTTCTGGACCGTTTTGTCGCGTGTTACCGACACCACTGGTTTGCCAATACCCAACACTCCGACCTGTTTCCGGGCAGCCGCGAGACCTTGGCGCTATTAAAAGAAGCCGGTTTTGTCCTGGCAGTGGCAACCGGCAAGGGCCGTACCGGTCTTGACCGGGTGCTGGAAGATACCGGGCTGAAACACCTGTTCAGCGTGACGCGCTGTTCTGATGAAACACAATCCAAACCGCATCCGCAGATGTTGCGCGAGATTCTGCAGGAGACCGCCATCGAGGCAAAATATGCGCTGATGGTCGGAGACACTGAATACGATCTGGAGATGGCGAACGAGGCCGGTGTCGGTCCGGTCGCCGTCAATTACGGCGTTCACGCACGCGAGCGCCTGCTTCGACACAACCCACTGGTGTGTCTGGATACGATTACGGAACTGGTCGACTGGCTGGCCGAGCAACACTTGCTGGACCCCGACTGTACCCAACAGGAAACACTGGCTGTTATAGACTGAGGTAAGAGACATGGCATCACATGAAGACACCGATTCCTCTCAGGAACACTCCGCTGAATGGCAGCGCAAGCTGATTCAGCAGCTGGCGACATCCTCGCTGGCCGAACAGCGACGCGCGCGACGCTGGGGGATTTTCTTCAAGTTTCTGACCTTCGCCTACCTGGTCGGCCTGGTGCTGCTGTACACGCCAGACATCAACCTGAAATCCGTGGAGCATAAACAGCATACCGCGCTGGTCGAACTCAAGGGCGTGATTGCGGCGGACAAGGAAGCCAATGCCGATAACATCATTACCGGTCTGCGGGATGCCTTCGAGGATGAAAATACGGCAGGCGTTATTCTGCGCATCAATAGTCCCGGCGGCAGCCCGGTGCAGGCCGGTTACATCAATGATGAAATCGTGCGCCTGCGCAAGAAATACCCGGATATTCCGTTTTACGTGGTGATATCCGATATCTGCGCCTCGGGGGGATACTATGTGGCTTCGGCCGCGGACAAGATCTATGCGGACAAGGCCAGCATTGTCGGTTCCATCGGCGTACGCATGGACGGTTTCGGCTTTGTTGATGCGATGAAAAAACTGGGTGTCGAACGACGCCTGATCACTGCCGGCAAACACAAGGGCTTTCTGGACCCCTTCCAGCCGGCCAAGGAAGCCGATATTGCCCAGGTCAAAACCCTGCTGGCGGATATCCACTCACAATTTATTAACGTCGTGCGTACCGGTCGCGGCGACCGCCTGAAAGAAACGCCGGACCTGTTCAGCGGTTATGTCTGGACTGGTGAACAGGCCATCGACCTGGGTCTGGTCGATGAGCTGGGTAGCGCCAGTTATGTCGCGCGGGAGGTTATCGGTGCAAAGGACATTGTCGATTTTACGCCAAAAGAAGACTTGTTACAGAGGTTCAGCAAGAAGTTCGGTACGGCGCTGGGGCAGGG
>CAYYAP010000145.1:0-2059 GCA_964469575.1 uncultured Thiohalobacter sp.
TTAAGAGGTAACTACAAATGGCAGGAGAATTCGGAAATCCTGAAGTCGTCGAAGAAGAAGTTGACATTCTTCTTATCGGCGGTGGTATGGCTTGCTGCGGCGCCGCATTCGAAATTATGCGTTGGGCCGAAGGCACTGACCTGAAAATCAAACTGGTCGACAAGGCTGCAATGGATCGTTCCGGCGCAGTGGCGCAGGGTCTGTCTGCGATCAACACCTACATCGGCACCGAGCAGGACCCGGCGGATTACGCCCGCATGGTCTCAAACGATCTGATGGGTATTACCCGCGACGATCTGGCCTACGATCTGGGCCGTCACGTTGACGAATCGGTGCACCTGTTCGAAGAATGGGGCCTGCCGATCTGGAAGATGGACGAAAACGGTGAACGCCACGATGGTTCCAAAGGCATGACCCCGCTGAAGGACGGCGGCAAGCCCGTACGTTCCGGCAAGTGGCAGATCATGATCAATGGCGAATCCTACAAGTGGATCGTTGCCGAAGCCGCCAAGAAGGCCATGGGTATTGACAACATCGAAGAGCGTATCTTCATCGTCAAGCTGGTCAACGACAAGAACGACAGCAACCGCATTGCGGGTGCCGTGGGCTTCTCAACGCGTGATCACAAGGTTGTTGTGTACAAGTTCAAGGCTTGTCTGCTGGCAGCCGGTGGTTGTGTCAACCTGTTCCGTCCCCGCTCTGTCGGTGAAGGTCAGGGTCGTGCCTGGTACCCGGTCTGGAATGCCGGTTCCACCTACGCCATGGCGGCCGAAGCCGGCGCCGAAATGACGCTGATGGAAAACCGCTTTGTGCCGACCCGCTTCAAGGACGGTTACGGTCCTGTTGGCGCCTGGTTCCTGCTGTTCAAGGCCAAGGCCACCAACGCCTTCGAAGAAGTGTACATGGATCGCAACAAGGAAATGCTGGACGACTACCCGCCCTACGGCGCGGCGGCTGTCCCGGCTTCCTGCCTGCGTAACCACCTTATGCTGAAGGAAATGAAGGAAGGCCGTGGTCCGATCTACATGGACACCGTGACCGCTCTCGCCAACCTGCGCGAGACCCTGTCGCCGCGTGAAGTGAAGCACCTTGAAGCGGAAGCCTGGGAAGATTTCCTCGACATGTGTGTCGGCCAGTGTGGTATCTGGGTCGGTGAGAACATTGAGCCAGAGAAGAAGAACTCCGAGCTGATGCCGACCGAACCCTACCTGCTGGGTTCACACTCCGGTTGCTGTGGTATCTGGGTGTCCGGCCCGACCGATGTCGGCGCGCCGACTGACGAAGGACTCGGGGAAGGTATTCCGGATCACCTGCCGAAGGGCTGGAACTGGGGCTACCGCTCCATGACCACCGTCAAGGGTCTGTTCACCGCCGGTGATGGCGTGGGTGCTTCCGGTCACAAGTTCTCCTCCGGGTCTCACACCGAGGGTCGTATGTGTGCCAAGTCCATGGTCAAATACTGCCTGGACAACAAGGATCTGAAGCCGGAGCTGGATACGTCGGTTGACGATCTGGTGGCAGCAATCTACCAGCCGGTCAAGACCTACCTGGAGCATAAAGACTACTCCACCGCCATCGACATCAACCCGCACTACATCACCCCCAAGATGTTGCAGTTCCGTCTGCAGAAAATCATGGACGAGTATGTGGCAGGTGTTGCGACTTACTACCAGACCAATGGCAAAATGCTTGCGGTTGCAGGTGAGAAGCTCGACATGCTGAAGGAAGATGCACTGAAGATGCGCGCCAAGGACCTGCACGAACTGTTGCGTGCCTGGGAGAACTACCACCGCATCATTACTGCTGAAGCCCATATGAAGCACATCGAATTCCGTCAGGAATCCCGTTACCCCGGTTTCTACTATCGTTCCGACTACAACCTGGTCGACGAAGAGAACTGGAAGTGCTTCGTGAACTCGATCTACGACAAGGAAACCCAGAAATGGACTTGCTTCAAGCGTAAGCACGTGGATCTGGTCGACAAGAGTAAGCTGTTCAAGTAAGTCACTGAGCAGTGAGTTATTAAAAAGCCCGCGCATGAAAATGCGCGGGCTTTTTT
>CAYYAP010000145.1:2159-5990 GCA_964469575.1 uncultured Thiohalobacter sp.
CCTGTGGTTAAATCTCAATGCCGGTAACGTGTTATCCTTGCGCGCCCGGCGTTTCTATATTTTCAGAGGTAAGCAGTCATGGTCGATATCAATGTCGATGATTCCCCGTTTGAGGCAAGTCCGGTTGCGCCGGAAACGTTTGACGAAAACCACGTTATCAAATTCCGTTGTTACAAGGGCATCGAGTGTTTCAATGCCTGCTGCAACTCTATCGATATCACCCTGACGCCCTACGATATTCTGCGACTTAAAACGCATCTCGGTATTACCTCAACCGAGTTCCTGAAGAAATACACCATCCCCTTCGAGTTCAACAAGGGCAGTATCGCTGGCGTTAAACTGTTGCCGGCGGAGGGTTCCAGTGCCTGCCAGTTTGTGACGGAAGAGGGGTGCAGTGTTTACGGGGATCGTCCTACCGCATGCCGATATTACCCGGTTGGATTATTGTCGATGCGTCGCGCTGACGAGAACTTTGATCGCTCGTCCTGGGCGCTGGTGCGGGAAGATCATTGCAAGGGCCACAACGAAGATCGGGAAATCAGCATAAAGGACTATCGCAAGGAGCAGGGGCTGGAAGAATACGATGAACACGGCCACGCCTGGCGCGAGCTGGTACTTAAAATGAAATCCGCCGGCCCGTCTATCGGGCAGCCGTCACTGGCCAGTCGGCAGCTGTTTTTTATGGCCTGCTATGATCTTGATCGTTTCCGCGAGTTTGTCAAAAGTGAAGGATTCCAGGGGACCTTTAAATTATCGGAAGGCGAACTGAATGACCTGTACGAAGACGATATAGCACTGATGAAATTTTCAGACCGGTTCATTCGCCAGGTGATGTTTGCTGAAGAGAGTATTGACGTTCACGACGACGCGATGGAGAAACATGTTCAGCGGCGTAAGGAAGTCGAGGCGTTGCGCGAGCAGATTAATGATGAGAATTCACCTGATCATTAGGTTTCTGATGTGGTGTTCCTATTGTACTGAAATACTTTCAGTCCAGTTTTTTTCAGGCATAAATTCTGCGTCTTCTTTTAATGAGGCAGCTTCTTCGTGACGACCAAGGTCATCAAGAATATTGCTCTTGAGTAAAGCGGCGTCTTTATAATCCGGGTTTAGCAACAACGCCTGATCGACCGCAGTAAGCGCTTGATCCTCCTGCCCTGTAATAAATAATGACAGCGCCAGGTTGTAATAGCCTTTCTGGTAACTGGGGTCGAGCCTGATCGTGGCTGAAAAATGTTCGATTGCTTGTATAAAAGCGTGCCTTTTTGCGTAAACCACACCTAAGTCATCGTGTGCTTCGGCATTATCAGGGTCCAGTTCGAGCGCTCTTTCTAAATCTTTTTCGGCATTTTTATAGTCCTGCTTCCACATATAACGCACACCGCGTTTGGTGTATGCCAGTGAGTTGCCAGGATTGCGTTTAATGAATACGGTCAGATCGGCAATGCCATCACTGATCAGACCTTGCCTGGCTAACGCCATGCCTCTTCCAAAGTAGGCCTGGTCAGCTTCAGGGTTCAGTTCTATTGCAGTGTTGTAGTCTTCCACGGCATCAAAAAAATCTCTTTCCACAAAATAGATATTGCCGCGTTTGATATAAAGCTGGGCATCTTCAGGGTGCTTGTTAATCAGTGCGGTTAATGTTTCTACAGAAATCTCTGTCTGGGCAATGACTGGGGTTATAAAGCTCAAGCTACACAGTGAGGTGGCGAGAACTAAAATTACCCTGCCTTTCACGTAGATGCTATCTGTTGATGACATGATATTTTGATCTCCTTTAAGGCAGGGATATCAAAACATAGATAAGGCAGGGGGTGAGATTATTCCGGGAAGAAAGCGGAGGCACTAATTCCCTTGTTTGGCTGACCGTCATCCCGGCGCATGCCGGAATAACGATTACCCGGCTCAGGCCGTTACGTTAAGGTTATTACCCAACGAATC
Organism: uncultured Thiohalobacter sp.; assembly: GCA_964469575.1. Lineage (GTDB taxonomy): Bacteria > Pseudomonadota > Gammaproteobacteria > DSM-19610 > DSM-19610 > Thiogranum. Next base: position 4,101 of record CAYYAP010000145.1, read on the forward strand.
TGTGACTTGCGCGGTGTTACTGGTTTGAGAAACCGAATTTGTGCGCGTGGCTTCATCCTTATCGCCATCCCCGTCCGGTTTATTTCCTTCAACCCGGCTTTCCGGCCTGGTTTCGGGGGGTGCAGCTGGTTGGGGGAAATTGTTTGTAGCAGATGAAATAGTCATAACGTTCTCACTCGATATTCAGGCGCAATCATACTTTGCATACACTGTATCGACCTGGGGCAAGGATTCTTTAGTGGGCAGCCACAGGCAGACTCAGCAGATTCCCGGCCTCTGAAAGTACGAAATCCTTGAAGGCGCCGGCAGCGGGCGATAGCCGCTTGTTGCGTCGGTAGACCAGGAACCAGCGGCGCTTGATCGGAAAGCCTGCCACGTCGAGTACCACGAGGCGGCCGGTCTCCAGTTCCAGCTCAATAGAATGGATGGAGACAACACTCAAGCCCAGACCTGCGCGGACTGCCTGCTTGATGGCCTCGTTGCGGGTCATCTGCATACCGGTTTTCAGTGTGACACCCTGCTCGGTAAAAAACCGTTCCATGGCCGCACGGGTGCCGGAACCGGCTTCGCGGATCACGAAGGTTTCCTCGCCAAGCCGTTGCAGCGGAATATGGCGTTCGTTGGCCAGTGGATGTCCGGGGGGTGCGATGACCACCAGCGGGTTTTCCAGGAAGGGCTCGGCTTCCAGGTCTATCTGCTCCGGGGGGCGGCCCATCAGTACCAGGTCTTTCTCGTTGGCGCTGAGCATATGAACCAGATTTTCACGGTTGGTGGCCTCCAGGCTGAGATTTATCCCCGGGTAGCGCTGACTGAACGCTGCCAGCAGCCGGGGCGCAAAATAGTTCACGGTGCTGGCAACCCCGATACTCAGCTTGCCGGTATTCAGCCCCTTGAGGGCTTCGAGCACTTCTTCGGCCTCGTGCAGGTCGTGCAGGATAGCGCGACTGTACTGGAACAGCTCGCGCCCTGCTTCCGTTAGATGTATTGTTCTTCCTTGCTTTTCAAAGAGTTGTAAGCCAGCCTGGTCTTCCAGTTGGCGGATTTGCATGGAAACCGCAGGCTGGCTGAGGTGTAGCTCCTCGGCGGCCCGCGTGTAACTGAGCAGGCGGGCGGCGGCTTCGAACACACTGAGCTGTCTGAGGGTGACGTTCATGGGGTGTCGCTGCGCATAGCCATAAGTAATAGCTTATCACTCCGATCAGAAATACTGAATATAGTTTATCTCTCGGTGCTGCTAGAATTCGCGCACTTTTACACAAGGTGTCGATTCCGGGGCGTACTCACAATACACGGATACCGACCCCGCAAACCAGAGGAAAGCAGCATGGCACTTGACCAATCCGCTCGTTATTCGGATCTGAGCCTGAAGGAAGAAGACCTGATCGCGGGGGGCAAGCATATTCTTGTCGCCTACAAGATGAAGCCGGCAGATGGCCACGGCTATCTTGAATCCGCCGCCCATTTTTCCGCCGAGTCTTCGACCGGCACCAACGTGGAAGTTTGCACCACCGACGATTTCACCAAGGGCGTTGACGCACTGGTCTATCACATTGATGAAGCGACCGAGGATATGCGTATTGCCTATCCAATGGAGCTGTTCGACCGCAACATCACCGATGGCCGCATGATGATGGTGTCCTTCCTGACTATGGCGATTGGTAACAACCAGGGCATGGGCGATATTGCGCATGCAAAGATGATCGATATCTTCTTCCCGCCGCGTGCTATCCAGTTGTTTGATGGCCCGTCCAGAGACATTACCGACCTGTGGCGTATCCTCGGTCGGCCGCTGGAAAACGGTGGTTACATTGCCGGTACCATCATCAAGCCGAAACTGGGCCTGCGCCCCGAGCCTTTTGCGGAAGCGGCTTACCAGTTCTGGCTGGGTGG
>CAYYAP010000146.1:0-5977 GCA_964469575.1 uncultured Thiohalobacter sp.
GCGAATTTTGGCTGGGGCAGCGGCAAGGAGAATGCCCGTACACTGGGCTATGCCGATGCGTGGTTGAATCATCTGCCGGAGTCCGTCTGGGAATCAGCCGCTGCGGTTGGTAATCCGTTCAGCCTCGGGCCAATTCATCCCGGTGAAACTGTGGTCGATATTGGCTGCGGATCGGGTGCTGATGCCTGTGTTGCTGCGCTTATGGTCGGCGAAGAAGGGAAGGTTTTCGGTTTCGACTGTACACCGGCCATGATTGAAAAGGCTGCCAGCAACGCCGTTACTTCCGGCCTTGGACAGGTGGTTTTTCAGGAAGCAGAAATGACGGCACTCCCTTTGCCTGATGCCTCTGCAGACATCGTGATCTCCAATGGTGCGATTAATCTTGCTGCGGATAAAGCTGCCGTGCTGGGAGAAGCTTTCCGAATTCTGCGGCCCGGTGGTCGCATACAGATTGCCGACATGGTTCGTGATCCATCCGGTTCAAACTCAGCCTGCTGCGACGGTAAAGCCTCCTGGGCCGACTGCGTATCCGGGACGCTGCACCCGGAAGTATTCCTGGACATCATTACCAGGGCCGGATTCCACGACGCAGAACTGGCAGGTCTCACAACCTATCGGACTTCACCCGGTACGATTGGTGCTCTATTCAGGTCGGTAAAACCGTATTGAAGCAATTGTTGATACCCGCTGTACATCACGCATCAATTCCCAGAAACCGCAGGCACTCGGGTTCGAGTTCGGCAAATGCCCTGTCGAGTATCTTTCGCTCCAGCTCGGGCGTGACCAGTTCCTTGTAGCTGCCTACCCTGCCCTGGCGAATGAACTGGCCCGGCTTGAATGTCGGCTGGTTTGAGCTGACTTGCCGGGAAAACTTTTCATCATGCGCTTTCATCCAGTCAAATGAACTGAATGTCAGTGCTGCGGCTTTTTGCTCCGGGGTAAGCGCCCAGCCCAGAAAATGATTTATCCGGTCGATGCTGCCGGCAAGATCGTGCTTCAAATCCTGGTAGCGCAGCAACAGGACTTTTTCATGGTTACGGTAAGGCCACCAACCCTTAACATTACGCAACCAGGCGCCGTTTTTGATCCAGTCATCGACGTGCGCGGCGAATGATTGCGGGGGCTCGTGCCCGAGCATTTCACGTGCAGCGTCGGTGAGGTTGACGATGTGGTAGTAGAAACTTACGCAACAATCGCGCGGGTCTCGCACGGTAAGGATAATCCGGGCTGTCCCGATGCCGGGAGTTTGCTCCGCCGTACAGTGTGTCTTGAACAGGCGCGGCTGTGGCAAGGCGTCGTAATCGTCGAGTACCTGCTGCCAGCTTTTGCCTTCTCGTGGACGCTCCAGCCAGGGAACCACGGCATCGATGTTATCGAAGTCAGGATCGCCACCGCTGCGCATTTGATAGAGGATTTGTTGCATCCAGGTGGTGCCGGCCTTGGGCGCAGTGGTGATCAGCACATCGGATTCGAGTGGCTGGAAGTTGGCCAGTAGCCAGGGGTCGTGGGTGGCATCGGGTTGGCCCCATTTCGCGTCGAGTGCGTTCGTGCGGTGCATCATTTAACCTCGAAGGCTTCATAACCTGTTGATGAATACTACAACAGACCATTTTGCCGAATAAGCGGGATTTGTGATGTATAATACCCGGTACAGGCCTGTCTGCTGCCCAAAACCCTGTATCGCCCGCGTGGTTTAATCACAAGAAGGTAAAAACATGCACTACACCGAAAAACAAGCCGCAGAACTCAATATATTGATGTATTACAGCCTCCGTACCAGCAACCAGGGCATCAAGATCCATTCAACGGCGGCACCGGGGAAGATCGCGGCGGTACAACGTCTATACGAGAAAGGCCTGGTCACCCACAAAGACGGGGGTTACCTGACGGATCTGGGACGGGAAGCCGCTGAGCATGCGCAGGCGCTGATTCTCATGCTGGCGCCGCATAAGGAGAGTATTGCCAGTTGATCGGACGGGTCAGCGCGGTTGTGCAACAACCCTGAAACCCACGACTTCGTACCGGGTTCCAGGCGCGTCGGCGCTTCGATAGCCCGGACGGGTAAAGTGAAGCGGGCAGTGGTAGGAACCGCCACGCCTGACTTTTGAACCGGCATTGGCCGGCCCTGTCGGGTCGATGCGTTTTGCCTTTGTGTAGGTATCTGCGGCATAGCCGTCTTCCACCCACTCCCAGACATTACCAAGCATGTCATACACGCCAAAGTGGTTGGCTTTACGGGTTGCGACAGGGTGTGGCCTGTCACCGGAGTTGTGGATAAACCAGGCGTAGTCTCCCAGTGCTTCTTCCTCGACCGGGCGCAAGGCGTTTACGCCGTCTTTCGCCACGTATTCCCATTCAGCTTCAGTTGGTAATCGATACCGGTATTGCTTGTCCATCTTGCCGAGTTCTTCAACAAAGCGTTTCGCCATAAACCAGGAAACCGACGCCACCGGCAGCGTCGCCCAGTCATCGCGCTTCCACAGTGCCTCCGGGCCGGGTTTGTTTTCCATCACTTTTAGCCACTGCGATTGGGTAACTTCGGTTTCACCCAGGTAAAACGGTTTGGAGATCACCACGCTATGCGCCGGGGTTTCCTCTGCCAGGCCACCGGGTTCCGGCTTCAGCATTTCCATCCGGGCAGCGGTGATATCCGCCGTTCCCATCACAAATTCACCGGCGGGAATGCCGATAAAATGCATGCCCAGGAAATTCTGCAACGTGTCACGGGCATAGGTCGGGGGAGAGATCAGCAGGGCGAGCAGGAACGCGGATAAGGGTTTCATTGAGCCAGCCTCAGTAAGTAGCCTGAATTATTGATCATCAGGCAGTGATCATCAAATCGCCAATAGTTCCCAGCCAGCTTATAGGGGATGTGTGGAACGCTGACCGGGTTCGTCTAGACTCAATGCATGATATCAGGGAGGAGGATCCCGACATGATCAAGCATGCTTTTATCGTGGTTGTGTTTACCTGCCTGTCTGCGACAACCGCATTGGCCGCAGAAGACTCCAACGAATCAGAAATGCGCTTTCGAAGCCTGGATCAAAATCAGAATGGCTATATCAGCCTGTATGAAACCAGGGACAAGCATCGCGTGTTCCATTACTACCAGCGGGCCGATAAAAATGAGGATGGCCACCTGAACATGAGCGAATTCAGCGCGTTTGAAGCCGAAATTCCGGATTACAGGACAGAATGACAGGTTGCCGACTCCATGCCAGCTGACAAGGTTCAGAAGAATATCGCAAAGCCTGTCGCCTACTGGGTTATAGCGGCAGGTTGTGTCCTGGCACTGGTCACAGCGTTGGCTCCGCAGCCAACCGGTGCATACAGGCTTTCCGGCACTTTTCTGGCGCTCGGGATATTGCCCTACATCGTTTATGGGAGCTTCACCGAGATGCTAAAGTGCTGTCCATTGGTCAGTGCAGGCATCGCCTTGTTGTTTGTCGATCTTGCGGCACGTTTTGGTGCCCAGGTTATCCACATAGACCACGCAAGCGCCATGCCGGCTTTGTACTTATCACTGGTTTTGATCGTGCTTGTGATTCCTGCCGGAGTGGCTGTAGGAAAACTGGCCGGAAAGTTCTGGCCGTAAACCGGTAAACTGGCATCCGAGCCTGGAACTTTCGAGATGCACAAGTTTACGATTGTTTTTAAATACCTGTTGCCCGGAGCCTGCACACTGCTGTTAACCGCGTGTGCACAGGAGGCGTACCGTGTGCTTGTCACTATCGCGGATGCCCGCATTGACAAGGCGCAGCTCATTGACACCGGGAAGCCCGGTGATTCGGTCGGCGACATCCTGGTGTTCGATCAACCGCTACTGGACGAACACAAACAAAAGATTGGCAACAACAGCGGGACCTGTATCCGCACGCAAGTGGGGCACAGCTTTCAGTGCCAATGGACACTCACGCTGCAAAACGGGAGCATACAGGTCGCCGGCCGTGAATTTGACCAGGGCGTATCAACCCTCAGCATTGTGGGCGGCACGGGCCAATATGCCGGTATCCGCGGCGACATGGAATCCGTGAACAACAACGACGGTACCTTTACGCAGACCTTGCGCTACCGGCTGAAATAACGCTACGGCTTGAGTTTGACCACGCCGATCAGTTTCAGCGCCCACTTTTCAAACACCGGTTCAGACACACCCTGTTTCATTTTGCGCAGGAAGTACTTTTCAAACGCGATCTTGGCGTAGTGAACCCACTTGCCTTTCTTGAACCAGGTCGTATTACGCGGCGGGATTTGTGGCACAGCAACAAAAGCTGCCCCGGTATCGCCAAGGTCTGCCAGGCAGAAGGCATTCCAGGTTGCTTTCGAGGCCACCGGGTAGCCGGTCAGTTCGGCTTTGATATTCTGGACAATAGCCGTCACCATCGATTCAATCATGTAACCGGTTTTGGGTGCGCCGGTCGGTACCGGTGTGGTTTCGACCGGCGGGATGGCAATACAGACGCCCGCCGAATAGATGTTCGGGTATTTGGGGCTGCGCTGGTGCTCATCGACGATAACAAAACCGCGCGGGTTACACAGGCTATCAACCGCAGCAACCGGGTCAACGCCCTTGAAACCCGGCAGCAGCATGGCATGCTTGAATGCCAGTTCCTGCTGGCTGGCGACTGCGCCCTGTTCGTCGAGTTGCTCAACGTACATTTTGCCATCCTCGACACGGCTGACGCGGGCATTGGTGATAAAACTGATATGCCGGTTACGCAGTTCATGTTCCAGCATGCCCTTTGAATCACCGACTCCACCCAGGCCCAGGTGACCGATGTAGGGTTCGCTGGTCACAAAGGTCATGGGTACCTGGTCGCGTATACGCTGCTTGCGCAGCTCGGTATCAAGAATGGCGGCATATTCGTAGGCCGGTCCGAAGCAGCTGGCGAACTGTACTGCGCCAACCACAACCGGCCCGGGTGCTGCCCTGAGCTTCTGGAAATCCTGGTAGGCTTTTTCAGCATGGTCGACCGTGCAAATGGACTGGGTATAGCCATCCACAGGACCGGAACCCTCGACTTCATCGAAAGCCAGACGCGGCCCCGTGGTAATGAGCAAGTAGTCGTACTCGACTTCGATGCCTTCTTTCAGGATCAGCTTGTTAGCTTCGGCGTCAATCGTTTCAACCCAGCCATGCACAAACTTGATGCCATGTTTCGCAAGAAGACTCCCCAGCGGCAGGGTAATCTGCTCCCGCGTACGCCAGCCTACCGCCAGCCAGGGGTTGGACGGCACGAACTGAAAATAATCATTGGCGTTTACGACGGTGATGTCATGCGCGTCACCCAGTACTTCACGCAGCTCGTAGGCGGCTGGCAAACCACCAATACCCGCTCCCAGTACCACAATATTTGCCATTTCCCGACCTCCTTGGTGAAACCCTGAAAAAACCACCAGTTTGACTGATGCTAACCCGTGACCGGGAGGTAATAATTGATTTCAGTCAACACCACACCATCCGCTCATTTGGGGATTTGAGCTACCACATCAGATCATCCGGCACCTTGTAATCCGCATAGGGATCATCCTCATCATCTTCCAACGTGGTCATTACGTGACTGACCACACAGGAGGTGTCCCGGAGCTTTATCTTCTCTGCCACCACAGACGGGATGACCTCATAGCCGTCATCAAACCTGACGATGGTGAGCAGCCCACGCCCCAGTTTGCTGTGAATGTCCTCGGTGACGAAAAGTTTCCTGATCGCCGTGCCATCCTGAAAGTTGTAGCCCGTTTCGCCGCCGTCGCGCGACAGGCGGTTCAGTTCAATCAGTTGGCGAATCTGCGCCTGAATGGCCTTGCGTTCGGCGGCTTCCTTTTTCTGCTGATTGAGTGTGCGGTCACGCGCTGCCGTTTCTGCCGCTACCCGCCGGGCGGCCTCGGCCGCCTCGGTCGCCGCCTTGTCTTTGCTATTTTTCGCAGCTTTCTGCTGCCGGTATTTGGACTTCTTCGCTTTGTTGAGTTTGTCCTTGCT
>CAYYAP010000147.1:0-5975 GCA_964469575.1 uncultured Thiohalobacter sp.
TGCAATTGTAATACGCCTGTCATATTGCCGGGCTAGTATCTCCATCCAGCAACAAAACCGATTCAACATCATTGTTCCTGAGCAAGGAGAATACAAATGGCTTTACGTAAACACACACTGGTCGCCGGATTGGTGGCGGCCGCACTGGGCTTCAGCGCTTCGCTGATGGCCGATGCCAAAGTTGACCCGGCCATCGCTGACTACAGCCGTGTTAGCGGTGTTTCCGGCAACCTGTCCAGCGTGGGTTCCGACACACTGGCGAACCTGATGACCCTGTGGGCCGAGGAATACAAACGCCTCTACCCGAACGTCAATATCCAGATTCAGGCCGCCGGATCCTCCACTGCGCCGCCGGCCCTGACCGAAGGCACGTCAAATCTTGGCCCGATGAGCCGCAAGATGAAGGACAAGGAGCTGGAAGCTTTCGAGCGTCGCTATGGCTACAAACCGACGCGCATCCGTGTTGCCATTGATGCCCTCGCGGTCTATGTGCACAAGGACAACCCGATCAAAGGTCTGGCGATCCCGAATATTGATGCGGTGTTTTCATCCACGCGTAAATGTGGTAATTCCGAAGACATCACCCGTTGGGGCCAGCTGGGCCTGGAAGGCGCCTGGAAGAATCGCGCTATCCAGATCTACGGTCGTAACTCAGTATCCGGTACCTATGGTTACTTCAAGAAGAAAGCCTTGTGCAAGGGTGACTACAAAAACAACGTGAATGAACAGCCAGGTTCCGCTTCTGTGGTGCAGTCGGTTTCGTCCTCGTTGAACGGTATCGGCTACTCCGGTATTGGTTACATCACCTCCGGTGTGCGTGCTGTGCCGCTGGCGAAGAAGGAAGGACAGCCTTTTATCAAAGCCACCCCGGAAAACGCCATTACCGGCAAGTACCCGCTGGCGCGTTTCCTCTACGTCTATGTCAACAAGCACCCGAACAAGCCGCTGCCGCCGCTGGAACGTGAGTTCCTGAAAATGGTGTTGTCAAAGTCCGGGCAAAAGGTCGTGGTCAAGGATGGCTATATCCCCTTGCCCAGGTCAGTACTCGACAAGGAACTGGCCAGGCTGCAATAAGCCACTTGCCGATGGAACAGCCCCCGCCAGTCCGGCGGGGGTTTTTTTATGCGGCGTTTAGCATGTAACGCAATGCGTCGAATTCACGGTAACCGACGTGTTGCAGCATCAGGCCCACGCCACCATCGCGCGTATGCACCACGTACGCCGGAAGCCGGTGTTCGATGGGCCGACCGCGCATCTCGGCCGTGAAAGAGATTTCCAGTCTCGCCTGGGGCGGAATGCGTACGCCTTTGAGATCGACATACATGCCTTCCAGACTGATATTGCGTGTTTTACCGTTGATGGTTCCAACGGGTGGATAGTGCAGGTTAACTTCAAGATCAATGTCTCGTCGTGAACTCCAGCGATGTTCAATGCCCATGTGGCATACCCTCCCTTCCCCTGTAGGGGCCTGCTTTTGGTAGCGCCAGACGTGTGGCGGTCCGGTGTTGATGGAAGAATAAAAGCAAATTCAATGCCAAAGAGAGCTTTGCTCAGGTGAATTGCCTGTCATACAACTGTCATATTCCTCGCGTATGCTGTGCCGGTCATGTCCACCTCGCCGACTTCAAACCGTTATAAAAGCAGCGTCCATTTTCGTCTGCGTCTGTTCAGGGATCGTCTGACACGCTGGATGGTGGGTTTCGGTGGTATTTCCGTCATCATCGCTATCCTGCTGATATTTATCTATCTTTTATATATTGTTGCGCCACTCGCCGAGTCTCCCGGTATGCACCGGGCGGCGGTCTACACGCTGCCGGACGGTAACGAGGCGATCTATCTGTCGATGGAGGAGCAGGCGGAGATTGGTGCGGTGATCGATCGTCAGGGACGGGTGCGGTTTCTTTCCACGGCCGATGGCCACGAAATCAGCCAGGTGCAATTGCCGGTTCCGCACGCGGCAAAAATCGCCGGTTTTTCGGCGGCACGACCGAACTCCGGCATTGTCGCGCTGGGTTTCAGCAACGGCCAGGCCCTGGTGATCAAGCTCAATTACCGGGTTAGCTTCCCCCATGACAAACGCGTGATTACACCGGAGGTAGAGTATCCACTGGGTAAAACGCCGGTTGATGTCAATGTTGATGGCGCGTCCCTGGATAAACTGGCGATACAGCAGGATGAGTCCTTCACGGTGGTAGCCTGGTCGCGGGGCGGCATGCTGTCGGTATTGAAGGCATCGCCACAGGAATCGCTGATGGACGATGAAGGTGGCTGGACATTCGAACGCAGCAGCGGTTACACGGATCTCAAGGACATTGTCAGCCTGCTGGTCGATCCCTCACAGCGCAACCTGTACCTGGTGAGCCGTGACGGGACGCTGGCCTGGTTTGATATTTCCGATTTGTCACAGGCGCGATTGCGTGAGCAGGTCAGTGTGACAGCGAAACATGTCAACGTGGTGTCTGCGCGCTTCCTGGCCGGGGGAAACTCCATCATGGTATCCAGCGAGGATGGAAAGATCAGTCAGTGGTTCCAGGTGCGGGACAAGACGGGTGTGTCTCACCTACGGCAGATCCGTAGTTTTGATAATGAAGTAAAAATACACGCGCTGGTGTCGGAGTACAGCCGTAAAGGTTTCCTGGTGGCTGGCGAGGATGGCAGTGTTTCGGTTTACCACGCCACCTCCGGGCAAAGGCTGATCCGGGAGAAAGTTTCGAAGTCGCCTGTACGTTTACTGGCGGTGAGCCCGCGCGCCGATGCGCTGTGGGCGCTCAACGATGCAAACCAGCTTGAATTCTGGCGTATCCACAACCCGCACCCGGAAGTCTCGTGGAAGTCTCTGTGGGGCAAGGTCTGGTACGAGGGTTATGACAAGCCGGCGTACATCTGGCAGTCGTCGGCGGCGGATAATGACTTCGAGCCGAAGTTCAGTCTTACGCCACTGGCGTTTGGCACGCTCAAGGCAGCATTTTACGCCATCCTGTTTGCGATCCCGCTGTCGATACTCGGCGCCATTTTCACCGCTTACTTCATGGCGCCGAAGATGCGTCAGATGGTGAAGCCGACGATTGAAATTATGGAAGCCCTGCCCACGGTTATCCTCGGCTTTCTTGCCGGGCTGTGGCTGGCGCCATTGGTGGAAACGCATTTGCCAGGCTTGTTCGCCATGTTGCTGTTAATGCCGTTACTGGTGCTGGCCACAGCCTGGTTGTGGCATTGCCTCCCGCAACGTCTGACCGGGTGGCTGTCAACGGGCTGGGAAGCTGCCTTGCTGGTCCCGGTACTGCTGGGTGCAGGCTATATCTCACTGACGCTAAGCCCGGTGCTGGAAAAATGGCTGTTTGGCGGCGACATGCCGGCCTGGCTACAGCATGAGCTGGGCATGGGTTTTGATCAGCGCAATTCGCTGGTGGTGGGTCTGGCCATGGGATTTGCCGTGATCCCGACCATCTTTTCGATTTCGGAAGACGCCATCTTCAGCGTGCCGCGTCACCTGACCAGTGGTTCACTGGCGCTCGGCGCCACCAGTTGGCAGACTCTGGTGCGAGTGGTGTTGCTTACCGCCAGTCCCGGTATTTTTTCCGGCATCATGATGGGCGTCGGGCGCGCCGTCGGTGAGACCATGATTGTGCTGATGGCAACCGGTAACACCCCGGTGATGGACCTGAGTATTTTCCAGGGTATGCGGACGCTTTCCGCCAATATTGCCGTTGAGATGCCCGAGGCCGCCGTGGCGAGCACCCACTACCGCGTACTGTTTCTGGCCGCGCTGGTACTGTTCCTGTTTACCTTTGTGTTCAATACCGGCGCGGAGCTGATTCGTCAGCGACTGCGCAACAAGTACAGCAGCCTGTAATGGACGTGTCATATGAGTAAGCACTTTGGCGGCTGGGTAAAAAGTGGAAAGCCGTGGATCTGGCTGAATGCAGCGGCAGTGTCCGCCAGCCTGATCATGGTGCTGGGTTTGCTGGGCCTGATTGCCGCGAAAGGGCTGGTTCACTTCTGGCCCTCCAACGTGTGGGATATGCAGTACCGGTTGCCGGATGGCAAGGTGCAACACCTGATCGGCGAAATCAGTGAAACCGAGCGGAGTACCGTCGAGCGTCTGCGCGAAGCCGGAGAATCCGTCAAGGCATACGGCGATGCCGTGTCCATCGAGCGCTACCTGATCAAGACAGGTAACCGGGATGTTTCCGGACTGGATTTCCGCTGGATCAATGCGCCGGAGATCATCAGTCGCAAGATGCCGGCGAACCTGGTTGAACTGGAGCGTACCGAGTGGGGTAATTTTTACGGATATCTTCAGGATATTCGCGAGGACGGTACGCCGGTTGCTGAAAAACAGGCCGCCTGGCTTGAGCTGCAACCCCGCCTTGAACGCGTTCGTGGTATCCGTAAGCGGATACGCAAGCTGGAACGGGGTACGATTGGTTCCATCAACTACAAACTTGAACGCTTGCGCCTCGATCGCCGGGGGCTGGAACTGGATGGAAAGGATACGCCTGCAGCACTGGCTGAAATCGCACATCAAAAGAAGATACTGCAGGATAAGTTCGCTCAATTGCAGAAACAACTGAAGGTGCTCTACCAGGAGATCGGGCGCGATTCCATCACCATGCTCGCCATGGGGGGTGAAAAAGTCAACATCCCGTTGGCGAAAATTGTACGCGCCTGGCAGCCGAACGCCATGGGGCTGGTGAAAAAGACCGGTTTCTATCTTTCCAGTGTGTGGGCCTTCGTCAGTGAAGATCCCCGCGAAGCGAATACCGAGGGTGGGATATTCCCGGCCATCTTCGGCACGGTAATGATGGTGTTGTTGATGTCGCTGCTGGTGACGCCGTTTGGCGTGGTGGCAGCGGTTTACCTGCGTGAGTACGCTAGCCAGGGTCCACTGACCCGCTTGATCCGTATTGCGGTCAACAATCTCGCCGGTGTGCCCTCGATTGTGTACGGCGTTTTTGGCCTGGGATTCTTTGTCTATTTTCTTGGCGGCAATATCGACAAGCTGTTTTTCCCCGAGGCATTGCCGGCACCGACCTTCGGTACGCCGGGTTTGATGTGGGCATCGTTGACACTGGCACTGTTGACCGTGCCGGTTGTCATTGTCGCAACCGAAGAAGGTTTGTCACGTATCCCGCGTTCCATCCGCGAGGGCAGCCTGGCGCTTGGGGCTACCCGGGCGGAAACCCTGTGGCGTACCGTGTTACCCATGGCCAGTCCCGCCATGATGACCGGCGTCATCCTGGCCGTGGCGCGCGCCGCCGGCGAGGTGGCGCCGCTGATGCTGGTTGGTGTGGTCAAACTGGCGCCCGCCCTGCCAGTGGACGGCAATGCGCCGTTTATTCACCTGGATCGCAAGTTCATGCACCTTGGCTTTCATATTTACGATGTTGGCTTCCAGAGTCCCAATGTCGAGGCGGCGCGACCGCTGGTTTTCGCCACCGCGCTTTTGCTGGTACTGGTTATTATTGCGCTTAACCTGACGGCTATTGCGATTCGAAACCGTTTGCGTGAGCGCTATCGCACGCTGGAGCAATAACAGGATTCATGATGACTGACAGTATAAGCAGTAACACCACCGCACAGCGGGATGCCCGTGATACGCCTGCAGCGGCCGGTATTTGTCTTGAGGTGGAGCAGCTGAACCTGTTCTATGGCGAGACCCAGGCGCTCGACAATATCAATATGCCGATCCCGGAAAAACAGGTGACAGCCTTTATCGGGCCCAGTGGTTGCGGCAAATCGACCTTGCTGCGCTGTTTTAATCGCATGAATGATCTGGTTGACAGTGTACGTATCGAGGGCCGTATTCTGCTGGATGGTGAGGATATTTACGCACCTGGCGTACAGGTCGCGCAGCTGCGCCAGCGTATCGGTATGGTATTCCAGAAGCCCAACCCGTTTCCCAAGAGTATTTACGAGAACGTGGCCTACGGTTTGCGTCTGCAGGGTGTGAAGAGCCGGCGCAAGCTGGATGA
>CAYYAP010000148.1:0-5808 GCA_964469575.1 uncultured Thiohalobacter sp.
GTTGCGTGCCGATTGATCTGCGCAAGGATTGTGTCGGAGAAGCCTGGGCCATCGTCCTCGATGATGATCTCGACGCCACTCGGGGAACCACGATGAGTTTGGGTGTTCCCCGTGGAACACGCAGCAGACACACGCACGGCGCCGGGTTGGCGGCGAGTCGCCTTCAGTGAGTTGAAGATCAGATTCAACAGGATGTGCCTGAGAGCGGCCGGGGCAGCGTCAACGAAGTCTACTATCCACTCGTCCACCTGCCGCAGATCCGCGACCTGGGGTTCATCATCGCCGATGGCGCCGGCTTCTGGGTAGAGGTCAAACGTCTGGATGAGTACAGTATCAGCCAGCCCGAGCCGGGTATCCCCGCCTACACACTGAAGCACCGGCACCCGCGCTTCACACTGACACTGCGCATCACACCCGATCCACAACGCGATGTACTGCTGATCGAATGCCGTCTGCAAGGTGACGAATCACTGCGCCCCTATGTGCTACTTGCACCCCGCCTGGGTGGTACCGGTAAAAACAACCTGGCAGAAGTGGGGCGCTACCGTGGCCGCCGGGTACTGTGGGCCGAACAGGGGCCGTTCGGTCTGGCGCTCGCGGCAGTGGATACGCATCAGCGCGACGCCTGGCGGGAAGCCAGCGCCGGTTTTGTCGGCAGCAGCGACGGTTGGCAGGACTTCAATCGTAACGGTGCCATGCACTGGCACTATCAACAGGCTGGTCCGGGCAATGTTGCGCTGACCGGCGCCCTGCCTCGTCACTCGGTACTGGCGCTCGGATTTGCCAGTAGCCGTGAATCCGCCGCCACAGTGGCGCTATCCGCCCTGCCGAGAAACTTTGACAGCCCGTGGCAACAACAGATCGATGACTGGCGTGACTGGCATTCAGACTGCGGGCTGCGCTGCGCACTCGACCTGGACCTGCCGGAAGCCCTGCTCGATGAGTTGAAAATATCGGCGATGGTATTGCGCACCCATCAGGACCAGATTTTCACCGGCGCCATGATCGCCAGCCTGAGTATTCCCTGGGGCGAAACGCGTAACGAACGCGGCGGTTACCACCTGGTCTGGCCACGTGACCTGGTGGAGAGCGCAGGTGCATTGTTGTTGCTGGGCGCAGACGACAAGGCGCGTGAAATCCTGCGTTATCTCATTGCCACCCAGCTCGACGATGGCCACTGGTACCAGAACCAGTGGCTGGGGGGAAAGCCCTACTGGCAGGGCACCCAGCTTGATGAAGCCGCATTTCCGGTATTGCTGGCGGCAGAACTGTCCGCGCGCGGCGCGCTGGATGGCATCAACATCAGTGACATGGTAGCCCGCGCCCTCACCTTCATCGCACACAACGGCCCTGCCTCGGATCAGGATCGCTGGGAGGAAAACGCCGGCGTCAACACCTTCACCCTGGCGATCTGTATTGCCGCACTGGTCAGCGGCGCGGACTTCCTGAACGCCCCGGACCGGGAAACCGCACTGGCTATTGCCGACTTCTGGAACAGCCGGATCGAGGCATGGACGCTAGTGCGCGATACCACGCTGGCACGGCAGCACGGAGTGACCGGCTATTACATTCGAACGGCGCCACCGAAAGCGATTATGGACGAAGAAGCGGTAAGCCAGCAGTTGCCCATCAAGAACCGACTGCAGGATCCCGGGTTGCCTGCGGCAGAACAGATCAGCACAGACTTTCTGCAACTGGTGCGCTTCGGGCTGAGACGGGCCGATGATCCACTGATCCGCGACAGTGTCCGGATCGTCGATGCCCTGCTCAGGGTGGAAACACCAAACGGCCCGTCCTGGTATCGCTACAATGGTGATGGTTATGGTGAGCACCGTGATGGTTCTGCATTCGATGGCACCGGCCACGGTCGTCCCTGGCCACTACTCACAGGAGAACGTGGCCATTACGAATTACTGGCCGGCAACGACCCCCTGCCCTACCTGGGCGCCATGGCCGCAATGGCAGGACGCGGCGGCATGCTCCCGGAGCAAGTCTGGGACGCCGAACCCGTCCCCGAACGACGCCTGTACGCCGGTAATGCAACCGGGTCGGCGATGCCGCTGGTGTGGGCTCACGCAGAATTTATCAAGCTGGCGCATTCCCGTGCAGTGGGTCATCCAGTGGATCGACTCGACACGGTATGGCGTCGTTACGAGGGTCAGCGTCCGAAGGCCAGGCTCGCGGTGTGGTCACCCAAAGCACCCATTGATACAGTTTTCCACGGCGAGGCTCTGTGCATCTGCCTGCCACAGCCCGCCACGATTCGTTTTCGGATCGGCAATACAGGGGATACCGATGAGAGGCAGACAACGCCTGCGGGTCTTGGCCTGCACCGGATCACTTTGCCAGTTGAGACACTCGGCGTTGGCGAATTATTGCACTTCACCATCGGAGCAGATACAGCTGATGGAACCACGCAGGGCCGTTACCGGGTTAGCGTCATAGAACCCTGAATAAAAACTCTCGTTTGAAGGGCTGGTGTCGGTTTGCGCTGCCTGGGTGTATTTGGCGTTATTACGAGTCAACCGCAACCGCAAGCGCTTTTATTTTGCGACTTCTGCGTCGTATCCGCAGAATCTACGCGGTAACCTGCCTCCTCCACGGCCGCTTTCAGTTGATTTGGTGAGGTCAGTTGCTCGTCGTATTGCAGCTCAGCTTCGCCAGCCGCAAGCGATATTTTTACATGACTGACTCCGGGAACCGCCTGTAACGCTTGTTCTACCTTACTGGTGCAGTGGCCGCAAGACATGCCTGCTATTTTAAGAATCATACGGAATTTCCTCCGTTACCACCGGTATAAAGATCATCGCGTCTCAGAGGAACAGGCTGCAACTGATGCTGTTGACCCGCCAATACCTGGTACAAGCCAATACTTCCTTCATCAAAATAAAACGCGCAGCCAGCCATATATAATCGCCACAAGCGGTACGTCACCTCGCTTGAATGCTCTATGGCTTCGTCACGTCCTGCCTCCAGTGCGCTGACCCAGTGTCTCAGGGTCAGCGCATAGTGCCTGCGTAAGCTTTCAACATCCAGGGGCTCAAAGCCGGCCTGCTCCATCGCATCGCTCACATCGCTGATACGTGCCAGCTCACCATCCGGAAAGATATAACGGTTCATAAAGCGGGTTAGTGGCGAGCGTTCCCAGCCGGTATCACTGGTAATACCGTGATTGAGAAACAGTCCATCGGGTTTAAGTACCCGCCGCACCGTGCCAAAATAGGTCGGAAAGTTCTTGATGCCGGCGTGTTCGAACATGCCGACGCTGACCACGCGGTCATATTGCGCATGATCAGGCAGATTACGGTAATCCAATAACTCGATACGAACCTTCTCTTCCAGGCCCGCTGCCCGCACTCGCTCCTGTGCAAGTTTTTGCTGCTCCTGACTGAGCGTGATACCGTGTACCTGAACCCCGTAATGACGTGCAGCCCACATCGCCAACGCACCCCAGCCACAGCCGATATCCAGCAGCGTCTGACCCGGCTGCAGTCGTAACTTGCGACACAAATAATCCAGTTTATCCTGCTGGGCATCCGCCAGGGACTGATCGGCAGATCTGAAATACGCACAGGAGTACACCATCCCGGGATCGAGCCATACGTTGTAGAAATCATTACTCACATCGTAGTGATAGGCGATGCTGGCCCGGGAATTTTGGTGTGACGTGCGTTTTGAACGCCCGTTTTGCGCAGTGCCATGAAGATTCAGGCGTGGCAAACGAAGCGCCTGGTACAACAGCTGCAAACGGGTGCCCAGGGATAAATTCAGATTGGACAGATGCGTCTTGAGGTCAAACAGAGACTCCAGGTCACCCTCCACGTCAATCGCATTGTTCAGGTAGCATTCCGCAAGTCGCAACAGATTGCGGTGCAAAATCAGATCCCGCAATGCGCCAGGTTGACGGAAAACAAGCGTGCAAGACGCATCATGTGCCCCCCGCACCAAGGTGCCATCCCACAGTCTGATGGCGATAGCGCCACGGTAGTCCAGCAGAATCTTTGCAACGATCTCTGCTCCGATTCTCAAGTGACGACGTCCTGATGCGGTGCTTGCATCTCCCGTTACCGTGACCTTCCGGAGAGGACCGATCTTTTGTTCTATCGCATTCATTTTTCTACCTCCTCACATCGTTTCAGAGAATGATTCGATCAGATAACAGACAGAACGGCCGTCCGGAACACCATCCGGCATACCGGCCCACTGTTCCAGGGCCTGCTCCATACGCGTCTGCAATGCCATAAGCTCTTCCAGTTGTCGACGATGTTCGTCAACACGCTGCAGCAGGATCTCACGCACCCGCGGACAGGGTGATTTTTCCTGCTCCGATTCATGCATGATTTCGCGGATTTCTCTCAAGGTATAACCAAGACGCTTGGCCTGCCGGATGAAGCGCAGCCTGGTGACCTCGCGGGGTTGGTACAAGCGATAGCCGTTGTCCGGATTACGTTCCGGACGCAACAGGCCCATGCGTGTGTAGTAACGGACGGCATGCGGCGTGGCACCACTGCGTTTAGCGAGTTCGGTTACCGTCATCATGGTCATCCCTCCCATGGTTCGATGCAGGAGACAAACTTGCCTCGCACCTGAACTTTACAAGTGCAGCCTACAACCTGAACCTTAGGCACAGGTCAAGCTTTTCCTGCACCCGACTGATCCGGACAGGCGCTTCATTCCACAGCACACTCTCCTGCCTGTCTGTATCCGGGTCAAACTATCAGATCAACCGGTATTGGCTCTTACACTCTTCGCTTTACAAACTGCCGCCATTGGCTCACGCGTGGAAAGAACATCGGCACCTGCTGTTGATAGGCGCGGTATTCCTCCCCGAACTGCTCGACCATGCGTCTCTGCTCACTGCGCGCCAGCAGGCTGTAGATCAACACAATGACCGGAAACAGACCCACCGAGAATAATGTCGGCCAATGAACGACACCCTCACCAAAAAGCCCGATAAACAGCCCTGTGTATTGTGGATGCCGCACCAGACTGTACAAGCCGGTCGTTGCGAGTTGGTTTTGCTGGTGGGCATGATAGAGTTCACGCCACCCCTGTACGAAAATGCCGATGCCGACAAATAGCAACGCGTAACCGAGCAGCATCGAGATCAACATCCCCGTCTCGCCCACACCGAACAGCGAGGACCAGAGGTTGGCATTGAGATTGGTTCGGTCCAGGCCAAAAAACCGCGCCAGCAGGTAAATGGTGAGAGGGAAACCGTACATCTCCGCATACAGCGCAATAATGAAGGCCTGCACTACCCCCGCGCTCGCCCACTCGCGCCAGGTTTTTGGAGCAAGGTAGCGATACAATACCCAGGACGCCACCACGACCATGATTACAGCGAGACCCCAGGCGCCGGAATGTGCGATATTTTCCTTCATCGTGATATTACCTCCCGGTTAGCACCAGAATCCGGAGAAACCTCACTCCCCATCTGAATCCATCACACATTCGATTTGTGGACAAATACAATGCCGGGGTTCACCGCAACCCAGTGGGTCTCTCCAGTCAGCAAGCAGCGCCTCCATTTTTTTCAACCGTGACTGCAGCACGACAACCTCTGCTCGCACGTCCTCAATCAGGCCATGCAGCGAGGAACGCGTCCGCACACAGCACTCTGCCGCACCGCGCATTTCGTCTTTGAGCAAACTTCCTACCGCCGCCAGACTAAAACCCGCTGCCTGGGCTGTGCGTATAAATTGTATTCTGGCCAGATCCTCCTGATCGAACTGCTGGTAACCGTTCTGTGGGTCGCGAGACGGACTCAACAGACCGATTCGCGCATAGTATCGTACGATATGCGGA
>CAYYAP010000149.1:0-5751 GCA_964469575.1 uncultured Thiohalobacter sp.
CGGAAAAGAGTGAAAGTACCTGAAGCCTTTGCCCCCGGATAGCGACTTTTACTTGCTGCCAACAGCTATGTGCATTTCACAGGGGCCTTCAAACTGGCTATTAGTTTCAAACTGTGTCAGTGCGTCTTCAATTTCATGCCATGCTTCATCCTGTTCCATATCAGATAAGCCCGAGAGCATTTGATGCAGTGCTCCGAATGATTCCTGTTCAAACTGCAAACACTCTGCCGCTGATGAAACCCGAACCGGCGCATCGACCGTTTTAACGTCAATGTTTTTAAAGCCTGCCTGAGCAAATACCTCTTCGAGTTTGCCTGCGCCGCCCAGACTAAAAGGTCCGGGCTGGCCCGACAGTGGTGCCGGAAGGTTAGCGCGGCGTCGAATGATAGAAACCGGAATTGAAAAAAATGGATTGTTTTCAGCGGTGGAATACACCATGGCGGCTACCTTGCCGCCGGGTTTTAATTGCTGCTGCATACCCGTCAGTGCCTTTTGTTGGTCGGGAAAATAAATAAGACCAACGCGAGAAATAATCGCATCAAAAGGTTCTGTATCAAGTTCAGCGAGACTTTCACCATCGATCACCCGGGTTTGTACATTCCCCAGCCCCGCGAGTTTTGCTGAAGAGGCAGCAAATTGCAGAATATCCGGTGAAATATCTGTGGCCAGTACCTGTCCAGTACTACCGATTCGTTGTGCCACCGCCAGGGTTTGTTCACCCGCGCCTGCAGCCACATCCAGTACCCGGCTGCCATTTTTAATGTTGCACATATCCAGCATGGTTTCTGTGGCCGGGCCTAACCAACGTCTGAGTAGTGGCCCCCAGCGGTGCCAGGCTTCAGCGGCGGTGTTCCATTGCTGCAGGGTGGTTTGTTTGTACTGTATCGCGTCGAATTCTGGTGGGTTGTTAGTCATCGTATTCTCCGTGCTGTATTTGTTCGTGTGGGAACCAGTGTATCCCGATTGTTTTTGCTTACAATGCACTAAAAAAACAAACATAATGTGCAAAAATGCACAAACAGGTGGTTGGGCGCTCAATGGCAGTGAACTGGGACGATATGAGGCTTTTTCTGGCGGTGGCCCGCAGCGGTTCCATCAGTGGCGCCGCCAGGCAGCTCGGTGTGCAGCATTCGACCGTTTCCCGGCGTATGCGCTCACTGGAGGAAAAACTGGGCGCACGTTTAATCGAGCGTAAAAAGACCGGTTATGAACTCACTGTCGCCGGTGAAAATATCAGGCAGTCTGCCGTGCGCATCGAACGTGAAATGCTCGGTGTGGATGAAGCGCTGCTGGGTAAAGATGCGAATCTGGTTGGCCCGCTGCGAGTGACCGCTATTAATAATATGGCTTCATCGGTGTTAATGCCGATGTTTTCCCGCTTCAGTGAAAAAAATCCCCGTGTGGAACTGCATATCATTGTCTCTAATGTGGATGCCAGTCTGGCGCAGCGTGAGGCGGATGTCGCGATTCGCCTGACTAACTCACCGACGGACACCTTAATTGGTAAGCGTATGCTGACCGTTGCCTCTACCATTTATGGCAGCAGGGAATACCTGGAAAAAATCAAACAACAAAAAGCACAGCCCAGATGGATCGGGGTGAATTGTTGTGTGTTCCATAAAACATGGACCAAACAATATTGCGCTCAGCAGTCACACAATTTTTATAGCGATGACACCTTGTTAACCTTGTCGGCGATAAAAGAGGGCCTGGGCGTTTCCTATCTGCCTTGTTTCCTGGGTGATGCCGACCCTTTACTGGCGCGTTACTGCGAGCCTGACCCGCAACATGACCTGGGCTTATGGATATTACTGCACCCGGACCTGAAACGCACAGCAAGGGTGCTGGCGTTCAGAGATTTTATGATTAAGTGTATCCAGGATAAACGTGATCTGTTTGAGGGGAGTTCTGACCATTCCGTCTTCGGGGATGACCCAAAAGACAGCATAAAAAGCTAATGGCGAAGATTAATCCCAGCTTAAGGCGCCTCCTGTCTGGTACTCTGTCACACGTGTTTCAAAGAAGTTTTTTTCTTTCCTCAAATTAGCCTGTTCGTCCAGCCAGGACAGTGTGCATTTTGCACCCGGGAAGGGTTCCTCGATACCCAGCTGGTGGGCGCGTCGGTTGGCGACAAAGCGAAACTGTTCGATATGGTCCTCCGCGCTGTAACCCAGGATAGTGTCTTTCATTATATAACGGGCATAACCGGCCTCGGCGGCCTCTGATTCGTCCCACATGTCGCGGATGGCTTTCGGGTCCGGCATAACGTGGTTTTCGATAATGATCTGTTTCACAGTACGAATGCCAAAGCTGCAGTGCATGACTTCATCGCGCATGATGTACTGGAGCTGTTCGGCGGTGCCTTTCATCAGGCCCCGGCGCTGCAGGGCGAAGATCGGGCTGAAGCCGTTATAGAACCAGCAGCCTTCGAACACGGCGCCGAAGAACATATAGGCCATGACGAAGTTCTCCAGTTCATCACGGTCGTTCAGGTCGATGTCGGGGCGTAGCACGGAGTCGAGCCGGCGGTTGGCGATCTGTATCTTGTGGTTGATTTCCGGCACCACGCGGTAACGGTTGTAGATCTCACCCTGGTCGAGGCCGATGGTTTCGATGCAATGCTGGTAAGTCCAGGTGTGCAGGGCTTCTTCGTAGACCTGGCGCGCCTGGTAGATTTGCAATTCCGGCGCGCTCATTTTTTCCATCACGGCCAGGCCGATGTTGCGCATGGCGAGAATGTCGGATGTGGTCAGGTAGGACAGCACGTTCTCGTACACGTGACGTTCCTGTGGCGTCAGTGTGTGATGGTAGTCGTGGACATCCTGCGCCATGTTGATATCCAGTGGCGTCCAGTGGTTCTTGTTGGCGTTGAGGAAATATTTCCACGCCCAGGGATACTTGAATGGCGCCAGCTGGTTGATGTCGGTTTGTCCGTTGACAACGCGTTTGTCTTCGGCGCGGACGGGCTGTATACCGGTAGTGGCGGGCGTATCGTGTTTCGGTAAGGCCGTCGTTTCAGCGATCTGGTCGATATTTTTCAGCGCTGCTGTATTCAGCGCAGGATCGACGACAGTGGCCTGTGCAGCCACTTCTGTACTAGCTGTGTTTTCCGCTTCATCCCAGTTCAACATGTGTAATCCTCCAGTTAATTTGTCAGCCTCTCACGACCTGTAGGAGCGGGCTTGCCCGCGAATGATAGCCAGTTTGCTGCACTGCGGTTCGCGGGCAAGCCCGCTCCTACTGACAGGCTTCACAGTCAGGGTCGAGTATCGAACAGACTTTGGGTGCACTGTCCTGCAGGGTGTCCTGTTCACTGTCTCTCAGCGAGGTCTTTTCAACATGCGTCGCGCCCAGCGTGCGCAGGTAGTAGGTGGTTTTGAGGCCACGTCGCCAGGCCAGTTTGTACAGCGCATCCAGTTTCGGGCCACTGGCCTCGGCGATGTACAGGTTCAGCGACTGCCCCTGGTCGATCCACTTCTGACGACGGCTGGCGGCTTCGATCAGCCAGCGCGAGTCGAACTCGAAAGCTGTCGCGTATTTCTGTTTCAGCGCCGCCGGTACCCGATCTATGGGTGCCAGACAGCCGTCGTAGTACTTGAGGTCATTGACCATGACCTCATCCCAGAGGTTCTGTGCCTTCAGGTCGCGCACCAGGTAGGGATTAATGACGGTGAACTCACCGGACAGGTTCGATTTGACGTACAGGTTCTGGTAAGTCGGCTCGATGGACTGCGATACACCACAGATATTGGAGATGGTCGCGGTGGGGGCTATTGCCATAGTGTTTGAGTTACGCATACCCACCGTCACGACGCGTTTGCGCAGGCTGTCCCAGTCGAGGCGGGTGGAACGATCTACCTCCAGGTTCCCGTTGCGCCCCTGTTCCAGCAGCGCCAGTGAATCGATGGGCAATATGCCCCGGCTCCACAGGGAACCCTCAAAGGTCGGGTAACGCCCGCGCGCTTCGGCAAGATCGGTCGATGCCTTGATGGCAAACCAGCTGACCGCTTCCATGGAACGGTCGGCAAACTCCACAGCCTGTTCCGACGCGTAGGGGATATGCTGCTTATACAGTGCGTCATGGAAACCCATGATGCCGAGTCCCACCGGGCGGTGGCGCAGGTTGGAGTTGCGCGCTTGCGGCACCGAGTAATAGTTATAATCAATCACATTGTCGAGCATGCGCATGGCGGTGCTGATGGTGCTTTCCAGCCGGGTCATGTCCAGTCCATTTTCATCCACAAGCGCGGCCAGATTGACGGAGCCGAGATTGCACACGGCGATTTCCTGATCATTGGTGTGCAGGGTGATTTCCGTACACAGGTTGGAGCTGTGTACTACGCCGACGTGCTGGTTGGTGTAGCGCAGGTTGCAGGCGTCCTTGAAGGTCATCCACGGGTGACCGGTTTCGAACAGCATGCCGAGCATTTTGCGCCACAGGTTAACGGCCTTTACCGGCTTGCAAATACCCAGCTCGCCACGTTCCGCCTTGGCTTCGTATTCCAGGTACTTCTCCCGGAACGCCTGGCCGGTGAGGTCGTGCAGTTCGGGGACTTCCTCGGGTGAGAACAGCGTCCAGTTGCCGTCTTCCAGGACCCGTTCCATGAACAGATCCGGCACCCAGTTGGCACTGTTCATATCATGGGTACGGCGGCGTTCGTCGCCAGTGTTCTTGCGCAGTTCCAGGAATTCCTCGATGTCGATGTGCCAGGTTTCCAGGTAGGCGCATACTGCGCCCTTTCTTTTACCACCATTATGGGCAAGTACCGACGTAGTCATGTACGAGGGGTCACCTTCTATCTTCAAATCATGAACGAATGTTTCGGGCTGGATCTGTTTGATGCTGCGTACACGACTGAACACCCAGTTTCTCCACACCAGCCAGTTCTGTTTCCCCAGTGGGCGACAGCCGACTCGCTCGGCAATTGCAGGGACGGCGGGAATGCGCAGGTCATAGCTCTTGCAGGTCCCCTGAAACCTGATATGTGTGCCATCAGCCCGTTGCCCCTGGTGATTCTGTTCACGCTCACGGTATTGCCCCGCAGTGGGTACGCCAAGTCGCAGTAATTGATAGCGCAGACCTTCTACGAGTGAGCGAGAGGTATTGGTGAAATAGATTTCCTTGCCACGGCTGATGCCGCCATCGGTTTCGATCAGGCCCTGGATCAGTGCGAGTGCCTGTTGGTGGGGGAGATGCGCATATTTCGGGTGGATGCGCTTGAGACCGGCATTATCATAGAGGGCATCGCGGCTGAACAGGAATCCCGGTTCGCTGCCGCGTTCGAGTCTTCCGGTGGTAGCATTACGCACAACGCCGCAGCCGGCGGACCAGCCGATTTGCAGGTAATTCTTGCGTTCATTCTTGACCCAGTAATGGATGCCACGGGCTTTCAGGTAATTGCGCACAAAATCAAGATGCACATCTTTGTCAGGATTACCCGAAACACCCCATTCCAGTCCATTTTTTGCACAATGCCCGTCACCCAGAAGGATGCCGTACAGACGGGCGTCGTCTTCATCGAAGTCTTCGACAGGCATGATCTCCTGTGGAATCACCTGGGCGACATAATCCCCGCGTTTCAGTTTGCCCGCATCAACCCAGCGTGGTATGACCTTGCCTTTTTCCAGCCAGTCGAGACTGCGGTGGTTAGACTGCTCCATCGGTATGCCGGTAATGGCCCACAGGGGGTGCTGGTCTGTGACTTTCAGCGTCCTGATGGAATGTTTAACATCGATTTCCACCATGGGGCC
>CAYYAP010000150.1:0-5695 GCA_964469575.1 uncultured Thiohalobacter sp.
GGAGATGTGACATCCAGGGCATACATACCGCGTCCGCCAGCGCGTAGCCCGCCGATCAGGATAGTTTTCCAGCCGACTGTGCCACCAACGGTGGTTTTTATATAAGCGTCAGTGACGACCGCTGGACCATCAACATAGTAACGATGGTTATAAGCCGGGTTGCTGAGATAGTGTAAGCCTTCAGTTATCGATGTCGAAAATAGGGCGCTGGGAATATACGACATAGCTTCAGTACCGTTAGAAGCATTAAAACCATGCAGCATGCCGTCATTGGAGCCTGCATAGATGACGCCAGCGCGATTAGCCTGACTGGCGACAAAATCAGAATACTTCTCTCCTGTGGTCGTCGGGAATGGGCTTGTATCCGGCCAGTCACCGTGTGGTGCGCCGACAAATACAGGGGCTGAATGAATAATGTCGCCCAGTCGTGAGTCTCTGCTTCGCAGGACTTCACTGTTAAAGGTATTCGTTCCGTCCGTGTAATTGCAGGGTGCTGTCATGTTGTTGATTTCACAGCCACGATCACCACGCAGATAACCCAGAACCGCCTTGGCGGTGGCATCATTGTTAGTGGTGCCCGTGGTACTGGTGCGCAGATCATCTTTCTGTTGTGTGGTGAGTGAATTCCACTTAAACGGGATGCCGTCTGTACCGTCATAGGTCAGGATGGTTCTTGGGCTGGTTGAAAGATTCTGACCATCAAGCGCAATGGCTGCGCTCCAGTTGATTGGACTCAGTTGGATGGCGCCAGTGTTCGAGTCGATTTTAAACGATATCAGGTCGCCTGACCATTTATCGCTGTTGAACCGTGCGAAGTAAAGCGCCGAGTTTGCGCTGAGTGAAGTTGTGTTGAAGGCGACTGCTGACGCTGATCCGGTTCGGCTGGAGATTGTTGCCAGCGTACTTTGTAAACCGGAGGTTAATTGCTGCGGATTTTTCGCGCTCAGGAACTGTCCACGGGAATCGTAGGCGGCGTGCCAGAGGTCATCAATACGCCGTGTATCCTGCGTCAGGGTGGGATCCGGCCAGTTGAATCCTGCACTTGTTGGGTCGTCAACAGCCGGGTTCTTGGTGCCCGTAATGCCCAGTGCTACACCGAAAGTTACCAGGTGCTGGTGAGTCGCTTCATCAATGCCGGTAATTTTAGGGACCTTATTCGCCAGGCCGGTCTTGAGGTCATTTTCGTAATAGTGCATGGCGACGTCAGCCAGGGTGTCGTTGAAAGTATCCGCATAGGGGCCGCCATCGAAGGTTGTGTTGTTGTCGCCATCAGTGTTGCCGACGTTCGGGTTGCCGCCATTCCAGAAACCATCCGTGATGACAACGTCAAAATTCTGCTGACAGATACCGCCGTTTGAAGCGGACAGTATGGGAGAGTTATTGCTTTTGAATAATTCGCCAACACGTTTCAACGCCCCCCGGCCGGGTGTACCCGGACAGCCATCAGCTGACGAACAGGGAATATATTGCCCGTAGACGGATTGTAACAGAGCAAGCTGGTTGCCCTGAGAACTCATGGTCGTGGCGTTGCTAATATTTCCGTTATTGTAGACGTCGAGCCCCATACGCTTGTTGGTCGTGTCGTTGATTACTGTGCCCAGAGCATTTTTGGCGATGTATTTACGCTTGCGGTAATAGGTAAACCAGTTGGCGAAGTTCTGGATTTCCTCGTTATAGTCACACACTGGCGCGGCGGCGCAATCGCTGCGGCTGGCGCTTCCTGTGTAGGTTGGGTTGGAAGGGATAATCTGCACCCGGGTGTGTGCGTCTGTCGCATCGACGCTCTGGTTACCATTTGTGTCAGTCCAGGTGTAGTACTCGGCCGGGAATATCGTGTCGGTAAACCAGCCGCCCTGTGACGGTGCATAGTTGGTAAAGGTAATCGATGTGGTCAGGTTCAGTGTTGCACCACCCGGCTGGTTGGGGTCAACTGCTGCCGATGCGGGTACCGCATCCTTGTACAGGGGATTGCCGTTGCCATCAGCGCCGGACCAGGGTGTGTAGGTCACGGCAGGGTTGTAGTACAGGCTGTTAAAGGTGGCATTTCGATCCTGCCATGCGCCAGGTTCCGCGTTATCGGACGGCGTGACATACGGATAGCAGGTGGGGTTGCAGCCGCTGTTGATGTATTGAAGGTCAAGCCCGTTATTGGCCGTGGGCAGAATGTAGTAGTTGCCGGTCCAGCCGCCGATATTCGGTAAACCATTACTGGTTCCCGCCACCAGGTTGTCCCACTCCATACTCCCTGAGTCATCCAGTATAAAATACACATTGGGTTCTACAGCGGTTGACAGGAATAACGGGCTTTCCGCCAGAGTGCCGGGTGCTGCAGACACAGGACCATGCTGAATGAACGCAGTGACGAGTGCCATGGTAATGGCATGTTTTCTGACATGTGATGTATTGGTCATGACATCTCGACCCCTTGATTAAAAGACGCGGCCAAAATAGCTGCGCAGAAAGACTTCAGTTGGCGCTATGGCGCCAGCTCCTACGGAGTTGCCGGTCCCTCTGGCTGTCACCCGGAATACAGTGACATCGTTAGTTAGAACTTTTGTGTTATAGCCAGCACCTTTATTTTTCGCGCCTGTACCCCCCTTTATGGCGCCATAGCGCTTGATGAAATAGCGGGGTGGATTGCGAGTTCCGGGTACTGATGTGGCCTGTACAGAAAGTGCGTTGTTACTCCATACGGCGGCCTGGGTGAAGTCCGGCTCCAGATCGTTTAGACCAAAGAGGCCATTGGCGCCGTTAAAAGCGGATTGTGCAGCGACGTTATTGATAAACTGCTCTGCATCTTTCAAACTGGATTCAGCAGCCTGAAAGGCGCTCATGCGATCACGCATATTGCTGGTCATCTTCTCTTCCATGGATGTGCCGCGCATGGAACTGACGCCGACCAGGGTGAGTATCAGCAGGAAAACCAGACTGAAAACCAACACCACACCGGACTGTAGGTATGGCGGTGTGGAGGCAAGAATTTCTCTCGTATGTCGCATGGCTGACTGATTCCGGTTATTTACGAATTACGAATTGCGATTGTTGTGGTGTAGACCTGGTACAAACGTCGGTCGGGTGCATTGAACATAGCGCCGGCATACTGCAGAGACTGTGCGGCAGTCGTCACATTGTCCAGGTAGCTGCGCACCAGCAGGGTAATCCGGACACTGACGACATTGTTCATGTTTGCCACCGATGCTGCAGGCACGTAATAGTTGGCATAGTTGTCGTTGTCGTTATCTTCACCATAAAGCACCTGCATATTTTGTATGCCATCGACCAGTTCGAGGTTGGCGGCGCCATCGTTACGGAACAGGGCCGGTTCGCCGCTTGCCCCCGGTGCGATGCTGTAGGTAATCCGCCTGATTCGGTAGAGCGAGGCATCTCCCTGGTAAACCTTGGACAGGCAATGTGCGTTACCTCCGCCGCAGCCTGCGCTTTTATTCAGGTTGCCGGGTTGAGTGACGTTACCCGTGTTGTGTACGATAGTGCCGTTAGCCGGGTTTGCGTTGGAAACCTGGAAGATATCACCCTTGCTGCAGTCACTGACCAGGACGATGTCACCCTGGTTGAGACCGTTGCCGGCGTTGACGGTTAGATTGGCGGATTTCAGGGGGCCGAATCCGCCACCGCCATTCGGGAGGATTTGCAGCCCCGTATTGAATGCTCCGGTCAGTGTCAGACTGTCCGTTGCCCCGTCTGTGCCGCCAACACCGGCATTTGACAAGAGATCCACATATTGTGCGTCACCATTATTCAACAGGTCATTTACATCCGAAAACTGCGCACAGCCCCAGAAACCCGCCATACGAACATCGCGCGACAGAAACTCCATGGCAAAGCGCGCATTCTCCTGCATGCGTGAAGCGGCATCGGCAACCCGGTAGGTTTTCTTGCTGGATGCCATGATCTGTACGACCCCGGCGAGCAGGATCAGGCTCAGGGTCAGTGCGACCATGATTTCGACCAGGGAAAGTCCGCGTTGCTTGTTCATGGCTGGAAACTCGTGACAAACCGGGTGGTATTTCCGGAACGTGTGTCATCCCACCATAATTTGATGGCGTACAGTGGGCCAGCACCGTCGCACTGCGGGTTTCCCGCCGCGGTTCCATCGTCAGGTGTACTGTCAAGACAGATAAAAGCCTCACCGGCGGGGAGAACATTGCCGACATCGGTTGTCCATTCAGACAGATCGTTGCTGGCCAGGTCGGTACTCGAACAGCCCGTTATTGTTGAGCAATTGATGTTAGCCACTGGAGCAGCGCCTGCACTCTGGTCGTAGGAGCCGGACTGAACACCGGGCAGATTGGCACGCATGCGCTCGGCAATATCGTTCACAAGCAGAATAGACTGGCTGCGCATATACGACTGCTGGTTATTGCGCAGGCTGGCAGCCTGCAAGCCGGCAAGTCCCAGCAGGCCAACGGAAAGCACGATAACGGCAATCAGAACTTCCACCATGGTGAAACCACGGCAAGTGGCTGTCCGGTGTGTGCCTGTCTGTTGAATATGCTTTACCACGCGAAGTCTCCTGTCACCCGGTTGTCTAGGGACATGCCAGGTTGCTTATACTGGCGCGCCCGGCGCCGGAAATCGTGATTTGCCGACCCTGTTCTGCGGTGCGGCTATCGCAAAGTGTTAATACATCCGCCGCATCGACGAGTCCTATGCTGTCGTAGCGGAATTGCGATTTGGCGGCACTGGTCAGGGTGGCGTTGCCGGTAAACGGTTCGTGTACCTGTATGACCTCGGTAGCGCCAACAGCGCCATCCCTGTTATTGTCGGACCAGACGATCCATCCTGTTGTCCAATCTGTTCCCGCAGTACAGGTCGGCGGGTTCTGGTCGTAGGTGGTGCTAATGCAAAGTTCGGTATTGCGTTGGCGTTTGATGGCCTCACTGCGCGCAAGCTGTATGGCACCGATAAAATCGTTAGCGTGAGTGATCAGCCGGTTATCCATGACAAAATTTTGCAGGTTCGGTACGCCAATAGTGAGCAGGATCGACGCAATAACCAGCGTGATCATCAGCTCTATCAATGTGAATCCATTTTCGCTTTTCATGATGGTGTACTTAACGTCAGTTTGGCCCCCCGGGTAAATCGTATTCCGACCAGTGGGGCAGTATTCGGGATAAACGGTATTTTGCGGGCCGACAGGGCGGGAAAAGCCCGTCAGGCTGCGCGTTGCATCCCTACAGGTCGGCTGACGGGGCGGGATCTGAAGGCGGGTGGGGGTTAGGGGCTGGCAAGCAGCCAGCGTGTGTCGAACGGGTGGTTTGACCGGTCGAACAGGCTGCTTGTCACGATTTCGTCGCTACTGCCGGAAATCGGCCAGTGGAGCGTGATACGGGTGTGGAGGGTTTGTGCATTCTGCGTTGTCAGGGTGGTGATGCGGTACAGCGTCGACGGCCCGCGGCGACGGGCCTCTGCCGGAAGCCTGTCAACCAGCGTGGAAAGCGCATAACTGGCTGATTTCTCGTAAAGTTCCGAGCTGACCAGGGAGGCGTACATGCGTTCTGCATCTTCCCGGGAGGCCAGGTAGAGCCTGGCCTGGAGTTGCCCCAGTCCGAGCAGGCCGATACTGAGCACCAGTACCGATATCATGGCCTCGATCAGGCTGAATCCATGGCTGGTTCGGGGCATCAGAAGTCTCTCCAGCTGCCCGGGATGCGGATATTGCGCAACACCGGGAAGG
>CAYYAP010000151.1:0-5689 GCA_964469575.1 uncultured Thiohalobacter sp.
AATCCACGCCGCCCCCCAGTGACCAGAAACGTGTCGAGAAACGGATGGCTGGCGCGACTTCGTAGGTGTAAGTGATTGCCAGGGGATCTCCGGGCTGGATAATCAAACTGCCGGCGATGGGAATAATTTCTATAACGCCGCCGCGTTGCAATATATCGTAGTCAATGCCGGCCTGTGTCGTTAGCCGTGCGCCGCCACGCGTATCCACGACTTCGATAGTCGCTATGATGACAAAGGGATTGTTGAGTGTGAAGCTGCTGCCGACGGCAAAAAGGGCAGGCGCATTGTGAGTTTCATCGACAATATCGACCAGGGAACTGTCCAGGGCATTATCATCGACCTGGTAGCTTCCCGTAGTGAATGCAGTGACATGACCCTGCCCCGGCAACTTACGGTGGTAGTTAACGGTAATACCGCCCAGGTAGGAGCGGCGCGTACCATTGGGCAGATCGGAAGTTGTACCCCGGCTCCTGAGTGTTGTGACCAGGTTCTTGTAAAGACGGTGTTGTAATTGCGCAGTACCGGTCTGGTTAAGTGTGGTTCCACTATCTGTCTCGAATCGACTGAGCGAATAGCGGTAGTTCGTCGACAGTTTTTTATTATGATCAATGTGCAGGTTTTCATTTACTGTCACGAAACGGGTATCGCTGACACCTGTGCGCTTGAGATAACCCAGGCGTGAGTCCCAGCGACGGTTGAGTGTGGGGCCGAAATCAAGGCTGTAGACGAGGTCGGCAGACTGGGTCTTGAAGGCACCCTGCGCACGTGCGGTATCCGTGATGTCTTCCAGTTTGTAGTTAAAATCCAGGTCTGCGGTCTCGAAACCCTTGTGCGCGGTATAGTCGATGACATCCCTGTCTTCATTGCGCCGGAAAGTCTGACCGAGTCCCTCGGTTGTTTCCTTGATATGGCTGCGACTCAGGCTGACCGAGGATCTGAAATAAGGGAATCCATGACTGCTGAGGATGCTGCCTTCGCGCAGGTCAAAGCGTGCTCCAATATCCGAATTTTTGATGTCTGATCGCGTACCGAAGTTGCGGTGCAGTACATCCTGGCTGCGGTTGGCGAATGCCAGTACGGTATAGGGCTTTTGTGGCAACAGACTGACATCAACGTTGTAGCCTTTAAGTTGACCGTTCTGGGAACCTTCTGTTCGCTCAAAACGGTTTTGTTCCTGGAGCAGCTCAAGGGTCAGGCCCAGGTTTCCGGTGATCAGCCTGGGATCGTAAATGAAATACCCCTGGTTCCGGATGTTGAACCGCTCCCTGTACCGGTCGCTGTCAAAGGTGCTGGTTGGAGCGCCTTTGATTTGTGTATCTTGACGCTCCAGCTCGTAACGCAGTTCCACGTTGCCTTCCCAGGTACCCAGGCCGACAGCCGGCGCAGCGCTGACCCCGCGGGAGGACAGCAGGATTGCGCCGACTGCTCCGCGCAGCAGCCAGACGATCAGGGCTTGTTGTCTGGTGTACGGTGACATCGTTCGCAAGTATCGAATCCAACGGCAAAGGCTGTCTTTCCGTTATGACATTTGCCGCAAAACCGGCCATCCCGCACATCATCCATGACGATGTGATCGGCACCCGCTTTCATCTGGAATATTGCATCGTGGCAGACGTAACACCTGAATTGCGTGCGGTGTATCCAGTGTGGGAAGCGTGCGGGTGGCATGAAATCAGCACCTTCAGCATTTTTGTTTTCACGCGGGATGGTGATATCGCCCAGTACCTCACCGCTACGGGCAGTGGCGGCACCCAGTAACAGGCTGAAGGTGGCAAGTGTGATAAAAAAGGCGCGCATTATTGTGGCCCCGCCAGGGCGCGATGGCAGCGCGGACAACCCGTGGCTACGTCGAAAGCAACCTTGCCGTGGCAACGACCGCAATATTCGCCCGCAAAAATCTTCTCCATGGAGATCGGGTCTGCGCCCTGTTGCATATGGAAAATCTTTGGATGACAGTTACTGCAGGCCAGCCACTCGGTATGCGGCTTGTGCGGGAAGGTGACTTTGAACAGGGGCTGTGCCGGTGGTTGCAAGTGTACATCCAGGTACAGCACCGGTTGTGCAGGGGTGTCGGCGTTCAGCGCCACCTTCGGGGCGATATCGCCTTCATCCAGCGCTTTCACCCAGTCTATGCCGCCAACCGCATCCTTGGGAAGTTTTCGCAGCAAGCCTTTCCAGTCGATCAGGAACAGTGTCTTTTCAGTCTGGTGCGGGTCAATTTTGACCACCACGGTTTTGGTTTTTGGCTTGTAGCCGGGCGCCCGGCGTGGCTGGTGAATCACCGGTTCGGGCGCAACTTCCTGCCCGGGTTCCGGCACATCTTCAAAGAAGAATGTCAGTACACGGTGACGGGTTGACGAACTGCAACCACCACTCAACAGCATGCCTGCGAACAACGTGCAGAGCATGGATGTTGTGATAAGGTTTCGCCACAGCCGGCTCATGGATCAGCGCTGGTGCTGGAAGGTATGGCGGATGTACAGGATGACGCGGCGGATATCTTCGGGGTTAAGAATACCACCCCATGGCGCCATCGCAGTGCCGTCCCTGCCGTTCATGATGGACGTGGTCATCTGCTTGTCGCTGAGGCGCGCCATCGCCCTGGCATTGGTGAAATCACGCGGATGCGGCACCAGTACGCTGCCGAGGGGTGTACGGGCGCTGCCTTTTTCACCGTGGCAGGTGATACAATATTGTCGATAGATATTACCACCGACCAGTATATCGAGCTTTGCACGCGTCATGCCGGCAGGCAGGGGCTGTTCCAGGCTGCGGATGTAACGCATGACGTCGATCATCTCGACCGGGCTCAGGCGGTCGCCCCAGCTGGCCATCGCCGTACCGGAAACCCCCAGCTTGATGGCGGCGTACATGCGACCGTCATCGACGCGCGCCATTTCGATGGGATCGGCAAATTTACGTGGTGTGGGTTTAAGTACTCTGGCTGCATCGGTATCCGCATGGCCCTTCAGGCCATGGCAGAATGCGCATTCCATATCGTAGATTCGTCGGCCCACCTCAAGACTGATTTGCTCGGGCGTTTCATGAGGGCCACCGTTGACGACGAGGGTGCGAATATAGTCCATGACATCGCCAATCTGGGGTTCGCTCAATATCTGTCCCCACGAGGCCATTGCGGTACCGGGTATGCCCTGTTTGATTGCCCGGTGGATCTGGTCATCGGTGAGACGCGCCATTTCCACTGGATCCGCGAAGCGGCGGGGGTGAGGCTGGAGAATACGGCCAACAGGTGTATCGGCGCGCCCGTCGCTACCATGGCAAAAAGCGCAGTACTTTTCATACAGCGCTTTTCCGGGTACGGGCTTCGATGCTTCTGCCTGGACAGGGGAGACAGCCACCACGCTCATCATAGTGGCCAGGATGAGTAGTACAGTTCGGTAGTCTATTTTCATTGGAACGCTCCGTGACACACTATCTTGAAAAGCACCTGAGAAGTGAGGGTTGGATTCAGTATATCGACCAGCCCGATCTTACGCCATGACACCTTGCTGTCAGACGCTATAGCGACAGGCGTTCGAATGGAGCATCCAGGGTTAAATTAATCAGCGTCCTCCTGACAATTTGATAGCGTGGGTGGGTAAAGCCGCGTGACGCCATCTGTACGGTTGCCGGGGGTACCGGATAGCGTCCCGGTACCCCCGGATGTTCCCGCAGTGTTTCATCCACTCACTGCTGCTGCACTTACTTGTTGTGACACTTCAGGCAAATGTAGTTGGTGTCACTGCCAGTCAGCGTTCCGCGCAAGAACAGATCATCTGCGGTTTTCTTGTTGTGCGGATCATGGCAGGAAGAGCACTCGATACCGGTGCTGGCCAGAACCGGTCCGGCGGTGATGTTACCTGCGCCATCATCGTTGAACAGGCGGATGCCATTGGCAACCGGGTCTGCCTGCCACTCATCCAGGCTGATTTGCGGACCGGTTGTTACGCCATTGTAGGTGCTTCCCTGACCCTGGTACGGGAATGGCATCGCCACCGGGTGGTTCCCGGCCATATCGGCGCCATTGGCGATATTGGCCGGTTCCGGCGCCGCGTGCTGCATCGGATCGAGAACGGCGGGTTTCCCTTCAACAAACCAGGCGATATCACCAATAGCCACGGTGCCGTCATGGCAGCTCAGGCACTTCGCTGTGGCGCCTTTGTAGGTGTCACCGCGGAATGTCGGGAAGTTCGTGCCTGCCGTGGTTTTGGCAATATCCCAGGAGAAGTTGCTGGTGGAGAGTGTGTGGTTCCATAACAGTGCGGTTGAATAGGCCTTATGCGGGGTATGACAGTAGGTACACAGGCCCACGTCGCCAACCCCCGCCGGGGGGTTGGTGTTCGGGGTAAGCCCCGTGGCCTGGGTGAAATCGTGTACTGTACCCTGAAGTCCGCCTGCGGCGCCTTCCGCCGACCAGGCAGCCGGCGAGGCAAGTACCGCCCCTAACGCCAGTATGCTGTAAAGCTGTGATTGTTTCATGATAATTCCCTCTAACACTTTAAGTTTTTGAAAACACCAGGTCGCCAAGGTTTATGGTGAGATGGCACCGGTTTCCTTTTTGTTAGCGGCATCCGGTTTCTGCGTATCGGTTGCAGAAACAAAGCTGTCAGCAGCCGCCGTGTTGACTAATTCATATACTTCAATGCGATGGTTGATGTAATCCGCCACATAGATCCGGTTATGCTTGTCAATCACCAACGCAGTGGGATTCTTCAACATACCCGGAATCGGACCGCGTCCGCCAAAGAACAGCAGTACCTGGCCCTTGCTGTTGAAAATCTGTACGTTGCTCCAGCCGGAGTCGGCAACATAAAGGTTGCCGAAGCTGTCGAGCGCAACCCCTTTGGGTTTATCGAACATGCCCCAGCCGTTACCCCGTTTGCCGAAACTTTTCACGTAATGGCCGTTCACATCAAACATCTGTACTCTTGAATTCAGCGTGTCGGTGACATAGACATTGCCCTTGTCATCCACGGTTACATAGGTCGGGAACATGAAATAGTCAGTGGCCCCGCCCTTACCCTTGCCAAGTTTCCCGATCAACTTGCCTTCAGGGTTGAAGACTTTTACGGAATGATCCATGGATTTGGTATGGCTGCTGTCGACCACATAGATCTTGTTGTGCTGCCGGTCAATGGCGATACCGGTCGGACGCTGGACGGACGGATCAGTGAAAAAACGCAGGCGCTTGCCCTCGGGATCAAAAACACTGACGCCTTTTCTCTCCTGTTCGACAACGTAGAGATTTCCCTTGCCGTCCAGTGCGAGTCCAACCGGTCTTTCCAGGCGTGGAATCTTGCTGAAATGCTGTTTGGCAAAGTCGAAAATGAATACCGCCGACTGGGCGAAATCCGCCACATAGAGGCGTTGCCCGTCATCCGAAACCGCCAGTCCCATCGGCTGGGCGATATCGGTTAATCTGGGTTTTTCACCCGCCAGGAAATCGTGCAGATTTTGCGAAAATGTGGTGTCGTGCTTGAGATCCTCTTCGCCATAGATACTGCGTACGAAGCGGATACGTGCCTGTTGCGGCGCCGGCGGCCACACAAGATGTATTTTCTTTGGCGCGGGCGGTGTGGTGGCGCAGCCACCGATTCCGACGACAACTGCCGCCACAACCACCATGGTGATCCAGACTCTGTTTAAGCGAAACAACAACATACCTTCTCTCCTGACAGTGATTCCATTG
>CAYYAP010000152.1:0-5652 GCA_964469575.1 uncultured Thiohalobacter sp.
GATGCGCCAGCCGCCGAGGTAGTGCCGGAAGCCGATGGCACCGACGCGGAAGCCTCAGCTGGCAGCGCTGACTGAAGCGCCGTTTATTCTGTATTGGGAAATCAGCCGTTCAGGGTAACG
Source organism: uncultured Thiohalobacter sp. (assembly GCA_964469575.1). Lineage (GTDB taxonomy): Bacteria > Pseudomonadota > Gammaproteobacteria > DSM-19610 > DSM-19610 > Thiogranum. The sequence continues at coordinate 121 of CAYYAP010000152.1, forward strand.
GTTAACCAGAGGTCAAGCATATGTCCCGTTTTTTTCGTCGCCGTAAATTCTGCCGTTTTACTGCAGAGGGCGTAAAAGAAATAGATTACAAAGATCTTCAGACGCTGAAGAACTACGTGTCGGAAACCGGCAAGATCGTACCGAGCCGTATTACCGGCACCAAGGCCAGGTACCAGCGTCAGCTGGCGACAGCCATCAAGCGCGCGCGTTTCCTGGCGTTGCTGCCGTACTGCGATTCCCACAAGGGGTAATCGCATGAGGCCTGTGGCGGCCTGCGCAGGCGCGTCATGATGCGCGCGCTGGGCAGGTGGGTCGCTGCAGGCCCACACCAGGCGGTGCTGGTTGTAGCACTCTGTACCGCGCTGAGTTTTTTGTTGCCGCCGGTGACATCCCTGCTGGGTTATGTCGCGGCAGCGGCCCTGGCGCTGAACAGTCTGCAACTGGGTGCGCGCTCCGGCGGGATCGTGTTGCTGGCTTCAGCGGGTATTGTCGCCTTGCTGGCCAGTCTGGTGACCGGGCAGCAGGCGTCGCTTGCCATTGTGGTTATCCTGCTGGCGCTGTGGGCGCCGTTATGGCTGGCCAGTGTGGTATTGCGGGAGACGCGTTCGCTGGCGATGGCCATACTGGCGCTGTCGTTGCTCGGCATACTGGGTGTGGTGCTGGTGTATAGCTTCGTCGGTGATCCGGTACAGTGGTGGCCGGGCTACGTGAAGCAGGAACTTGCCGCAGCCGTGGCGGCGCAGCCCGAACTGGCTGATCAGTTCAAACAGATGTCTGCGCTGGCGGATAGCGTTGCACCGGTGCTGGCCGGGTCGGTTGCAGCCGGGCTGGTGATGAACGCCATACTGTGTCTGTCCCTGGGTCGATGGTGGCAGGCGGCGGTGCTGGAAAGACCGGGTGTGGTGCGGGCGGAGTTTTATGCGTTACGTTTCGGTCGCGGTCTGTCGCTGGCGGGTGTTGCAATTTTTGCGCTGGCCTCGCTGGATCTGGGTATTATCAGCGCACTGGCTTTGCAATGGGCGCTGGTGGCGATGGTGCCGTTTATGTTTGTCGGGTTGGCGGTGGCGCATGTCACCCTGAACAACCTGAAAGCCGGGTTCGTCTGGCTGGTCATTGTGTATGTCGTGGCCCTGATTGCGCCGCAATTGCTCGTTGCGCTGGGTTTGCTGGATCCCTTGCTGGATCTGCGCCGGCGCACCGACAGGGGCGTATCGGGTCGAAACTGAGTTTTTTTGAATTTAATTTATCGAAAACATGAAGCTGTGTGCATAGGGTAGGGTCGAACGATGGAAGTCATTCTGCTGGAAAAAGTTGAAAATCTGGGCAACCTGGGTGACCGGGTCAACGTCAAAGCGGGCTACGGGCGTAACTTCCTGATCCCGAGTGGCAAGGCAACGCCGGCAACCGAGGAGCACATCAAGGCTTTCGAGGAACGTCGCGCCGAGCTGGAGAAAACGGCGGGTGAAGCGCTTGCGCTTGCCGAAAGTCGTCGCGACAAGCTGGTGGATATGACCATCACCATCGCGGCCAAGGCCGGCGAGGAGGGCAAGTTGTTCGGCTCGGTCGGTGCGATCGATATTGCTGAAGCCATTGTTGCAGCCGGTGTTGAAATCGAACGCAGCGAAGTTCGTCTGCCGGAAGGTGCTTTCCGCAATATCGGTGAATATCCGGTGCAGTTGCATCTGCACACGGACGTCAATACCGAGATCACGCTGGTTATCGAAGCCGAGTAATTTGCGCTTTCCTGTAACGCCTTGCCATGTTTTCGTGGCAAGGCGTTGTTTTGTCTGCCATCCCGAAATTTTGCCCATTGCGTGCAGGTGGCGGCCCGCAAATTGCGTGCTTGAGCCAGTCTGTCACTGGCCTTAGACTGCGCCTGTCCCTGTTGTCATACGCGCCCCGGAGGGCAAATGCCGGAACCGGTTTCATCTGCCGCTACAGTCGAGTTCAACACTGACCGTCAGAAGGTACCCCCACATTCCGTGCAGGCCGAGCAGTCGTTGCTGGGCGGCTTGCTGCTGGATAATCGCGCCTGGGACCAGATTGCGGATCTTTTGACAGAGTCCGATTTCTACCGCCGCGAGCACCGCCTGATCTTCTCTGCGACTGGCGCGTTGATCGAACGCGGCGACCCCTGCGATGTCGTCACCTTGTCGGAATGGCTGGAAGCCAACAGCCAGCTCGACGATGTGGGCGGGCTGTCCTACCTGGGCACGCTGGCAAAAGATACCCCGAGTGCGGCCAACATCCGCGCCTATGCCAACATCGTGCGCGACAACTCGGTGCTGCGCCAGCTGGCGGAGGTCGGAACCGAGATCGCCAACAGTGCGTATTTTACCGAAGGGCGAAACACGCCCTCGTTGCTCGATAATGCCGAGAAGCTGGTTTTCCGCATCAGCGACCAGGGCGTTACCCGTGGCTCCGGGTTCCACGATATCAAGGAACTGCTGACACGCGCGGTGGATCGCATCGACACGCTGTTCCACCAGGACAATCCGCTCACCGGCGTGTCGACGGGCTTCACCCAGGTGGACGAGATGACGGCAGGCCTGCAATCTTCTGACCTGGTTATCGTCGCCGGTCGCCCGTCCATGGGTAAAACCACCTTTGCGATGAATATTGCCGAGCATGCGGCGATCAAGGACAACGTGCCGGTCGCGGTATTCAGCATGGAAATGCCCGGGGAGCAGCTGGCCATGCGCCTGATGTCTTCGCTGGGGCGTATCGACCAGACCAAGGTGCGTACCGGCAAGCTGGAGGATGATGACTGGCCACGCTTGACCTCGGCGGTCAGTATCCTGTCCAAAGCGCCGTTGTTCATCGACGATACGCCGGCCCTGTCGCCCACCGAGTTGCGTGCGCGGGCGCGGCGGCTGAAACGCGAGCACGACCTGGGACTGATCGTGATCGATTACCTCCAGTTGATGCAGGTGCCCGGCAGCAATGAAAACCGCACCGGGGAAATTTCAGAAATATCGCGTTCGCTGAAAGCGCTGGCAAAGGAACTGGAAGTGCCGGTGATTGCCCTGTCACAGCTGAATCGCAGCCTTGAACAGCGTCCGAACAAACGCCCGGTGATGTCAGATTTGCGCGAATCAGGCGCGATCGAGCAGGACGCCGACGTGATCATGTTTATCTATCGCGACGAGGTCTACGACGAGGACAGCCCCGACAAGGGCACCGCCGAGATCATTATTGGCAAGCAGCGTAACGGCCCGATCGGCATGCGTCGCCTGACCTTCCTCGGCATGCATACCCGTTTCGAGAACTTCACCGCCATCCAGTCCTATTCCGACGAGGGCTACAACGGATGACGCGTCCCGTCCGGGCGCATATCGATCTTTCCGCCCTGACGTTCAACCTCTCCCAGGCACGCCGTGCGGCGCCGGACAGCCGTGTCATGGCGGTGATCAAGGCGAATGGCTATGGGCACGGTATGCTGGCGGTGGCCGGCGCACTGGAAGCCGCCGACAGCTTCGCCGTCGCCAGTCTTGAGGAAGGGCTGTTGCTGCGGGAAGCCGGGGTCGAAAAACCCGTTCTGTTACTGGAGGGTGTGTTCTCCAGCGATGAGCTGGAAGCTGCCATACACCGGAACTTTGAACTTGTCGTGCACCAGGCCGCGCAACTGGACTGGCTGCAAGCCCTGGACAGGGCGCCGGCAGCAGGGACCCCGGGACAGGCGGGCCTGACCGTCTGGCTCAAGGTCAACACCGGCATGAACCGCCTGGGTTTTCCACCGGATGAGGCGCTGGCCGCCTGGGACCGACTGGCTGCGATGCCACAGGTGACAGCCCGGCGCTGGATGTCACACTTCGCCTGTGCGGATGAACCTCAGCATGTCGCCAATGCAGATCAGGAGCGGATATTCCGTGAACTGTGCGCACAGCGCGAGGCGCCGTGTTCGTTGGCGAATTCCGCCGCATTACTCAGCCGGCCATCCAGTCACTTTGCGTGGGTGCGCCCCGGCATCATGCTATACGGCGCATCGCCGATGGCGGCTGCCCAGGCGTCGCCGGTGGAATTGCGTCCGGTAATGACACTGAGTTCCGAACTGATTGCCGTGCAGCATTGTCGCCAGGGCGATGCGGTCGGGTATGGCCAGGCCTGGGTGTGTCCGGAAGACATGCCGATTGGCGTGGTTGCCGTCGGTTACGGTGACGGTTACCCGCGCCACGCCCCGTCCGGCACGCCGGTATTGGTCAATGGTGAGCCGGTACCACTGATCGGGCGGGTATCCATGGATACGCTGTGTGTGGATTTACGCAAACAGCCCCGGGCGAGTGTGGGTGACCCCGTTACATTGTGGGGGCAAGGTTTGCCGGTGGAGACCGTTGCCGAGGCTACCGGTACGATCAGCTACGCGTTGCTCTGTGGCGTGACACCGCGTGTGCCGCGGGTCAACAGCGCCTAGGTCGCTTCCCGCTGTCTGTTGCCTTCATCGGACAGCGAGGCGCGTATCTCCCTGACCCGGTCGATCTGGCTGAGGAAAGCATCGATACACTGCGGGTCAAAGTGTTTTCCACTTTCGCTGACGATCAGGCTCAACACATCCTGGTCCCGCCAGGCCGGTTTATAACAACGGCGCGAGGTCAAGGCATCGAATACGTCAGCAACTGCGACAATCCGGGCTGTCAGGGGAATGTCTTCACTGCCGAGCCCCTGCGGGTAGCCACTGCCGTCGTACTTTTCGTGGTGCCCCAGTGCGATTTCTGCACCCATCTTCAGGTACTTCGAAGGGCTGTCCCGGAGAATCTCGTAGCCGATGAGCGTATGCTGCTTGATGACCTCGAATTCTTCAACGGTGAGCTTGCCGGGCTTGAGCAGGATCTGGTCCGGGATGCCGATTTTACCGATGTCATGCATAGGGGCAGAAAGTTCGATGCTTTCACATTCGGTTTCATCCAGGCCCAGGGTTTCAGCAATAATGCGGGCAAAACGCGCCATGCGAATGACATGGTTGCCGGTTTCCTCGTCACGGTATTCCCCGGCCTTGGCGAGACGCAGCAGGGTTTCGTGCTCGCGCACACGGATGGCATGGGTGGCAATCTGGACTTGCTCTTCCAGCCAGTTGGCGCGATCCTCGATAATCAGGCGCTGGCGCTGGAGTTGCAGCAGGTTGCGGAAACGGGCGCGGCATTCGGCATGGTCGATGGGTTTGTTGATGAAGTCCGTCGCGCCCAGTTCCAGCGCCTGGTAGCGTATTTCGGTTTGTTCGTGCGAGGTGATCATAACGATGGGTACGTTGTGAATCTGTGATATGGCGCGTGCCTGCTGGAGGAATTCGATGCCATTCATGCCGGGCATCTTGTAGTCGGTCAGGATCAGGTCTGCCGATTTGTCAGCCAGCCAGTCCAGCGCCGGTTGGGCGCTGTCGAAGGATTTGATTTCCAGGAATTCGTCGATTGACCTGACGATCTGGGCGAGGATCTGACGGCTGGTTGCCTGATCATCGATGACGAGTACGGTGGCCATTGTTTTTCGTTTATGCCCTTTAGGTCGTGGTGTCCGGGTTACCGTATTTGACTAGCGTGG
>CAYYAP010000153.1:0-5578 GCA_964469575.1 uncultured Thiohalobacter sp.
CGCATTGGCCTGCAGGTAACATTCATCTACAAGAATGTCTTGCTGCGCTGAGGCAGTTGCCGTTATTGTGTGTTAAAGAGAGGCTCGTAAGAGCCTCTCTGTTTTTACACAAAGAATTATTTCAAGAGGTCAGGCGTGGAAATAAGGAAAGGTTACAGACTGCTGTTGTGCTTGTGTGTGTGTCTGGCGCCGTTCACCAGTCAAGGTGCACAACGTGAGGTTCCTGCGGTTGTTGTGCCGGATGTTCCACCCTTGCCAGAGAACATCTTGCAAACGCGGTTGGTGTCTACACCGGACGGTGCGCAACTGATACTGGCATCCAAACCTGATCAACCCCGGGCATTGCTGAAAAATGCACTTTCCCGCCTGGGGATTTCAGTGACCGGGGAGGGTCGGGTCGACCAGCCCTTCCTGACAGGTTGGATACGCTGGGTCTATGACCCGAAATCATCCCGGGGTGGTAGCCGGGGTCACGGCAACTTCTTTTCACGACTCAACGAGCGCCATCGGTTCCGTTTTATTGTGTCGGCCAGCAGTACAGGCTCAGTCATACAAATCGAGGATGCTGTACACCAGCGTGAAGTGGATATCGCACCTGACAGCACCTATTCGTGGATGAAATGGAAAGATTACGAAACGCAGCCCGGCGCTGCACTGACCTTTCTGCGCAGACTGCAGGGTGATATTGAGTCGGCCATGTCCAGCCAGATCCTGGTGCCACAGGAAACAGCGGCTGACAGCAATGCGCATGATGTGTCACCTGGGGCTGAGTCACCCTCGTCACCGCAACATCAGGCGCCGGCCAGGGTGCCTGAGCGTGGATCAACGGCAAGAAGATACGCACCGTCAGCGCCCGTCATCCCTGTTTCACCCCCTGTGATGGCCCCGAAGCTGGCGCCGGTGACGCCAAAACCCTTGCGCCATAAGACGTTAACCCCTGCACCTGACAGCCCGGCTACCCATTCGGGCGCACTTTTCGTTCGCGCAGACATCGAGCGGACCTGGCGCAGCCTGCTGGGTGCGTTATCGGCACTCGGTGTTTCCATAAACAGCGCCGACCCGCAGCAGCACCTGGTAAGTACCGGCTGGATCAAGGCGAACTACAGCAAAAAGAACCATCAGCTTCACCTGGAGTCTACGGGTGAAAGTGACTGGGCATTCAGTTTCACCGGCCATGGCAAGCAGCGGCATCGGTTTCAACTGATGGTGGTGCCGGCTGCGGGGGGCTCCCTGGTTTACGCCTATCACACAGGTTTCCAGGAGCAGTATGACAAGACGCCGGATTCGAGCCAGACGCTACTTGACTGGCGCGACAGGCGCACCGATCCACAGGTAGCAACGGCATTCATCCGTCGGTTGCGTCTGTTACCCTGAGTCAAGGACAGGAGGCATATCATGAAGAAATCTGACCAGCGCTTTCAGCGCGTTCACATGGCGGCGCTGCTAGCCGGTACCTTGTCTGCAACCGGCGCCCTGGCTGCCGATCAGAACCCCTTTGCGCTCACCGACCTCGGTAGTGGCTACAAGGTAGTTGAAGCCGACGGTGCCGGTAACAGCGGCGACAAGATGAAAAAAGACGGCAAGTGTGGTGGTAACAAGGCCAACGAGGTGGTTTGTGGTATCTACCAGATTGGTAGTGGTCACAAGGATTCCTCCAAGGTGAAAGACGGCAAGTGCGGGGGTCACAAGAAGGCCGCTGAGGCATCATGCGGTGGTGGTAAATAACGGACAAAAGTTGTTAACAACAGGAAGGAAGGTAAATAATGAAACGTATCGTGTGGGTTGTGTTACTGGCATTCAGTCTGACGGGTGTTGCCGGCGCGGGCGAGGGGCTAATCAAGGTAAAGAGTCCTTACCCGGTCGGACAGACTCTTGACCATTTTGAGAAGATCGTCAAGTCAAAAGGCATGACCGTCTTCACCCGGATCGATCATGCGGCGGGTGCGGCGGGCGTGGGGAAAACCCTGCGACCGACGCAACTACTGATTTTCGGGAACCCGAAACTGGGTACCCTGCTCACACAGAGCAACCAAACGGCAGCCATCGATTTACCGATGAAGGCGCTGGCGTGGAAAGATGCCAGCGGCCAGGTCTGGCTGGCGTATAACGATCCGGCTTACCTGGTCAAGCGGCACGGGATTACGGACCGTGGCGCCGTGGTGAAGAAAATGCAGAAGGCGCTGGGCGCGTTTAGCAAGGCGGCAACGAGTCCATAATCGTTCGGTGATCGTTTAAGATGCACGAGGACTCTCCTCACCAGGGTTGTTTGCGTGTTTATCATCAACAGCGTACTCGGCGACGCCACCGGTGGTCGCTGGCAGGTCGTCTGCGACTATAGCCATATCCTTCGGAAGCAGGGCCACGACGTGGTCATGCTGCTTGCCGATACCTTGCCGGCTGCCTTGCCCGGGATACCGGCCGGCATTGACGTGATACGTGTGCGTAACCACGGCCACTATGACTGGCTGGCGGCGTGGCGGCTGGCGCGACAGCTGAAAGATCGTCAGCCAGATATCTCCATTGCGCACTGCAGCCGCTCCGTCGCGCTGTTGAAGCGTGCGCTGGGGGGTCGTACACCGGTGGTTGCCGTGACGCACAGCACCAAAGTCAGACGGCTACTCAAGGCGGATGCCATCATCGCGCTGACCGACAGCTTGCGCGAGAAAATCCGCTCGGAGCCTGCCGGACGTCACTGCCCGGTCTACGTCGTGCCCAACAGAATCGACCGGCTCCCCGACGCCTGCCCACAACCCCGACCGTTACAGCATCCCCCCGTGATAGGCGCACTGGGCCGTTTTGACCGGGTGAAGGGTTTTGATCTGTTCATCGACGCCCTCGCTCGGCTGGCTGAACAGGGTGTAGCGTTCCACGCGCGACTGGCGGGCGCCGGGGAGGAAGAGGGGCGATTGCGCAAGCAGATCCAGGCGCTGAAACTGACCGACCGGGTCGAACTCAGCGGCTGGATTCCCGGCGAGGCGGTGGGTGCATTTCTGTCCGAACTCGATCTGCTGTGCGTTCCTGCGCGCTCGGATGCCTTCGGCCTGACACCGCTACAGGGTGCAGCCGCCGGCGTTCCGATGCTGCTGTCAACGGCCAGCGGGCACTGCGCCATGTTTGCAGAAGGGCACGAGGCATTGTTTTTTGAAGTGGACAATGTCACGGCCCTTGCCGGGCGGATACAGCAGTTTCTGGAGGATTCCGCCCTGCAAAAACAGCTTCCGACAGCGGCCTTTGAGCAGGTGGAACGTTGCTATAGCGAAGCGGCTGTCACCCGGGGTATTCTGGACGCTGTTAATAACACATTGTTATTAAATGGTAAAACATGATGCTCTATAAATAGATGATACTCTACTTATAGAGCGCACCACTAATTTGTGCCCTGCCACCTAATTAGTACCGAATTCTACCCACTTGTAGGAGCGGGCTTGCCCGCGAACAATGGCGGGTTCGCGGGCAAGCCCGCTCCTACAGCGATTAAGCGTTCATCCTCGATGACAGGGTGGGTTACAATCTGTTGTCTTTTTACCCGGTCTGCAGGCATGGCGAACGAACAACATTACCAGGTGATCGTGGTCGGCGGCGGCCACGCGGGGACCGAGGCCGCACTGGCGTCGGCGCGTACGGGTGCGCGTACCTTATTACTGACCCACAATATCGAAACCCTCGGCCAGATGAGTTGTAACCCGGCCATCGGTGGTATCGGCAAGGGACACCTGGTGAAGGAAATCGATGCGCTGGGTGGAGAGATGGGCCGCGCCGCGGATCGCGCCGGGATCCAGTTCCGGCGCCTCAACGCCAGCAAGGGGCCGGCCGTGCGCGCCACCCGCTGCCAGGCCGACCGCCAGTTGTACCGTCGCGCGATCCGCCATAGCCTGGAAAACCAGCCCAACCTGACCTTGTTCCAGCAGGCCGTCGATGATCTGCTGGTCGAGGGTGATCGTGTCACCGGTGTGCTGACCCGGATGGGCCTGACATTTACCGCCGAGACTGTGGTGCTTACCGTGGGGACTTTCCTCGGCGGCCGTATCCATATCGGACTGTCGAATTACCCGGGTGGCCGCGCCGGCGATCCGCCGGCGAATGCGTTGGCGCAGCGCCTACGTGATTTGCCGTTCCGGGTAGAACGCCTGAAGACCGGTACGCCGCCGCGTATCGACGGCCGCAGTGTCGATTACCGTCAACTCAAGGCGCAGCCCGGCGATGACCCGATTCCGGCATTCTCCTTTTTATCGGAGGGTAGCGAACACCCGCGCCAGGTAAGTTGCCACATCACCCATACCAGCGAACGCGTCCACGACATCATCCGTGCCGGGCTGGATCGATCCCCCATGTACTCAGGCGTCATCGAAGGCACCGGGCCGCGTTACTGTCCCTCTATCGAGGACAAGGTGGTGCGTTTTGCCGAGCGCGAGTCACACCAGATTTTCATCGAGCCGGAAGGGCTGGAGACCCACGAAATCTACCCCAACGGTATTTCCACCAGCCTGCCGTTTGATGTCCAGCAGGCTATGGTGCATGCCATCCCCGGGTTCGAAAAAGCGCACATTACCCGGCCGGGCTATGCGATCGAATACGATTTTTTTGATCCACGTGATTTGCGCGCGTCGCTGGAGACCAAATTTATTGGCGGCCTGTTTTTCGCCGGACAGATCAACGGCACCACCGGTTATGAAGAGGCCGCCGCCCAGGGTCTGGTGGCCGGTCTGAATGCCGCCCGCCTTGCCCGTGGCGAGTCCGGCTGGTGTCCGCGGCGCGATGAAGCCTATATCGGCGTACTGATCGATGACCTGATCACGCGCGGTACCCGCGAGCCATACCGCATGTTTACCAGCCGCGCCGAGTACCGGCTGTTACTCCGCGAAGACAACGCTGACCTGCGCCTGACAGAAACGGGTTACCGGATGGGTCTCGTCAGTGAAACACGCTGGCGCCGGTTCAATGAAAAACGTGAAGCTATCGAGCGCGAGCAACAGCGCCTGCGCCAGCTTCGGGTAAGCCCGGGTAGCGAGCTGGCCCGGCAACTCGCCGACAGCACGGGCGAGACCCTGACCAGCGAGCAACGTATCGATGACCTGCTGCGCCGGCCGCAACTCGACTACGCCACACTCATGCAGCTCGACGGCATCGGACCGGGCGAAACCGGCGCGGTGGCCGAGCAGGTGGATATACAGGCGAAATATCACGGCTATATTGAACGCCAGCGTGACGAAATTGCCCGTCAGCAACGCAATGAACACAAATCATTGCCGGATAATTTTGATTACCAGGGCGTGCGCGGCCTGTCTTCGGAAGTCTGCGAGAAGCTGCAGGCAGTACAGCCGGAGACCCTCGGACAAGCGGCGCGAATTCCCGGCGTCACGCCGGCCGCCATTTCCCTGTTGCTGGTACACCTGAAAAAAGCCCGGCTGGCGCGCAAATCGGCCTGATGACAGCGGTCAATGAACGTGTGCGGGGGGCTGACCCGGTGATTGAGGCAGCGATAGCGCAGGGTCTTGAAGCGCTGCCCTTCGACCTCGACAACCATCAGATTCACCAGCTGGCAGCACTGGTTGGACTGCTGGCGAAGTGGAACCGGGTT
>CAYYAP010000154.1:0-1685 GCA_964469575.1 uncultured Thiohalobacter sp.
AGACCCCATCGGATAAACCGATACAAAGAACCCCGCTTCTGCGGGGTTTTTTTTGCAATGACGAATTAATCAGAGGCTCCCTAACGCGGCTCAATCGCAGAGAGGTGCCGACCCACAGCAATCCATGCGCCGAGCAGGCCGAGAAAAGCGCCGCCGGCCAGTAGATAGAGCAATTCACCGGCGCTCAGCATGTCCAGGCTGAAGCTGCTCCGGTACAGCCCGGCCAGGCGTCGTACCGGGTCGAGCAGTTGCAGCAGGGCGAGTTCCACCAGCAGGGCACCAAACAGTGCGCCGAACAGGCCGTACCAGAGGCCGGCGTAGAGGAAGGGCCGATGGATGAACCCGTTGGTCGCGCCAATCAGCTTGGTGATTTCGATTTCTTCACGGCGGTTCTGGATTTCCAGGCGAATGGTGTTGCCCACAATCAGCAGGACCGCCAGGCCCAGCAGGGCCGCCATGACCCAGATGGAACGCTGGATAATTTCCACAATGGTGTTGAAACGTTTGACCCATTTCAGGTCCAGCTGCGCGAGCTCCACTTCCGGCAGTGCGCGCAGCTTTTCCGTGAGCGCGGCAGCGGCGCTGGCGGTTGAATAGTGCGCGGCCGGTTTGATCGCCAGCACGGCCGGTAGCGGGTTGTCGTCGAGCAGGTCGAGCGCCTGCCCGAAGCCGGACAGTTCACGAAACTCGGCCAGTGCCTGCTTGGGCGTGATCAGTTGCAGGGAGTCAATTTCCGGCCATTGCGCGAGTTTTTTCCGCAAGGCCTGCGCCTGTGACACGCTCACCGATTTGTGCAGGAACAACGACAGGTTGGCACCACCGTCCCACTGCGCGCCGAGTTTTTGCAGGTTGCCGGTCAGCAGGTACAGGCCGGATGGCAACGCCAGCGCAATGCCAAGCACGGCAATCGTCATGAGCGAGGCAAACGGTGCCCGGTACAGGCGGCCGAGGCTGTTCAGCGCCACCTGTGCATGCCGGACCAGGTAATTGTGAATGGGGCGTGGCAGCCTCATGCGCCGGCGACCTCACCGGTGTTCTGCAATTGTCCCTGTTCCAGGTGGATCTGCGGGTAGGGCATGCGCGAGATCAGGTCGAGGTCATGACTGGCAATCAGCACGGTAACGCCGACCTGGTTGAACTGCTCGAACAATTGCATGATGTCGCGGGACAGGTCCGGGTCGAGGTTGCCGGTAGGTTCGTCGGCCAGCAGCAGTTTGGGTTTGTTGACCACGGCGCGGGCGATACCCACGCGTTGTTGTTCACCGCCCGACAGGGTGATGGGGAAGGCGCGTTCATGGCCCAGCAGGCCGACCTTGTCGAGCGCTGCGCGCACGCGGCGGCCGATTTCCTGGTGGCGGTAGCCGGCGATGACCAGCGGCAGCGCCACATTGTCGAACACGGTGCGGTCGAACAGCAGGCGATGGTTCTGGAAGATCATGCCGATCTTGCGGCGTACCATCGGCACGCGGCGTTTCGAGGTGCGCGACAGGTTCTCGCCATCGAGAAACACCTGCCCGCGGGTGGCGCGTTCGAGCAGCGCAATGAGTTTCAGTAGCGTGCTCTTGCCGGCGCCGGAATGACCGGTCAGGAACGCCATACTGCCGGCGTGCATGTGCAGGTTGACCGCCTGCAGCGCATCCTTGCCGCCGGGATAGCGTTTGCTGACGTGATCAAAACGAATCATA
>CAYYAP010000154.1:1785-5501 GCA_964469575.1 uncultured Thiohalobacter sp.
TCAGTCCTGTTCAAACAGTGCATCGACAAAATCGTGGGCGCTGAAGGGGCGTAAATCCTCGATGGCTTCACCAATGCCGATAAAGCGGATCGGGATGCCCAGCTGTTTGGCGATGGCGAAAATAATGCCGCCACGGGCGGTGCCGTCCAGCTTGGTCAGGGTGATGCCGGTGAGGTGCATCGCCTGGTTGAATTCACGCGCCTGGTTGAGGGCGTTCTGGCCGGTGCCGGCATCGACCACCAGCATGACTTCGTGCGGGGCGTTTTCATCGAGTTTGCCCAGCACGCGCTGGATTTTTTTCAGTTCTTCCATCAGGTTGGACTGGGTGTGCAGGCGGCCCGCCGTGTCGGCAATGAGCACATCGACATGGCGCGCGCGTGCCGCCTGCAGGGCATCGAAGATCACCGAAGCGGAATCCGAACCCTGGGCCTGGGCGATAACGGGAACCTCATTGCGCTCCCCCCAGGCCTGCAACTGTTCCACCGCTGCGGCGCGGAAAGTATCGCCGGCCGCCAGCATCACCGAGCAGCCCTGGTCTTTCAGTCGTCGCGCAATTTTACCAATGGTGGTGGTTTTTCCCGCGCCATTGATGCCGACCATCAGCAGCACAAAGGGTTGGTCGGAATCAGGGATCTCCAGTGGCGCCTCCACCGGAGTGAGCATGGCCGTCATGTCTTCGTGCAGCGCCGCCATCAGCGCATCCGCATCGGCCAGCTGTTTGCGTGCAACCCGGCGCGTCAGGTCATCGATGATTGCCTGGGTGGCTTCCACGCCGACATCGGCGGTCAACAGCCGGGTTTCCAGGTCTTCGAGCAGTTCGTCGTCGATCTGCTTGTGGCCCAGCACCAGGCTGGCGATGCCCTCGGTGAGGCCGCTGCGGGTTTTCGACAGGCCGGCCTTCAGGCGGCCGAACAGCCCGGGTTTTTTGTCCTCATCCGCGGCGGATTTTTTTTTGCCGAAACCAAACATCGTTTTTACTGTCCACTTGAGTCCACGTATCCTATCATTCCCCCTCATTAACGGGTAGGACGAAAAAGGAGTTGCAGATGCGAGGATTACTCGCGCTTGTTCTCGGGCTGGTCGCCAGCCTGACACTGGCCGCCCCGGCGGTTCACGAATACCGGCTGGACAATGGCCTGAAACTGATCGTAAAGGAGGACCACCGCGCACCGGTGATGGTATCGCAGGTGTGGTACAAGGTAGGTTCCAGCTACGAACACGACGGGATTACCGGTCTTTCCCACGCGCTGGAGCACATGATGTTCAAGGGCACAAAGGCGCATCCCGCCGGTGAGTTCTCGCGCATCATTTCGAAAAACGGCGGTCGTGAAAACGCCTTTACCAGCCAGGATTACACGGCCTACTTCCAGACCATGGAGAAAAACCGGCTGAAAGTCAGTTTTGAGCTCGAGTCCGACCGCATGCGCAACCTGACCTTGCCGAAAAAAGAATTTCTCAAGGAAATCCGGGTGGTGATGGAAGAACGCCGCATGCGCACCGATGACAACCCGCAGTCACTGACCTACGAGCAGTTCATGGCCACGGCCTTCCTCAACAGCCCCTACCGGATACCGACGATCGGCTGGCAAGATGATCTCGACACCATGAAGGTTGAAAATCTGCGTCGCTGGTATCAACAGTGGTATGCACCGAACAACGCCACGGTGGTGGTGGCGGGTGATGTCGATCCGGACGAGGTGCTGCGGCTTGCGCGGCGTTATTTCGGGCCGTTGAAGCCCAGCGATATCGAACCCGTCAAACCACGCCACGAAGTAAAGCAGCTCGGCATCAAGCGCATACAGGTCAAGGCGCCGGCCGAACTGCCCTACCTGATCATGGGCTACAAGGCCCCGGTGGTACTGACAATAAACAAGGAACACGCGTGGGAACCCTATGCGCTGGAAGTGCTGGCAGGTGTACTGGATGGCGGCAGCGGCGCGCGCTTGTCCAGCGAACTGGTGCGCGGCAAGGCAATAGCCGCCAGCGCCAGCGCAGGCTACGACGCGCACGACCGCCTGGAGACGCTGTTCACCCTGTCGGGCATACCCTCGCGTGGACACACCGTGGCGGAACTCGAAGCGGCCTTGCACAAGCAAATTCAGAAACTCAAGGACGAGCTGGTCAAAAAGGACGAACTGGACCGGGTCAAGGCGCAGTTGCGCGCCGAGAAAATTTACCAGCAGGATTCGATTTTTTACCAGGCCATGCAAATCGGCGTACTGGAGAGTATCGGCCTGGATTGGCATGAAACGGAGAACTATCACAAGCAGATACAGGCCGTCACACCGGCGCAGATCATGGCGGTGGCAAAAAAATACCTGGTCGATGACCACCTGACGGTGGCTGAACTGGTTCCGCAGCCTATCGACCCCAAACACCCGCCGCGTCACGGAGGGGGCAACAATGTACGCTAAATCAGGACACAGGACTTTTATGCAGATGTTTACCACGCGTGTATTGGCGCTGGCGCTTGTCGTACTGACCGGTACGGCGCAGGCGCTCCCGGATATCAAAACCTGGCAGACGGAGAAGGGCGCGAAGGTCCTGTTCGTCGAGGCGTCCGAGTTGCCCATGGTGGATATCCGCCTGGTGTTCGATGCCGCCGCTTCCCGCGACGGTGACCGTCCGGGACTTGCCAAACTGACCAATGACTTGCTGGACCAGGGCGCGGACGGCCTCAACGCCGACGCCATTGCGCGCGGACTGGAACAGCGTGGCGCTCAACTCGGCTCCGGTGCGGAACGGGACATGGCCTGGCTTTCCCTGCGCAGCCTGACAGACCCGAAACTGCTTGAGCCGTCGCTGACGCTGTTCGGCAAGGTGCTGGCCAAACCGGATTTTCCCGAGGCGGATTTCAAACGCGAGCAGAAGCAAATGTTAATCGGCCTGCAATACGAAAAGCAGAAGCCGGGCGCCATCGCCAGCAAAACCTTCTATAGCAAGTTATACGGCGACCATCCCTACGGCAGTCATCCGTCCGGCACCGTGAAGAGCGTCAAGGCCTTGCGTGTGGCGGATTTGCGCGCGTTCTACAAACGCTACTATGTGGCGCGCAATGCCACGGTCGTCATTGTCGGCAAACTGACGGCGTCACAGGCGCACAAGATTGCCTCGCGCCTGGCGGACAGCCTGCCGGAAGGCAGCAAGCCATCGCCCCTGCCGCCGGTTGCAGCGTTGGCAAAGGCCGATGAAGTGTTTATCAAACACCCCTCCAGCCAGAGTCATGTACTGGTGGGCCAGCCCGGCTTGCGTCGCAAGGACCCGGACTATTTCCCGTTGTATGTTGGGAATCACGTCCTCGGTGGCAGCGGCCTGGTATCGCGCATCAGTAATGAAATCCGTGAAAAACGCGGCCTGGCCTACAGCGCCTACAGCTACTTCATCCCGATGAAAGAGCAGGGCCCGTTCATGCTGGGCTTCCAGACTCGTAACGATCAGCGTGACGAAGCGTTGAAAGTCCTGCGCGATACCCTGAAAAAGTTTGTGGCAGAGGGGCCGACCGACAAGGAACTCAAGGCGTCGAAGAACAACATCATCAGCGGTTTTCCGTTACGCGTTGCCAGCAACAGCAAGATCTCCGAATACCTGGCGGTCATCGGTTTTTATGATCTTCCGCTGGATTACCTCAATACGTTTACCGACAAGGTCAAGGCCGTCACGCGGGAACAGATCCGTGATGCCTGGAAGCGGCGTATTCACCCGGACAAGATGGTGAC
>CAYYAP010000155.1:0-5498 GCA_964469575.1 uncultured Thiohalobacter sp.
CCTGCCGGACACCCGTTATATCAGCCTCGGGCACCTCGAACACCAGTTCGTCATGTACCTGCATAATCATCTTGACGCAACACCCCCCGGCTTTAATCCATTCATCTACAGACAGCATGGCTTTTTTAATGATGTCGGCTGCCGTACCCTGCATGGGGGCATTGATCGCGGTACGCTCTGCCGCCTGCCGGCGCTGGACATTGCGCGCGCGGATATCCGGCAGGTAAAGACGCCGGCCAAACAGGGTTTCTACATAGCCCTGTTCGCGCGCCAGCTCGCGGGTGGATTCCATATAAGCCTTCACGCCGGGGTAACGCTCGAAGTAGAGATCCACGTACTGTTGCGCCTTGCCGCGTTCGATACCCAGCTGTTTCGCCAGGCCAAAGGCGGACATCCCGTAAATCAACCCGAAGTTGATGGCCTTGGCGGAGCGGCGCTGGTCGCTGCTGACCGTATCCGGGCTGACGCCAAACACTTCCGCCGCCGTGGCGCGGTGAATATCCTCACCCCGGGCAAAGGCCTGCACCAGTCCCTCGTCAGCGGAAAGGTGCGCCATGATGCGCAGTTCGATCTGCGAGTAGTCCGCCGCCAGCACCACGCAGCCCGCTTCGGCGATAAACGCCTGGCGGATGCGCCGGCCTTCCGCCGTCCGCACCGGAATATTTTGCAGGTTGGGATCGGAGGAGGACAAACGCCCGGTCGCCGCCACGGCCTGGTGGTAGGACGTATGGACGCGCCCGGTACGGGGGTTCACCTGTAAAGGCAGCTTGTCGGTATAAGTTGACTTGAGCTTGCTCAACGAACGGTATTCCAGAATCCGTTTGGGCAGGGGATAGTCCAGCGCCAGCTCCTGCAACACCGGCTCGGCGGTCGAGGGCGCGCCTTTGGGGGTTTTCGCCAGCACCGGCAGCTGTTGCTTGTCGAACAGGATGGCCTGGATCTGTTTGGGCGAACCCAGGTTGAAGGGCTCTCCCGCCAGCGCGTGCGCCTCGGCCTCCACCGCCTGCATGCGCTCGGCCAGTTCCCGGCTTTGCGTCTTCAGCATGTCCACATCAACCTTGACGCCGGTACGTTCGATATCGCCGAGTACCGGGATCAGCGGGCGCTCAAGGGTTTCGTACAGTTCGCGCAGGCGCGGCAGGGCTTCCAGCTTCGGCCACAGCTTCTGGTGCAGGCGCAAGGTCATGTCGGCGTCTTCGGCCGCGTAGGGCGCTGCGGTGTCCAGTGGCACCTGGTTGAAGGTAATCTGTTTCGCGCCTTTCCCGGCGACCTCCTCGAACTTGATATTGGTATGGCCAAGGTACTTCTGGCACAAGGAATCCAGGTCGTGACGGCTGGCAGTACTGTCGACGATGTAGGACTCCAGCATGGTGTCATAGGCGATACCGTTCAGCGCCACCCCGTGATTGGCGAGCACACTGCGATCATATTTCAGGTGGTGGCCGAGTTTGGCTATCGATGCGTCAGCGAGCAGCGGGCCGATCTGCCGGAACACCGCCTCGCGGTCCAGCTGATCCGGCGCGCCAGGATAGTCGTGTGCGACCGGCAGGTACGCGGCCTGACCGGCTTCAACGGCAAACGACAGCCCGACCACTTCCGCCTGCATGTAGTCGAGGCTGGTGGTTTCGGTGTCAAAGGCGATCAGTTCGGCGTCGCGCAAGCGCGCCAGCCAGACATCGAATTGCGCCTGGGTGAGGATGGTCTGGTAGTCGGGATCCGGCTCATCCGCATCCACAGAGGCATCCGGCGCAGCTACTACGTTGTCTTCACCGTCCAGCTGACGCAGCCAGGTGCGGAATTCCAGTGCCTCGAACCAGCGCCGCAAGGCGTCGGTGTCCGCCGGCCCGACAGACATATCCTCCAGGTCGACATCGAGATCCACATCACAGCGGATGGTGGTGAGCTGCTTTGACAGCGGCAACTGGTGAAGCGCCTGGCGCAGGTTTTCCCCGACCTTGCCCTTGATATCGTCGGCGTGCGCCACCAGCTCGTCCAGCGTGCCGTATTGTTCCAGCCACTTTGCCGCCGTTTTGGGGCCGACCTTGGGTACGCCGGGAATGTTATCGCTGGTATCGCCGACCAGTGCCAGGTAATCGATGATCTGGTCCGGGCGGACGCCAAACTTCTCCGGTACCGTCGTTTCATCCAGCACCGTGTCATTCATGGTGTTGATCAGCGTCACCTGCGGATTAACCAGCTGGGCGAGATCCTTGTCCCCGGTGGAGATCACCGTCTGCCAGCCGGCTGCCGTGGCTTTTTTCGCCAGCGTGCCGATCACGTCGTCCGCTTCAACGCCCGGCACCTGCAACAGCGGCAGACCCATGGCGCGCACGATCTCCAGGAGTGGTTCGATCTGCGAGGAAAGCTCCGGCGGCATCGGCGGGCGATGGGCCTTGTAGGCTTCGTACAGCTCATTACGGAATGTTTTGCCTTTCGCATCGAACACCACCACGACGCGGTTTGGCCGGTAACTGTCGAGCAACTTGCGCAACATATTGACAACGCCATAAATCGCGCCGGTATCCTGGCCTTTTGAACTGGTCAGTGGTGGCAGCGCATGAAAGGCGCGGTACAGGTAGGAAGAACCGTCCACCATAATGAACGGCGGCTGTTGATCGGAGGTCATAGTGTACGTGGTCCCGGTTGAATCTGTCGCAGATGGTAGCATTCCCGATCAGAGTGCTGGAAAATGTATTCATCAGCGCCCTGTGCGCACCCTTAAAATTTAAGGATATTGTCATGCCGAATGTAGCCCGATTGTTGTTTTTACCTGCCCTGCTACTGGCGGGCTATACCCTGGCTGCCGACAAGGCGCCCGTGCCCAACACCGCGCCACCACCGACCCCCAGTGAACGCGCACAGGAGCAGATCGAACCCGAGGTCAACATTATTCAGCGCAGTGGCGAGACCATCGAGGAATACCGGATCAATGGCAAGCTGTACATGATCAAGGTCACGCCCAAACATGCACCGGCCTATTACCTGGTCGATACCGACGGCGATGGCTCCATGGACAGCCGGTCCAGTGGACTTGAAGAGGATCTGCTGATTCCCAGCTGGGTGCTGCTCCGCTGGTAGCCTTCAGCTTGCCCGACACGGGGTGCAGGCCGGTATAATCCGCGCCCATGTCGCCCGTCTCACTCCTTTCCCTGTCCGACCGGCTCGACCGGATCAGCACGGTCATTGGCCGCAATGTCGCCTGGCTGGGCCTTGGCCTGGTGCTGGTTACCTTTCTGGTGGTGATTGTCCGTTACCTGTTCGACAGCGGTTCCATCGCCCTGCAGGAATCCGCCCTCTACCTGCACGCCACCCTGTTCATGCTGGGCGCGGCCTGGACGCTGAAAATCGACGGTCACGTCCGTGTCGATGTGTTCTACCGGCACTTCAGCGCACGCGGCAAGGCCATCGCTGACCTGGTGGGTACGCTGATCTTCCTGCTGCCGACCTGCGGCTTCCTGCTATGGATCAGTCAGGATTATGTAGAAGCCGCCTGGCGCGTCCGCGAAGCCTCACCGGAAGCTGGTGGTCTGCCGTTTGTGTACCTGCTGAAAACACTGATCCCGATCACCGCCGTGCTGCTGATCCTGCAGGGCATCAGCCAGCTGTTGCGCCGCCTCGGTGAGTTACTCCAGCCAGTGGGTTCGTCACATGGCTGAAGGCAGTATTGCCCTGTGGATGTTCGGCGCGGTGTTCGCTTTCCTGCTGATTGGCTACCCGGTGGCTTTCACGCTGGCGGGCACCGGTCTGATCTTCGCCTTTATCGGGCAATGGACCGGCAGTTTCGACCCGGTATTTCTGCACGCGCTGCCCAGCCGAGTGTACGGCATCATGATCAACCCCACGCTGATGGCCGTGCCGCTGTTTGTGTTTATGGGCGTTATGCTGGAACGCTCGCGTATCGCCGAAGACCTGCTGGAGTCCATGTCGAGCCTGTTCGGCAAGCGGCGAGGCGGGCTGGGGTTCTCGGTCACACTGGTGGGCATGCTGCTGGCGGCGAGTACCGGGATTGTCGGCGCCACTGTGGTCACCATGGGGCTGCTGTCGTTGCCGACCATGCTGCGGCGCGGTTACGACCCACGGGTGGCGACCGGTGTCATCTGCGCTTCCGGTACGCTCGGGCAGATTATCCCGCCGTCTATCGTGCTGGTGCTGCTCGGTGATGTGCTGTCCTCCGCCTACCAGCAGGCGCAAATCAGCCAGGGCGTCTATTCCCCGAAAACGGTCTCGGTCGGTGACCTGTTTGCCGGCGCGCTGGTGCCGGGCCTGATACTGGTCGGGCTGTACCTGCTGTATCTTGTCGCTGTCGCGCGCTGGCGCCCGGCGGCCATGCCCTCTCACCAAACGGATGGCGCACCGGCCAGCCTGGTTTCGACGCTAAAAGCCCTGATACCCCCGTTGCTGCTGATTCTCGCGGTGCTCGGTTCCATCCTCGGTGGGTTGGCAACACCGACCGAAGCGGCTTCTGTCGGTGCCGTTGGCGCCATGCTGCTCGCGGCTGTGCGGCAACAACTGACCATTTCGGTGCTGCGCGAAGTGGTCCGGAGCACCCTCAAGGTCACCAGCATGGTATTCCTGATCCTCATCGGCGCATCGGTATTTTCGTTGGTATTCCGGGGCTTTAGCGGCGATATCCTGATCGAGGACTGGCTCACTCAGCTGCCCGGCGGCGTACTCGGCGCCATGCTGGCGGTGATGCTGGTGATGTTCCTGCTGGGCTTTGTGCTCGATTTTATTGAAATTACCTTCGTCGTGGTGCCAATCGTCGGGCCGATTCTGCTGGCCATGGGACTGGACCCGGTGTGGCTGGGGATTATGATCGCCATCAACCTGCAAACCTCCTTCCTCACACCTCCCTTCGGTTTTGCCCTGTTCTACCTGCGCGGGGTGGCGCCCAGGGAAGTCTCCACAGCGGATATTTACCGGGGCGTTATGCCTTTTATCGCCATACAGTTACTGATGCTGGGGCTGCTCGCGCTCTGGCCGGCGCTGGCCACCTGGTTGCCTTCCGTCGTGTACAGCGGGTAAACTTAAACAGGACGCGCAGGGAGGCGTCTAATGGGGGTACTCAGGACAGGAGGCATTGTGAGCCACAATAAAAACCCCGGCATTATTCTGTTGATTGAAGATAACCCCGATGACGTTGAACTGACGCTGCGCGCCTTCAAGAAGAGTCGTTTAACTAACCAGATACTGGTCAAACGCGATGGCCAGGAAGCGCTGGATTATCTACTCGGCGAAGACAGCAGCGGCCAACCCAATCCACTGCCATCTGTCGCCCTGCTGGATCTCAATATGCCACGCCTCAGCGGGCTGGACGTCCTCAAACGCCTGCGCAGTGAAGCACGTACCCGCACCTTGCCAGTCGTCATACTCACGACCTCTGACGAACAACGCGACATTTCTGACAGCTATACGCTGGGCTGCAACAGCTATATCCGCAAACCGGTCGATACCCATGAGTTCTTCGCCGCCATCCAGGAGCTGGAACTTTACTGGAC
>CAYYAP010000156.1:0-5386 GCA_964469575.1 uncultured Thiohalobacter sp.
CGCCTTTTTCTTCACCGGGGTTTTCTTTGCCGGCGATTTCTTCGCAGCAGATTTCCTGGCGACCACCTTCTTCTTTGCATTTGTCTTCTTCGCAGCTGGCTTGCCGGCGTTGGCTTTTTTCCTGGTTACAGCCTTTTTTGCCAGCACCTTCTTCGAGCCGGCCTTTTTCTTTACCAGGGTTTTCTTTGCAGCCGTTTTTTTTGCCGTTGTCTTTTTTGCCGGGGCCTTCCTGGCCACGACCTTCTTCACGGCGGTCTTTTTCTTCACACCTGCCTTAGGGGCGACTTGCTTCGCCGGGGGCTTGTTTGCCGAAGATGACGACTTGCTGACGTTGGCTTTTACCTTCGCAGCGGCCACGTTGTCACGCTGCTCCTGCAGCTTGCGCGTCACCGCGCGGCGGATTGCCGCAGAGCGATCACGACTGGCAAGGGTCTTCTTCGCTTCTTCCACCGCCTTGAGGACGGCGCGGAATACGTCGTCTGGCTCACCGAGCCCCTGTACCTGGCGCAGGCATTCCTGCTCGCGGTAATAGCCCACCACGGGCAGGGTCTGGAATTCATAGGTGCGCAGACGATTGCCGATGGTTTCTTCATTATCGTCCGATCGGCGGCGCAGGCGTCCGCCACATTCATCGCAGTGGCCGTCCATCCTCGGTGGCGCATAGAAAATGTTGTAACTGGCGCCACAGGACACACAGGTCCGGCGACCGAACAGGCGCTGCATGATGGTATCGACATCCACATCGATGAGTAACGCCAGGTCAATCGGCTGATTCAGTTGCCCCAATAGCTCGTCAAGCTGCTCGGCCTGCGCCAGGTTGCGCGGAAAACCGTCCAGGATGAAGCCCTTACGCGCATCGCTGCGTGACAGGCGCTCGCGGATTACCCCCAGCACGATTTCATCGGAAACCAGCTGTCCGGCATCCATGACGATCTTGGCGGCCTTCCCCAGCGGCGTACCGGCCGCCACGGCCTCGCGCAACAGGTCGCCGGTGGATATCTCGGGGATGCTGTAATGTTTCGCCAGGCGATGTCCCTGCGTGCCCTTTCCGCACCCGGGCGCTCCCAGTAGCACAATCCTCATAGTCCTATTACACTCGCTGTGTCATTGATTTTTATTACATTTTTCAGCTAACCGGGACTTTCCGGGAAGCTATGGCCAATAAAAGTTTTTTCATAGGGACATACAATAGTTTTCGTAGCTGAAATACCGCTCAGTGATTAAGCTACCGCCCCTACAAGCCCCAAGTCAAACAAAGCACCTGAATTCCATTGCTTTTTGCTCTATGATTGGGCGCCTTTTCGAAGCCAGCAGGGGTTAAACAGCACCAGCATGAACCGGGTTCCCGACTTCTCTGACAATGATTTGTGGATTATAAAGTCCACATTGCAGGAACGTTATGGCGAGGTCCCGGACATCCAGCTGGCGGAAACAGAGCTGCGCCTCGATCTCTCGCGCACTGAACTCACCCCCTGTCCAGCCGCCTACTGGGAGGTCGACAAGTGCCATTTCATCATCGCCAAATCCGGCGATAACCGTTTCCGCTGTCAGTTCTTCTACCGCGTACACCAGATGTACGGCACCGGCCGCGATGAGTACGACGATCTGGCCGAGTGTGTCGTGACCCTGCTGCAGGTCCAGGCTGACCAGCAGGCCAAAGAGGCTGGCGAAAGCGGCTGACAGCACACCCACCGAATTTAACAAAACTGTTCCAGGAGTATTTTCACATGGCACGATCTACAGGAAAGAAAAACGCGTTCTATGCGCAGTCGGGCGGTGTCACCGCCGTCATCAACGCCAGCGCCTGCGGTGTGATCGAGACCGCGCGCAAGCACCCGGACAAGATCGGCAAGGTGTACGCCGGTCGTAACGGTATCATCGGTGCGCTGACGGAAGACCTCATCGATACCAGCAAGGAATCCGCACGCGCGATTGCCGCGCTGCGCCACACGCCGTCCGGCGCCTTCGGTTCCTGCCGTTACAAGATGAAGAGCCTGGAAGCCAACAAACGCGAGTACCAGCGCCTGATCGATGTTTTCGCCGCACATAATATCGGCTACTTCTTTTATAACGGTGGCGGCGATTCCGCTGACACCTGCCTGAAGGTTTCGCAGTTGTCCAAGGCGACCGGCTATCCCATCCAGGCGATTCACGTACCCAAGACCGTGGACAACGATCTGCCGATTACCGACAACTGCCCGGGCTTTGGTTCGGTGGCCAAGTACATTGCGGTATCCACCCGCGAGGCCAGTTTCGATGTCGCCTCCATGTGTGCCACCTCCACCAAGATCTTCGTGCTGGAAGTCATGGGGCGTCACGCCGGCTGGATCGCCGCCGCCGGTGGTATGGCCGCGACCGGGAACTGTGACCTGCCGATTGTGATCCTGTTCCCGGAAGTCAAATTCAGCCAGACCAAATTCCTGAAACTGGTGAAGGACAAGGTCAAGCAGTATGGCTACTGCTCGATTGTCGTGTCCGAGGGCGTGCAGGACCGCTCCGGCAACTTCCTCGCCGACCAGGGTCTGAAAGATGCCTTCGGCCATGCACAGCTGGGTGGTGTAGCACCGGTGATCGCCGGGCTGATCCGCGACAAGCTAGGCTACAAGTACCACTGGGCGGTGGCTGACTACCTGCAGCGCGCTGCACGCCATATCGCCTCGAAGTCTGACGTAGAACAGGCCTATGCCATGGGCAAGGCGGCGGTGGAACTGGCGCTGCAGGGCAAGAATTCGGTTATGCCGACCATCAAGCGCACCTCCAACAAACCCTACCGCTGGAAGATCGGCGAAGCCAAACTGGCGCGCGTCGCCAATGTCGAGAAGATGATGCCCAAGGGTTTCATCAGCAAGGACGGCTTTGGCATCACGCAGAAATGCCGGGACTACCTGGAACCGCTGATTGCCGGTGAAGACTATCCGCCCTACGGTAAGGATGGCATGCCCAAATATGTGCAACTGAAGAATATATCCACACGGAAAAAACTGGCTGACTTCAAGGTCAAGTAATACACAACTAAACGGGATGACACTGCAAAAAGCACGCGAACTGATTGCCGTACAGGCCAATATGGGTGGCGGCTACAATCGCAACGGCGCAAAACTGATCCTTGCCGAGGTTTCTCGTGAGCACGGGCAGGGTGCTGTCGATCAACTGATTCGCGAGTTCGACCTGGAACAACTGTTTGGCTTCAAGCCAGGCAGCGCGTTCCACTGATGAAACAAAACCGACGATATCTGCACGCTTGCACAGCGCTGCGTATCGCCCCGTAGAAACTGTAGCTGGAGGAAATCAGAAATGTCCGCAGAAATTATTTTTGCACTGGCCTGTGCGGCCGCCGCCATACTGTATGGCATCGTATCCACGCAATGGATACTGGCCAAACCGGCCGGCAGTGCGCGCATGCAGGAGATTGCCACCGCCATTCAGGAAGGCGCCAGGGCCTACCTGAATCGTCAGTACGCCACCATCAGCCTGGCGGGTGTCGTACTGCTGGTGGTCATTGGAGTTTTCATCGGCTGGACAACGGCAGCCGGCTTCGCCATCGGCGCGATTTTCTCCGGCCTGACGGGTTTTATCGGTATGAATGTATCGGTACGCGCGAACGTCCGCACCGCCGAGGCAGCCAACGATGGGCTTAATGCCGCCATGCAGATCGCCTTCCGCGGCGGCGCCATTACCGGCATGCTGGTAGTCGGTCTGGGCCTGCTGGGCGTCTCCGGCTTCTACGCCATACTGGTCGCGAATGGTGTCGAGGACCCCATCCATCCGCTGATCGGACTGGCCTTCGGCGGCTCACTGATTTCCATCTTCGCGCGTCTCGGTGGCGGCATCTTCACCAAGGGCGCAGACGTGGGTGCGGACATTGTCGGCAAGGTGGAAGCCGGCATCCCCGAAGATGATCCGCGCAACCCGGCGGTCATCGCCGACAACGTCGGCGACAATGTCGGTGACTGTGCCGGTATGGCAGCTGACCTGTTTGAAACCTATGCCGTTACCGTGGTGGCCACCATGTTGCTGGGCGGCCTGCTACTGAAGGATATGGGTAACGCGGCAGCGACCTACCCGCTGGTGCTGGGCGGTGTATCTATCATCGCTTCTATCATCGGCACCTTCTTCGTCAAGGCGCGCGACGGTGGCAAGATCATGAATGCCCTGTACCGGGGCCTGATCGTGGCCGGTGTGCTGGCGGCAGGCGCTTTCTACTTTGTCACCCAGCAGATCATGGGCGATTCCGTCACGCTCGACGGTTTCGGGACGATCTCCACCATGAACCTGTTCTACTGCGGTCTCATCGGCCTGGCCCTGACCGCTGCCATGGTGGTCATCACCGAGTACTACACGGCGACAGAGTTCTCACCGGTACGTCATATTGCCGAGGCTTCCACCACCGGTGACGGCACCAACGTCATCGCCGGCCTGGGCGTTTCCATGAAATCCACCACGGCACCGGTGCTCGCGGTATGCGCCTCCATCTGGGGCGCCTACGAACTGGCGGGCCTGTACGGTATCGCCATCGCCGCCACCGCCATGCTGTCCATGACCGGCATCATCGTGGCGCTGGACGCCTACGGTCCGATCACCGACAACGCCGGCGGCATCGCCGAAATGGCGGAGCTGGATGAGAAGATCCGTAACATCACCGACCCGCTGGATGCCGTCGGCAATACCACCAAAGCGGTCACCAAGGGCTACGCCATCGGTTCCGCCGGCCTTGCCGCCCTGGTACTGTTCGCCGACTACACCCACGCGCTGGCAGAAAACGGGGACAGTACACTCAATTTCTCGCTGGATAACCACATGGTCATCATCGGCCTGTTCATCGGCGGCCTGGTACCTTACCTGTTCGGCGCCATGGCCATGGAAGCCGTGGGTCGTGCGGCCGGCGGCATCGTCAACGAGGTGCGCCGCCAGTTCAAGGAAATGCCGGGCATCATGGATCACAGCCAGAAGCCCGACTACTCGCGTGCAGTGGACATGCTGACCAAGGCCGCCATCAGCGAAATGGTGGTTCCTTCCCTGCTGCCGGTGCTGATGCCGGTTATCGTCGGCCTGCTGCTGGGCAAGGAAGCGCTGGGCGGTATGCTGATCGGCACCATCGTCACCGGCCTGTTCGTGGCCATTTCCATGACCACCGGTGGTGGCGCCTGGGATAACGCCAAGAAGTACATCGAAGATGGCAACTTCGGTGGCAAAGGTTCCAATGCGCACAAGGCGGCGGTGACCGGCGACACCGTGGGCGACCCCTACAAGGATACGGCCGGTCCGGCGATCAACCCGTTGATCAAGATCATCAATATTGTTGCGTTGATGATTGTGCCGCTGCTGGGCTGAGATCGTTCTTTAAGTCAGTCGCGAACGCCTCCGGCTTCTGGTCGGGGGCGTTTTT
>CAYYAP010000157.1:0-5317 GCA_964469575.1 uncultured Thiohalobacter sp.
CATCTTCGTGGCCGACTGTGCGCCGGGGTGACGGCGACCGATCTGGTTCTCCACATCACCCAGGTGTTGCGCCAGGCACATGTTGTCGGCAAATTGGTCGAATTCCACGGGGAGGGTGCCGCAAGCCTGTCCGTACCGGATCGCGCCACGCTCGGCAATATGGCACCGGAATACGGCGCGACGATAGGCTACTTCCCTGTTGACGAGCAGAGCTGCCGTTATCTGCAAGCGACCGGCCGCCGCAACGAAGACGTCGAAAGGGTACGCCGCTACTTTCAGGCGCAAGGGCTTTTCGGTATGCCCATATCCGGCCAATGCGACTACAGCAGCGTGATCGACGTGGATCTTGCCACCATAGAACCCTCGGTTGCAGGTCCCAAACGACCGCAGGATCGGATTGCGCTGGATCGGCTCAAGGAGAAGTTTCTCACACTGCTCACCAGTCACGACGGCTACGGAAAGTCGCAGGTCGAAGTTAATCGTCACTTCCAGCTGCTGTATGAGGCGACAGAGGATCCGCGTCCCGGCGGCGGTAAACAGTCGAGTGATTCGCTGCCAGACGAACGTACAAAGCACACCAGCAGGCTCACCGAAATCGAAATGATGGATAACCGACCGACACCGAACCACCTCGGTCATGCGCGATTACGGTCGGGGAAATCTGTACGTGATTTGGTGCATGGCGATATTGTGATCGCCGCAATCACCTCATGCACCAACACGTCGAACCCGACGGTGATGCTCGCTGCGGGGCTGTTGGCAAAGAAGGCGGTCGAATTCGGGCTTAGCGTCCAGCCTTGGGTGAAAACCTCACTGGCTCCCGGATCGCGAGTCGTGAGTGCGTACCTGAGCAAGACCGGATTGCAGACGTTTCTCGACCGATTGGGATTCAACCTTGTGGGATATGGCTGCACGACATGCATCGGGAATTCGGGGTCGCTTGATCGTGAAATCGAAGAAGCGCTCATTAGTAATGATATCGTCGGTGTCAGTGTGCTGTCGGGAAACCGTAACTTCGAAGCACGTATCCACCAGAGTGTGAAGGCGAATTTCCTTATGAGTCCGCCACTGGTCGTTGCCTTCGCAATCGCCGGACGAATCGACATTGATCTTACTCGCGAACCGCTGTCGGTCATCGATGGACGGAAGGTCTATCTGCGTGACCTGTGGCCGTCAGCGCATGAGATCGAGGAACTGCGTGACACCGCGTTCGATCCGGCCGAATACCAGCGTGCCTATAGCGGTTTTGTTGATCAAAACCCGCTGTGGAACCGGATTCCCGCGGGAACAGGAAAAGTGTACGGATGGGACGCGTCGTCATTGTATATCCGTGAGCCACCGTATTTCGATGCGTCTATGGCGGTACACCCGTCGGGTGAGATCTCCGCGGCGCGGGCTCTCGCGATCTTTGGCGATTCGATCACCACGGACCACATCAGTCCGGCCGGCGCGATCGAGGCAACGTCGCCGGCCGGATATTATCTGCGCGAGCGTGGTGTCGATGTGGAGGATCTCAACAGTTACGGTGCGCGTCGCGGCAACCACGAGGTCATGGTGCGCGGCACGTTCGCCAACATTCGCATCCGTAACCTCATGACGCCTGGCGTTGAGGGCGGTGTGACGCGTCATCAACCGGGAGGCGAGACGATGAGTATCTACGATGCGGCCGAGCGTTACCGTGCCGAGAACGTACCGCTTATCGTGATCGCAGGAGAGGACTACGGCGCGGGCAGCTCGCGTGACTGGGCTGCGAAGGGCACACGCCTGCTCGGGGTACGCGCGGTCATCGCCTGTGGGTTCGAGCGAATTCACCGATCGAACCTCATCGGCATGGGCGTCCTGCCCTGTCAACTTCCCGATGGTGTCAGCGCACACACGCTAGGACTCGATGGCACTGAGCGTTTTGATCTCCGATTGAGCGCTGGTGTTATACCTCGCGCAACCGCGACCTTGCATATTCATCGCACCGCCGACCGGCGAGATTCAATTCCGCTCGTGGTGCGTATCGACACGCCGATCGAGGCCGCGTATTACTCGTCAGGTGGAATTCTTCCGTATATGCTCGAGCAGTTACTCGACGGGGCAGGTGTCGCAGCTTTACGTCGGGAGTAATCACCGTGATTCGCATCAGGCATACATGCGAACCTCACGCCCCAAGAGAAACTTTATTCGCCCAAGTTCGCAGCCCATGCGCATAACGCCTTTTCAGTAAATCCTGAGCGGCGCCGGTACGGACCGGTAGAACGCCACCACCAACCGGGACGGGTATATTGCTCCACAAATACCTCGCAGAACAGTAGCCACGATCTTGTGAGGCGAAAGGAGTTGCATACGATTTAGCGGAAGCATAGTGTTAAGAAGTCGTTTTCGCGACCGGATGTGCGAGGCTTGTACAATAGTACGTCACTGATGGGGCATTCTCAATGGCGAGTAGAAACATACGACCACCGGTTTTTTTCAACCTGTTGCGGATTGATATGCCTCTGACGGCCGTGGCGTCATTTTCCCACCGTGTATCCGGTATATTATTGGCACTGAGTATCCCCTTCGCCATCTGTCTCTTGCAGCGATCGTTGCGCAGCCCCCAGGATTATGCCTGGGTCGTGGCGTTGTTCGACCATGCGCTTGTGCGAGTAGCGACAGTCATCGTGACGTGGGCGCTTGCCTATCACGTGCTGGCCGGTCTGCGTCATTTACTTTACGACATCAATGTCGGCGTCAGCCTTTCGGCTGCGCGGCGTAGTGCCTGGTTGGTGATTCTGGCGAGCCTGGGCGTGACATTGTTCACCATTGCGGTGTTTTTATGACGATAGCGTTATCGGGATTGCGCGCTTGGCTGGTGCAGCGCGTGACCGCTGTCTACTTGTTGTGCTTCATGGTGTTTCTATTGGCACATTTTATCTGGAATGCGCCACGTGCTTATGAAGCATGGCGTATATGGGTGCTTGGCCCCTGGATCAGCGTGGCAATACTGTTATTTTTCCTGATGCTGTTACTCCATGTCTGGGTTGGCTTACGCGATGTGATTCTGGACTATGTGCATCGCCTCGCGGCGCGCTCGATCGCACTGGCTCTGCTCGCCCTGGGACTTGGAGCCATGGCCATCTGGATTTTACAGATTATCTTTCCAGTCGGGCAAGCCTGATGAAGACCATCTGAATAACCGGAAGTCGAACCAGCGGTACACACTTCCGTGGTCGAATTTGAGAAAATGAAAATATACAGGAGTCGGTCATGCGATTTTCCATCTACCGCTATAATCCGGAAACAGGCGATAAACCCTATATGCAAGATTACGACGTCGCACTGGAACCAGGCGACCAGATGGTGCTGGCGGCGCTGATTCGTATCAAGGCGCAAGACGACTCGCTCGCATTCCGGCGTTCCTGCGGTGAAGGCATCTGCGGTTCAGATGCCATGAACATTAATCGTCGCAACAGCCTCGCATGCATCACGCCGCTGGCGGGCTTGCAGGAGCCCGTGGTTATCCGGCCACTGCCGGCATTCCCGGTGATCCGTGATTTGATCGTGGACCTGACCCATTTCTTCAAACAATACTGGTCAATAAAGCCCTATCTCATTAACAACGATCCGGTACCGGACTATGAGCGCTTACAGTCTCCGCAAGACCAGGCGAAGTTGGACGGCTTATACGAATGTATTCTCTGCGCCTGCTGTACCACCTTCTGTCCGTCATACTGGTGGAATCCAGACCGGTTCCTCGGCCCAGCGGTGCTATTACAGGCATGCCGTTTCCTGGAGGACAGCCGCGATCAGGCGGCGCAGGAACGGCTCACCGAACTGAACGATGTATACAAACTCTTCCGGTGTCGCACCATCATGAATTGTACGGATATCTGCCCGAAAGGCCTCGACCCGGCGCACGCGATTGACCGGATCCGCCAGATGCTTGTCAACCGCAGTGTGTGAATCCCGATGATGTGCCATAGAGTGAATTCACTTGAGCCAGGATCGACGACCTGCAGCTTTGGGCGTGAGTACCTAATGGCAGACTGGTAACTTGAGTGGCCCTCGGTATCGTCGCACAGGAAGTCGCCACTACGAGGACCAAGAGAGACGCGATGAACATCCATTATTTCCAGCACGTTCCTTTTGAAGGATTAGGAAGCATAGAGAACTGGGTTCGAAACAGGCAGCACGCGCTCAGTGTCACGCGATTCTACCGCGGCGAGCCGCTGCCGGCAGTCGAGGACGTGGATCTACTGGTGGTATTGGGCGGGCCCATGAATATTTACCAAGTAGCCCGCTACCCGTGGCTCGTGGAGGAAAAACGCTTCATCGAGCGGGCAATCGCCGCTGGCCGGCGTGTGCTTGGTATCTGCCTCGGGGCGCAGCTCCTCGCCGATGTGCTCGGCGCAAAGGTGTACGCCAATGCCGACAGGGAGATCGGCTGGTTTCCGGTCGAAACGACCGAGGCCGCATCCGCAAGCACCCTTTTCGCCGCATTCCCTCGGTGGCTCGAAGCCTTTCATTGGCACGCGGATACCTTTGACATCCCGGCCGGTGCGGTACACGTCGCCTACAGCGCCGGCTGCTTGCACCAGGCCTTTGTTTACGAAGAACGGGTCGTTGGGTTGCAGTTCCACCTGGAGACGACCCCGGCAAGCGCGCAGCAGATCATCACCCACTGCGCCAACGAGATCGTCGAGGGTCGCTACATCCAGACGCCACAGTTCATGCTCGCGGACGCGCACCGGTTCGACGCCATCAATCGTGAAATGCAGGAGTTGCTTGATCGCCTGGCGACCGCCCAGGATCAACAAAAGTCAAATAGTGGCTGACTCAGATCAGGTCGTCGATGTCGTGCGGGGTGAGTCCGAAGAGTTGTTGTCCGACTCATCATAACCAGCGTAAGCGTACCGAGTGCCCCGATACCGATGCCGTGCAGCATGTCTGTCACAGGCAGGTTCTCGCCAAGCTGGGCGATCCCTTTCAGCGCCAACCCAGGTACAAGCCAGAGATAGCCGAGCGCGAGTGTCCAGGGGTGCGGCTGTGACAGTGCGCGGTGAAGTTGCCACGGAATAACGCGCACAAGTGTCAGGATCGCTGCACCAATACAGAGTGCACCAGCGACAGTTTCAAGTGCAAACGCGTCGCACACCGCCGCGCCGCCTGCCAGTGCCGCCAGCGGAAGTTCGTAGCCGGGCTTCCTGTGGCTGCAATTCCCGGCTAATGGTCGATTTATCACGCTCCAGCAGAGTGGCAATCTCTGTCTGGCTATGGCCTGCTTTCTTCAGGGTGTAAATTTGGTATCGTTCCTCTTGGGTAAGCTGCGTGTAGCCTCTCATGTGTGCTC
>CAYYAP010000158.1:0-5178 GCA_964469575.1 uncultured Thiohalobacter sp.
GAAGCAGATACAGAGGTACAGCCATGAACCCTCCCTTTGAAGCCAACTCGAACCGCTGGGTTGCCCTGCATGAACACTTGCAGGATCTGCTGGCAGGCTATGTCGATCACGAACTGGATAGCGAGCAGGTCGCTATTGTCGAAGCACACCTGGCAGGGTGTGAAGCCTGCCGAAATGATCTTGCCCGCCAGCAGCTATTGAGTGCGCGATTGAAGACCCTCCCCACACCGCGTTTGAGCGCAAGGTTTAATCAGACGCTCGATCACGCGCTGGCTGACGAGGCATCCCCTGCCAGACGCATCCATCGATACCGGCTATGGCAGTTAACCGGGACTGCACTGAACTGGCTCCGACAAGTAAGCCGCCCCGCCCTGCTGGGTGCCAGCGGATGGGTCGTTGCCCTGGTACTGGTCGTTGTCATGCCGGGTCCGTTCCGGGTTCCCACCGATAACAGCCCGATTCCCATGGTACGTGACGTCGTCATGGAGTACCGGCAAATGAGTGACAGACCGCTGCCTGTCTCCGCCGAAAGCGCAACAACAAATCCCCCCGTCAGCTGGCCGAACTCACACCTGCTGGCGACGTGGGAAACGAAAATTGGCGGTGCGCCGGCACGGGCATTTGCCGTGCGCAGTGGAAAGGGTATTGTGTTCCAGTACCGGATCGATGAATCCGTATTCTTCAGAAACCCGGCCGTAAGGCAGGCAGTACATAAATCCGGCAACTACCGGACACGAACCTGGAACACCGATGTCATGGCCTTGCCGCTGACCAACGCTGGCCTGCTCATCGTTGGACCGGCCGATTCGCTACCGGCACCGGCACAACTCAGGTTCAAGCCGGCCTGAACCTCTATCCCACCAAAAATCAATCCAGTGAGAAACCGTGCTAACCGGAAATCATCGCGGTTCGCATGTGACAGACTGAGGAAAGCGGACATGGCCTTGCGATAGCGTAACCCTGGGCGTAATCCACCCCGATCTTCCTGAGTTGCTCCAGAATACTATCGTTCTCGACAAACTCGGCAACCGTCTGTATACCCATGACATGACCCAGCTGGTGGATTGCATTAACCATTTCCCGATCGATCGGGTCACTGACGATATCGCGAACAAAGCTCCCGTCAATTTTCAAATAGTCAACGGGCAGATTCTTGAGGTAGGAAAATGAACTCAAGCCGCTACCGAAATCGTCCAGCGCAAATTTAACGCCGATGGACCGCAGGGCATTCATGAAGTACAAGGCAGATTCCAGGTCAGAAATGGCGGCCGTCTCGGTGATTTCAAAACAAATCGTTGCCGGATCGATGTGATAATCCTCGATCAGCGCCCTGACTTTCCGCTGGAAGCTTTTTCGTCCAATCGATGATCCCGACAGGTTAATGGAAAGAAGTTCCGGTTCAACACCGGTGTTTTCCTTACGGACGTCGGTATACCAGGCCAGTGTATTACGCACGACCCAGAGATCAATCGATGCCATTTGGTTATAGCGTTCTGCCGCTGGCAGGAACTGCGCTGGCGCAAGCAGCTTCCCTTCACTGTTTCGCATTCGCACAATCACTTCACCACGCAGTGCCCGGGATACGGCCGGGTTGACCGGCACAATTTCCTGAAAATAAAGCTCCATTCTGTTTTTTTCGATGGCCAGGGTAATCTCGCTGACCAGATTTATTTCGCTGTGTCGTCGCCCGATTTCCTCATCACTGTACCGGTAAACATGTACCTGGTTACGCCCCAGGTCCTTGGCCGTGTAACAGGCAATGTCCGCCGCACTCAGAATACTGGCGAAACTGTCGCTCTCCGACGTAATCTCGGCCAGCCCTATACTTGCACCAATCTCAAAAGACTTTCCTTCCCACACAAAACGATATTCATGGATATAGGTGCGTACACGCTCGGCAAATTCTCTTGCCTGAACAGCATTACAATCACGCAACAGGAAACCGAATTCATCACCACCAAGACGGGCAAAAATATCACATTCCCTGAGCAACCTCGTTACACCCTTGGCAAGACGGCACAGCAGTTCGTCACCGGCCACATGGCCACAACTGTCATTGACTACCTTGAACTGATCAAGGTCGAGGTAACAGATCACGTGGCTTATGCCTGTCTGGCGTGAATGTTTCATGGCGCCCTCGACATGCCGCTCGAATTCAGGACGGTTCAACAGACCGGTCAATGCATCGTGGGCGGCCTGGAAACTGAGTCGTTCAGCCATCCGGTGCTGATCGGTTACATCGTGAAAAACGGTAACTGTCCCCATAGAGGAACCATCCGAGTTGAAGATCGGTGATGTTTTGCTGTTTATGTAGAAGAATGTGCCGTCACGATGTGTCAGACGCACATTGGAAATCTGTTCCGCAAGGCTCTGACCGGTGTTATGACGCCGATCCAGATTCTCATCAAAACACGATTCAAGTTCTTCGATTCTGAATACCTGTTCGACCGGTATACCATCTGCCTCGTCCCGGTTCCAGCCCGTCAACTGTTCTGCAACCGTGTTCATGTAAACGACCAAGCCATGGCTGTCTGTTGTTACAACACCGTCAGCAATAGCGTGCAAGGTTACCTGGATACGCTCTTTTTCGTCTCGCAGGGCTTCCATGACATGATGTTTTTGCCCGAGCGTCTGCTTCAGTTGCAAATTAGTACCCGCAAGCTGATTCAATAACCTGCCGTTATCACTGAGTAATTTCATCGAGCGTATGACGGCAAGGTGATGCGTATATCCAATCATTGCGAGACCGATCGCGTAAACAATAAAAATAATACCCAGTGACGCATGGGCAATATCCGCTTGCCCGCTAAAAAACAGGATCGCAGGAAGTGTCGCCGGAACGTGGAAAGCCAGTAATGTCAGGTAGCCGCTTGCGTAGGCGGATATTGAACCGGCCGTCACCCCGGCCAGTGCCAGGATCAGGAATAACTGCTGCGGGAGAGGCCAGTCAGGATTGAACAGGAAAATACTGCAACCCCATACCAGCCCGCCGAGGAAATTACCGAAAACACCACGCCGGATCCACGACGCATAGTTTTTGTCTTTCTCACTGCTGCGTCGGTATGATACGTAGATACCCATACGAAAAATTGACGCGATGACCAGGGCACCTGCCCAGTACAACAGTTCGATATGGGAAGCATGCTGCCAGAGCAGTACCACCAGTGTGATCGCAACGAGGAACGCGGCTGTAATGCCAATCGGCAGGTTACCGAAAAACATCTGCGCCTGACTGGCCAGCAGCTGTGCATCCCGGGATTCGCTACGGGTTCTGTTAACGACAGAGTCTAACCACTTGCGATATCCGGAAATCTGCATAAGCTTATGATAAATTTGCTAAAGTCTGCTGCTTTCAATCCTGTATCTAGCGACCCGGACGAGCTATACCTTTAACTCTTTTATCAGCCGCACAGCACAATCTGGACATTCATCCACAATAACCCCGAATAACCTGTACCCTCAGGTTCAGACAGCTGTGCCAAGGTGCAAAGGTCTCATTGACGGCCTGACAGGCAATAAGTCCTGACCACTAATCCGGCATTTGAAGTTATGTGTATATCCGCTTATATTCCCGATAAATCACGACACAAGGTGTGACGAGATCAGCCCTATGAACGTAGAAGATATTATGACAACGAATGTACGCACCATTTCATCCGATAAAAAACTCGGGGAAGTGGTATCGCTGATGTGCATATACCGGTACAGCGGTATTCCGGTGGTGGATGACGGCAAGTTGGTGGGTACGGTATCTGAAAGTGACGTACTGGGTAACATGTTTCCAAAACTTGAAGATCTCATGGATAACATGTCAATCGTTGATTATGACGTGCAGATGGACAAATACAGCGATGTAGTCCACGTGAAAGTAAAAGATGTCATGACCCCGGTGGTTATTACAGTAAGACCGGATATGCATATCCTGCAGGCGGCATCCGTGATGGTCGGCAGGAAATTCCGGCGTATTCCCGTGGCTATTGGCGACAAGCTGGTAGGCATGGTGAGCATGGGCGACGTACACAAAGCCATCTACCAGAGTACATTGGCTACAAAGTTCTAGTGATCGTCAGTGTTCATGGCTTCGGTTTCCATTTCTGAATGCGGTTATTGGCAAAGTCGGCAACAAACACTGTGCCGTCTGGCGCAACCGCAACCGCAATCGCCTTTTTAAACTGGCCGGATCCCGTGCCCCGGCTGCCGAGGCTCGACAGGAACACGCCATCTGGCGTGAACTTCTGCACCCGGTTGTTGTAAAAGTCGGCGACAAAAATATTGCCCGCCGGACCGATCGTGATTCGCGTTACTGTCGCAAACCAGCCATTGAAAGGTCCGAAGATATTCATTCCGAAAGGCCCGCCCCACTTACGCACAGACTTGCCGTCCGGATCAAACACCTGTACCCGGTCGTTATAGCCGTCCGCCACGTACAGGGTTCCATCGTTGGCAAGCGCTACATCGGTCGGGTAATTGAACTCTCCCGCCCGGATACCGACCTTGCCGGTATGTCCCCACTGCCTTACGAATGTGCCATCAGCATGTAGCTGCTGAATACGCTGGCCATAGAAATCCGCGACATACAGGTCGCCATTGGCGGCCACCGCCACGCCACCCGGTGCATTGAATTCACCGGGGCCTTTACCGGTCTTGCCGATACGGCGATGCGGTGCGCCATCCAGACCGAATACCTGGATACGATCATTCCAGTAATCCGCCACGTATAACTCATCGCCGACAATACGCAGGTTCATGGGGCGACCCAGTTGTCCCGGGCCGTCACCTTTGGTACCGAACTGGCGTTTGAAGTGTCCGTCGAAGTCGAACACCTGAATGCGGGCGTTACGCGCGTCACTGACAAAAACTTCGTCCGCAGTCACCGCAATTCCGGTCGGGTCATAGAACTGGCCGGGTGCCTTACCCGGTTCACCCCAGCTGGCGACAAACGCATAGCCGGGTTCCTGTGCCGAGGGAATCCACGCCAGCCAGACAATCACCGCCAGTCCTGACAGTACGGCTGTGATCCAGCCCAGTGCTTTCAACAGTTTTTTGCCCATGATAGCCACCTCCTCATGACTGACTTAAAAATTGAACCGGACGCTGACCCGGGCAATGTAATCGTTTTCCAACGCATCACCATTGAGATTCTGTACCACCGGAACCTGTACGGCGGCCTCGCTGATC
>CAYYAP010000159.1:0-5141 GCA_964469575.1 uncultured Thiohalobacter sp.
GCTGTTGCGGAAAAAAGGATCATTGGCGAAAGGACTGTTGCTGAAAAATCGTTGCATCAGGCCGTCGACTCCCCCGGAACGTCCACCCTGACGCGCTACTGTGATACGACCATGGAAAGTGGCAGGCGGGATGTGCAAGGCACCACTTTTTTCCGGCGAGATGACATAGTTGCGTTCAATGACCTTGTACTGGCGGCCGTTGCGTACCGTGGTATAGCGTTTGTCTTCACCCAGCTGCTCGATGACGGCATCTTTCAGTTCCGGTGTGCTGAGTGCCCCTTCCTGCAGGCTTCCGTCGTAATACAGGCGCACGGTGTAGGGGATTTGTTGCTGCACATAGGTTGGCTTGCCGGCTTCGTGGGTCTCGGCCTCGATAAAGACATGCTCGCCGGTCTGCGTCGCGACCTGCTGGGGCGCTTCGCTGACCGTCAGTTCAAGTGGTGCAGTCTGTTCATGGCCTACCGTGATAGGCGGGATACGCAGGTGTCCCGCGTTGCGCGGCTGAAGTTGCAGCTGCCACAATGTTTTGTCACTGCGTCGACCGTTAATAATACTGATCTGTGTACTGGTGCTGTTGCCCAGTATTTCAAAGTCCTTGTTCAGTGGCGAAAGATCCGGCTGCATGCCTGACTGCTGACGATCGGCCTCGATGGTCAGGGTGAAGGTGTCACCTTTATAGACGGTGCTGCGGTCGAGCCGGCTGTGCACGGCCGCCTGGCCGGGGCTGGCGGCCAGCATAAGCAGCAGCATCAGCAGCGGAGTTTTCCACAGGAAACTGAGGTGTGTGTGCAGGAATGTGTCTGGCCTGGATTTCATGTTGCATACTCCCATGGTTACCAGGGTTGCGGGCTGCCCGTGCCTTGACGTTGTGCCCGTTGTTGATACTGGTAAAGAAATTTCCGGCGCAACAGACCGCCGGGATCATCCGGGATACGTCGCAGCCATTGTTTTGCCGCCATCTGTTCTTCACTGCTCAGCGGTTTGCTGCGAGCGCTTTGGCCCGTGTGCTGTGCGGGTTGTTGTTTGGCACGCGCCATGTTGTCTGGCGCACTGCGGTGACTGTCCTGTTTTCCAGCAGCCGGTTTTTCCGCGCTTTGTGCAGCAGACTCTTTACCGGCGTCTTTTTTCTTCAGTGCGTTGGCGGCGTCGGCAAACGCATTTTTATTGGCAGCTTTTTTTTGCTGCCCCTGGCCTTGCGGTTTCTGCCCGGACGGCTGTTCGGGAGATTTTCCTTGCTTCCCCTGTCCTTGATGTTTCTGAGCGGATGACTGTTGCTGCCCGGGTTTGCCTTGCGAATTCTGTGCAGACTGCGGTTTACCTTTCCCTTGTTTACCCTGCGAATTCTGTTTGCCCTGTTTGCCCTGTTTGCCCTGTTTTTGTTGCTGTTGCTTTTGTTTGCGCAACAGCGCTTCCACAGCAGCCTTGTTTGCCAGGGCATCCTCCATGTTGCCGGCGGATTTCAGTGCAGCATCGTAGGCGGCGATGGCGTCCTTGTAACGCCCGAGTTTTGCCAGCGCATTGCCCCGGTTGTAATCGGCCGTGGCGCCTTTGGTTCGGGAGAAGTCTTCCAGCGCCTGGGTGTACTTTCCGAGTTTGTACTCGGCGCTGCCGCGCTGCAGCGGGTCTTTCGCCACCTGGCTGGCGCGTGCATAGTCTTTTTTTACCAGGGCTTTGGCCGCCTGCTGGTCAGGGCGTTGCCAGAGGTCCTGCCAGTCGGCGGCCGTGGCAGGTTGAGGGTGTGACAGGACCCCGACCAGCAGGAAGACACTCAGCAGGTAGCCTCGGCGGAAGGCCAGGGCGGCCAGTGGCAGCAACAAAATCGCCAGCCAGGGGCCGCGCTGTTTCCAGTCCTGCCCCTGCATGTCATGGCTGACGGGTTTCTCGCTGTCCAGTCGCGCCGTGTGGTCCAGCAGCGCATGAATATCGGCGTCATTGTTGCTGAAACGGTGGTACTGGCCACCACCGGCTTCGGCAACGGCCCTGAGTTGTGCGGTTTCAAGTTTCGGCACAATGAGTTTGCCACCGCTGGTGCGTAACAGGCGCCCCGCAGCATCCGTGAGCGGTTCGGTTTTTTGACCACCGATACCAAGAACGGACACCCGGTAGCCCTGTCGGTGCAGTTTCGCTGCGGCCTTGCGTGCCTTGTTGCCGGTTACACCGTCGGCAAGCAGAAGGATTTGTCCCTTTGAAATCCCCGCCTGTTGCAGTAATTTACCGGCCTTCAGCAGCCCCAGGTCGGCGCGACTGCCCTGTACCGGCATCAGGTCGGGGTCGAGTGAATTGAGCAGGGCACGTATCGTGTCGGTATCACGGGTCAACGGTGTCACGGTAAAGGCATCGCCGGCAAATACCACCAGCCCAGTCTGGCCTTCTTCATCGCGGGAGAGGATATCCTCGACCTTGAAACGCGCCCGCGCCAGGCGTGAGGGTTTGAGGTCGCGGTCATACATGGAGCGTGATAAATCCAGCACGATGACCCGTGCAGTGCTGGTCTGGTACAGCGGTCGAGGCTGTTTTTCCCAGACCGGGTTGGCCAGCGCCAGGGTGGCCAGTAACCAGCCCAGTGTGAGCAGCCAGAGTGTCACACGGCTGGCCTCGTTGCGCCCTCCCTTCAGCAACAGTTGCTGCAGCCGGGCGTCAATGATGCGCGTCCAGGGGTTGTTGCCGTGGGTCGCATAGCGCAAGCGCCATAGCAACAGCAGCAGGGGAATCAGCGCCAACAGCCACAGGGGCTGGAGAAAATGGAATTGTTCAGGCATGACGGCCCTCCACAGCGAAAGTCGTCGGACGCCAGTTGAATGCGGCAGACAGGGCGATCAACACGCTGAGCAACAGGGCGGCACCCAGTGGCCAGGCATACAGTTCATCGATGGGGCGCCAGGTTTGCTCATCTTTGGAAACCGGTTCGATACGATCCAGCAGGTCGTAGATCTTTGCCAGTTGCGCCGTATCACGCGCACGGAAAAAACGTCCGCCGGTTTTACTGGCGATGGCCTTGAGTGTGCCCTCGTCGAGATCGCTGTTGGTGACGCGTTGCACGCCGAAAGGCGTGCGTATCAACATTTCGCCGCCACCGATGCCGATGGTATAGATGCGCACACCTTCACTGGCGGCAAGGTCGGAAGCCTTTAGCGGGTCAATGCTGCCGGCGGTGTTGGTGCCGTCGGTCAGCAGGATCAGTACCCGGTTACGCGCCGGTTCCTTGCTCAGGCGTTTGATGGCCAGGCCGATGGCGTCGCCGATTGCGGTTTTCTGCCCGGCCAGGCCGATCTGGGCTTCACCCAGTAGCGTATTTACCGTTTTGCGGTCGAAGGTCAGCGGCGCCTGCAGGTAGGCCTGGTCGCCAAAAAGGATAAGGCCGATACGGTCACCCTTGCGTTTTTTAATAAACTCACCGGCGACTCGTTTGACGGCCGTCAGACGGTCGACCTGCTGCCCGCCAATCTGCATGTCTTCATTTTGCATCGAGCCGGAAAGATCCACCGCCAGCATCAGGCTGCGGCCGGTCACCGGCAGGTGGACGGTATCACCGATCAATTGCGGGCGTGCCGCCGCCATGACCAGCAGCAACCAGGCCAGCGCGGCCAGCATCAGTCGCAGGCGCGAACGTGTATGCGTATGACTTTGCAGCTTGCCTTGCAGGGCGTGATAAAACGGGAAACGCAGTGTCGCCGGCGCAGTGCTGGCTGCACGCGGTAACAACAATGCGAGCAACGGTAGTGGCAGGGCGGCGAACAGCCAGGGCCAGGCAAATTCAAGGTTCATGTCGGTACCCCGTGTTCTGTGTGACCCAGTCGCGCACCAGCGACCCCAGCGCATGGATATCCAGCCCGGCGGGCAGGCGGGCCTGGTAAGGTGCGGTCGATAACACCTGCCCGGGGCCCTGGCTGAACCGGCCTTTGCCGCCCGATTCGTCGAGGAATGTCAGCCAGTCGCGGCCGGTCAGGGCGGCGACCCGGCGACGGGGATAGCGTGTCAGGGCAAGGCGGCGCAACAGGGTGGAGAGCTGTGCGATTTTCTCCGGTGTGGCGTCACGGTCAGTGTCCTGTTCCAGCTCACCGAGCATGGCGAGAATTTTCTGGCGTTGGCGGTGCAGGCGGTAGCGGCGTATGGCGACCCGCGCCGCCCAGACCAGCACAACCAGCAACAGTGCGGCGAGCATCCACCAACCGGGTGCCGGTGGCCACAGGCCAGGTTCGGCG
Organism: uncultured Thiohalobacter sp.; assembly: GCA_964469575.1. GTDB lineage: Bacteria > Pseudomonadota > Gammaproteobacteria > DSM-19610 > DSM-19610 > Thiogranum. The sequence goes on from CAYYAP010000159.1 coordinate 4,203, forward strand.
GGCAGGTGGATATCGCGCAGTTGCAGTGCGGGCTGGGCGGACGGGGTCATGCTGCCACCTCCGTTGCCGTGATAATCGGTGTTGGCGTAAAGCCGCGTCGCAGTACATCGGCGACGTCAGCATCGGTGGGCAATTGCAGCAGGGGAATGGCCCGGCTGCGCATGAGGTCACGCAATGCCTGGTGATGCTGATTGAAGAAATCGTTGTAGGCGTGTTGTACGGCAGCGGAACGGGTATCGAGAATGCCGACCTGTTGGCCGTCTGTGACGCCGTAGCGCGCCGGGGGTGGTGCGGCGAGCTCCAGCGCATCGACAATCTGTATGGCGAGCACATCATTGTGTTGACGCAGGCGCATCAGGTGATTGCCGGTTTCATCATCGATACCGTAAAAGTCGCTGAGCAGGAAGATCAGGCTGCCGGGCCGGCTGACCCGGCGCAGCCTCGCCAGGGCACCGTTCAGTCCCTGTGGATGAGGCGGGTGTTCGAAGTTCTGTAACGGGTCGCTCTGTGTCACCAGTTCGCGGATCAGGCGCAACACGCCGTGTTTGCCACCGCGTGGCGGCAGTTCATGGTGCTCACCGTTGAACAGCAGGGCGCCAATGCGGTCGCCGTGGGCGGCGGCCGCCCAGCCGATCAGGCCTGCCGCGCGCGCGGCAACCACCGATTTGAGTGCGCCACGGCTGGCGAAAAACATACCCGGGTTGAGGTCCACGCAGACCACGACCGGACGCTCCCGCTCTTCCTGGTAGAGTTTGGTATGCGGTTTGCCGGTGCGTGCCGTGACGCGCCAGTCCATGCTGCGGATGTCGTCGCCGGCCTGGTAGATACGCGATTCCTGGTAGTCCATGCCGCGGCCACGGAAGCGCGAGGCGTGGTTGCCGGCGAGCTGCGCGCGCGCGACCCGGGTGCGGAACAGGCCGAGCTTGCGGGCTTGCTGAC
>CAYYAP010000160.1:0-5131 GCA_964469575.1 uncultured Thiohalobacter sp.
ATTCCGACCGATAACATAGGGGATAGGTACCGCCGATCCTGCGTGCCCCTGAAACTTGAGGTTTTTTGTTTTTAGACATGTACTTATATCAACAAGTTATTCATGGCTCCATGGAATGCCGGCTGATGGCTGGCAGGGAAGTATGACTATGGGGCTTTCCGCATCCCAGCGGAATCCGCACGCCCGGATCCAGGCGCTTCTGCATCTGCCGCCGCTTTCGCCCGTCGCCCGGGAGCTGTTGATCGAGCTGGGTAAGGCGGAGATTGAAATTCCTCGCCTGGTTCAGGTAATCGAGCGGGATCCCGGGCTTACTGCCCGCGTGATTGGCGTGGCCAATTCGGCGTATTTCAACCCACAGGCACCGATATACGATATAGCAGCTGCCGTCGTGCGGGTATTGGGGCTGGACCTGGTAAAGCACCTGGCTCTGGGCATTGCCTTGAGTGCCCCCTTCGATACCAGCGGATGTCCGCGCTTCAAACCGGATCGGTACTGGTGCCTTGCGGTTCAGACAGCCACGCTGGCCACGCACCTCGCCCCCTGTGCAAAACTGGAGCCGGGCGCCCAGGAATATCTGTTCGTGGGGGCGTTACTTCATAACATCGGGGAGATGGTGCTGATCCATTCTTTCCTGGAAGGAATGTGCGAAGTCCTGGCGCTGAGCGATGCAGATGCCAATGCCTCGATCCCCGAGTTGCAGGAAAAGATTCTTGGACTGAACGGAACCGAGGCTGCTGTGGTACTGGGACACAAGTGGCATCTTCCACCCAGGGTGGTTGATATCATCGCCAACTACGACAACCCCGGATACCGGGGCGATGCCTGGCGTTCGGTGTGCCTGGTGGGCTATTGCAGCCGGCTGATCGATGCCAATTACGGTGATAATGGCGCGTGGCCGGAGAAATTTGTCCTTGCCGGGGACAATGTTCTTCAACTCAACGAAGACAAGGTCGTCGAGGCGCTGGAGCATCAGTTTGGCAACCAGGAGCAGGTCATGGCCCTGGCCAGCATCATGGCAAGGAACTCGTAACGATGGACAGTACCCCGTTTGCCACGGCGTATCACGAACTCAGCGATCGTTTCATACGGCTGCTGGATGACCTGTCTGCGCTGAAAGCCCTTTCTTCCCTGACGTTCCGCCATCCGGATGAAAGCGGCCTCCTGAACAGCGCCATGCGGGTGCTGATGGAAAACCACGACATGGAGCGTTGCTCCATCTTTCTGCTGGAAAACAACAGGCTCAGCTGCGCCACCGGTCTGGACTGGCACGATCTGTTGGTCCAGGCCGACAAGGACCCGGCGCATTGCAAGCCACGTAAGCCCATGACTTTCCGTCTGGGTCAGGGCATCATCGGCATGGCTGCCGAGACCGGTCGCCTGCAGCATTGCCATGATTGTCAATCGGAGAGTCGCTTTCTTCCCCCTGAGCGACGTATCGGTAATGAGGTGATCGGTTCCCTGATTTGTGCACCGATCGATGTCAACGGGCGCGTGCTGGGGGTGGTCAACGTTTCCCATAGCGAACCGCATTCATTCAACGATACGCACGAGCGCCTGCTGCAGGTTTTTGCCAGTTTCCTGGGTCAGATCCTGTCCAACTGGCGTTACTACCATGAGATGGAGCAGGAAATCCAGCACCGCACAGTGGAACTGCAACAGGCGTTGTCCGAAGCGGAGGAACTCAAACGCCGCTACCACCAGCTCTCGATCATAGACGAACTGACCAACCTGCATAACCGCCGGTTTTTCTTCTCCGAGGCGAATACGGCACTTTCTGTGGCAGTGAGGCATAAGCAACCGTTCAGCGTGTTGATGGTCGACCTCGACCATTTCAAGCAGGTCAACGATACCCACGGACATGCGATGGGTGACCGTATTCTGCAGATCACTGCCGCACTGATGAAGGCCCAGGTCCGTGAGGGTGATATTCTGGCGCGCTTTGGCGGTGAAGAGTTTGCGTTGGCGCTGCCCAACACCGGCGCGGAGGGTGCCAAACAGATGTCCGAACGTATCCTGGAGGCCTTGCGCGCTGTTCATTTCAACGCAGAGCAGGGTGAGCCTGTCCGGGTAACGGCCTCCATTGGTATTGCCACGTGCGAGGATGAGACCATGAAACAAAAAGACGATCGGCTGGAACATATGCTGCGCCAGGCCGATCAGGCCCTCTATGTTGGCAAGGCAGAAGGCCGTAATCGAAGTTGCGCTTACTCGGATGTCACCTTCCGCATGTAATGCGTCTGCTCGACCGGTACCCGGATGGTGAAAGTCGTTCCCTGGCCCTCTTCACTGTGCACGTCGATACGCCCACCATGCTTCTCGATAATCCCGTAGGACAGCGATAAACCCAAACCTGTCCCTTGACCTACCGGTTTGGTCGTAAAAAATGGATCGAAAATCCGGTTCAGAATAGCTTCTGGAATGCCCTTTCCGGTATCGCTGATCGACACCCGGACTTGATTGTCTTCGCAACCGGTGCGAATGGTAATGACGCCCCGTTCCTCAATAGCGTGCGCCGCATTGACCAACAGGTTCATGAATACCTGGTTAAGCTGGGAAGGGATGCACTCCACAGGGGGAATGTCACCGTATTCCTTGATGACGTCTGCTTTGTATTTGATTTCGCTGCTCGCTACATTCAGGGTGCTGTCGAGTCCCTTATGCAGATCAGCCCACTGCCAGTCAGATTCATCTGCGTGGGAGAAATACTTCAGGTCCTGAACAATCTGCTTGACTCGCATGATCCCTTCCTGTGATTCGCCGATCAGCTCTACGATATCCTGCTTCAGATAGGTCAGATCAACCTCGTCCTTGATGGCGCACACGACAGCCAATCCCGGCTCATTCCGCACTTGCTCCTCCAGGCGCTCATAAGCTTCCAGTACCCGAAACAGATCCTTGATGTGTAGATTCAGCGAATCGATGTTGGAACTGATATAACCCACCGGGTTGTTGATCTCGTGGGCCACGCCCGCTGCCAACTGACCGACAGAGGCCATCTTTTCCGACTGAAGTAGAAGATTCTGAGCGGCTTGCAGTTTTTGTATAAGAATTTTCTGCTCATCCCTTTCCTGCTGTAACGTTTCTGCGACCTGTTGAAGTTCATCGTTCGCAGACTGGAGTTGGGTGGTGCGTCTTGTAACACGCTGCTCCAGTTCTGCATTCAGGGTTTTCAGGTTATTCTCGTATTTCCTGCTCGCTGCCATCGCGCTCCGCAACTGAATCGCCATCGTGTTGAACGCCCGGGTTACCTGTGCGATTTCATCCCGTCCCTTCTCCGGAAGGTTTCCCGTATAGTCACCACTGGCGATCTTTTCCGCCCCGATGCGCAGTAACTCCAGGCGGCGGCTAAGCAGGGTGCCCAGAACGTAACTGAATATTGCCGATAGCATGAGACCAAGCCCGGCTATCCTGACGGCTCTTGTACGCGCAGCCTCCCGGGTCGCCTGGAGTTTGGCCACGTGGAAACCGGTATATAAAGTCGCTATCGGGCCAATGCCGGAAGTTATGGGTGTCGCTGTATGGAATACGCCATCCCTTGAATCTTCAAAATGCTTGTCTACCCGGGTAATGTCGTGACCCTGATAAGTGTCGTCTTTGCTGGCCGATAGCGTAATACCCTCGCTGTTATCAATACGGACAAACGCAACGATCGGTGTTGAGGACAGACGCGCCGTCAGTTCGTCGAGCGTAGCGGTATCAGTAGAGACGATTGCGTTATAGGTGGCTGATGTAAAGCTCGCGAGGGTGGTATCGATCGTGTCCTGCATAATATCCTTGTGGCTGGCGACCAGTATCTTTAGATCATTCGTGATCAATGCAAGGAACATCACCAGTTCAATGACTGCGATTCCCAGAATCACCTTGTAGCGGAAATTGATCTTCAACGTCTGTCTGTCATTGGCCCAGGGGGTTCTCAATACCCAGTGCCCGAATGTCATCGTAATCCGCATCGACTGCCGCTTTAAGCGGCTTGAATTTCAGGTTTTTTCGCAGCTCAGGCGGCAATCCAAGGAGTGCGCGGGTGATCGATGCAGCGAGTTCTTTGTCAATGCGAGGGTGTACTGCAAAAGCATGGGGGGTATAACCTTTCGTTTTCGCCAGTATTCGCAGCTGCGCGCGTAATACATCAGGCTGTACCTGAAACGTGCGAACCACGCCACCTCCGGATTCGGCCAGGCCGCGTGCTACGTTCAAATAGACGGAATCGTGGGAACCTGCGTAGTGCGGTGTAAACCGGATACCTTTTCTTTTTAGCATAGCCTGCGTCAACAGGGTGGCGGCAAAGGCGTTGGGGCTGGGAAAATGCAAGGTGGCGCCCTCGAGGTCGGTGAGGCTGCTCAGGTCGGAATCTTTCCTTACCACAAATATTCCCGTGAGCTGCTTGTTGCTTTGGTAAGCCAGAACTCGGTAGCCCGGATCTTTTGAGAAACGAACGTAATGGTAGGGATTCATATAAGCAATGTCGTACTCACCGGCAGCGCATCGCTTCTCGAATTCGCCGATGGTAGGCGCTGTGGCGAAACGTATAGGCCGACCTGTTTTGGTAGAAAGATACTTTATTAACGGTCCCCAGGCTTTTAGCAATTTCACCGCCGATTGCTGCGGGACAATGCCAAATTCCAAAGTACCCCGCTGGTCGGCAGCCTGGGTGGTAGCCGGCTGAACCAGGGCTAACAGAGCAAAGACCAGTACGAAAAGTCCCGCACCTCGATAACTATGTTTTTTCATACCATTACCTCCAGCTGTTTCCCGGGCCAGGTTCCGTTTGCGTTTAGCCGCTCAGCAGCGTATCCAGATCAGGGTCATCCGGGGATGGACATTCCTCCAGGAACCCGGCGATGCTCGTTTCCGAGAGTCCCCGATGTTCCATTACATCTGGCGCGATAGTCCTAATAAGTGCGGACAGTGGTTCATTCCTTGTCATCCAGGACGAAATTGCATCGGTCACATGGATCAGGTCGGTCAAATCACCTGGCCATCGGCTCGGGTCATGGTGAGCGGTGATTGCTGCGCATATCTCCGTTGGCAGATTCCAGCGCTGAGCAATTGCACCTGACAGACTGGCGTGATCAAACCCGAATATTACCTGCTCGGCCTGTTCTTCCGAGCAAGCCTCGCTTTGCATGTATTC
>CAYYAP010000161.1:0-5085 GCA_964469575.1 uncultured Thiohalobacter sp.
AATCAAGAGAGTGATGGACAGCGGACAACGCAAGATTCTGGTGTATTCGCCGAGGACGCTATGGCTGGCGCTCGGTGCGCTGGTGTTGCTGGCGCTGCTGGGTGTCTCGGTGGCGTTCACTTTCGGCAAGCAGTATGCCGGTGATGAACTGGCGCGACTGGCGTCACAGCGTGATCAGCTCGATACGCAGATCAGCGATCTCCGGAAAGACAACAGTGAACTGCGCGAACGCGTCGTGGTGCTGAAAAAATCGAGTGAGATCGACCGGCGCGCCAGCCTGGACGTACGGGATTCCTACGCGGTATTGCAGAATGAGCTGCTGGAACTCCGCAAGGAGCTGGAGTTTTATCGTGGCATTGTATCGCCCGGTGCGGCCAACGCCGGTTTGCAGATACAACGCTTTGAGCTGACGCCGGGGCGCAAGGCCGGTCATTTTGACTACAGCCTGACCCTGACGCAGGTCAAGCACAACGACCGCTATGCGCGGGGCGCGATACACATCGCCGTAGAAGGTTTACAGGATGGCAAGACGGTAAAGTTGCCAATGTCGGCGCTGGTGGCAAAAAATACGGCTACACTGAAGTACAAGTTCAGGTACTTCCAGCACTTTGCCGGCACACTGGTGCTGCCGAAGGGTTTTACGCCGCAGCAGGTGACCATTCGCCTGGTGCCGCACGGCAAGCGGCAACCGGCCGGCGTTGAGTCTACACTGGACTGGCCGGCCGGAACGGCCAGTGGGCTGATTTGAGGTTAAGGAGATAACCATGTTTGGATGGGGGAAAAGCACCGGCTGTACCAGTATCGATACGATAATCGGACAGCACACCTGCCTGAAGGGCGATATCCATTTCAGCGGCGGCCTGCACATCGATGGCAAGGTCGAGGGAAATATTAGCGCCGAACCCGGCGTCGAAGCTGTGCTGACGGTGAGCGAACAGGGCAGTATCGAGGGCGATGTGGAAGTACCCAACCTTGTGCTGAACGGTTCGATTGTCGGCGATGTGCATGTCAGCGAACGTGTTGAACTGGCCAGCCACGCGCGCGTGAATGGCAACCTCTATTACAGCCTGATCGAGATGTCGATGGGTTCGGAAGTCAACGGCAGCCTGGTACACCGGGCGGGATCGCGACACATCGAAGCGGAAGAAAAGCGGACGCCGGAGATCGATGAGCCGGGCATGACAGCAGTCAAGTAATTCCCGGTAACGAATCTTTGCTACAGTTCACGGTCTGTGTACTGACGCAGTCCGGGGAACAATGTTGTGGCCAAACGCCTGATTCTGGTAGTCCTGATCCTGATCGTTATCTTCGGCGGGATTTTCGGTTGGAAAACTTACAGCGGCATGAAGATGGCGGCGATGATGTCACGCCCGCATCCCCCTGCCGTCATCGCCTCCACCCAGGTTAAAGTCGAAAGCTGGCAGCCCTGGTTGCACGCTGTCGGCAGTGTCACGGCAACGCAGGGCATTTCCGTAACCACCGAAGTGGCCGGGCAGGTCCGTGAAATTCTCGCCAGATCCGGTCAGCCGGTTAAGGCCGGTGAGGTGTTGTTGCGCCTCGATGACAGTGTCGACAAGGCCGAACTCAGGGGGCTGATCGCCCAGCGCACCCTGGCTAAACTTCAGTTCGAGCGCGCCAGCCGCCTGCTCAAGGATAAATCGGTGTCGCGTTCTGACTACGATGCGTCGCGCGCCAGGCTCGATAGTGCCGAGGCGGATGTCGATGCCAGGCGCGCCCTGATGGAGAAAAAAACCATCCGCGCGCCGTTCAGCGGGCGGCTGGGGATTGCCGACATCAACCTTGGTCAGTACCTGTCCCCGGGTGACGCCATTGTGCCGTTGCAGGCGCTGGACCCCATCTACGTGGACTACCACCTGCCAGAACGCCACCTCGCCGATGTGCATGTCGGTCAGGCCGTGGACGTTGTTGTGCAGGCCTGGCCGCAGCGCCACTTCAAGGGCGTGATCAGCGCCATCAATCCGGGTATCGACGCCGGTACCCGCACGCTGCGTCTACGCGCCACGCTGGACAACCCGGAACAGTTACTGCGCCCCGGTATGTTTGCCGAGGTACGCACGGTACTGCCACGGCGCGACAATATCCTCACGCTGCCACGTACCGCCGTGACTTATAACCCCTACGGTGAATCCGTCTTCGTCATACAAAAGAAGGACGCCGGCCTGGTGGTGCAGAACCGCCCGGTAAAGACCGGCGAAGTGCGTAACGGCCGCGTGGAGATTGTTAAAGGCCTGCAGGCCGGTGACACGGTGGTGGCAGCCGGGCAGAACAAGTTGCGCAACGGTCAGCCGGTGAGCATCGACAACAGCGTACAGCTCGACGGCCAGGTTCAGGGCGGATGAAGTTTACCGACCTGTTCGTTAATCGGCCGGTACTGGCCAGCGTCATCAGCCTGTTGATCCTGCTGGTGGGGCTGCGCGCCATTTTTTCACTGGAAGTGCGTCAGTACCCGGAAACAGAAAATACCGTGGTTACTGTCACCACCCGTTACCCGGGCGCCAGCAGTGAACTGGTCAAGGGGTTTATTACCACGCCCCTGCAACAGGCGGTCGCCGAAGCGGACGGGATCGACTACCTGACGTCGCGTTCCACCCAGGGCCGGTCAACGATCGAAGCCCACATGAAACTCAACTTCGACCCGAACGCCGCCGTCGCGGAGATCCAGGCCAAGGTCGCCAGTCAGCGCAATGTGCTACCCGCCGAAGCCGACGACCCGGTGATCGATTCCACCACCGGGGAAACGACCGCGCTCATGTACCTGGCATTTTACAGCGACAGCATGCAGCCCTCACAGATCACCGATTACCTGCTGCGCGTCACCCAGCCGCAGTTGCAGGCCGTACCCGGTGTCGCCAAGGCGCAGTTGATCGGCAACAAAACCTTCGCCATGCGTATCTGGCTGGACCCGAAACGCATGGCGGCATTGAACGTGACCGCCAACGATGTGCGCGATGTGCTGCGCGCCAACAACTACCTGGCCAGCGTTGGCCGCGCCAAGGGCCGCTATACGGCCATCGACCTGACGGCAACGACAGACCTCGCCAGCGTCGAGGATTTCCGCAAACTGGTGGTGCGCTCCGCAGACGGTGTACTGGTGCGGCTGGATGATATCGCTACGCCTGAACTTGGCGCCGAGGATTATGACTCCATCAGCTGGTACAAGGGCAAGCCGGCCATTTTTGTCGGTGTCAAACAGGCGCCCGGCGCCAACCCGCTGGACGTGGCAAAACGCGTGCGCGAGTTGATCCCGGACATCCGCAAGCAGTTGCCGGAGGGTTTGCAGGTACGCGTTCCCTACGATGCCAGTGTCTTTATTGAAGACTCCATCGACGAAGTGTTTAAAACCCTGCTTGAAGCAGTCGGTATCGTGCTGATTGTGGTCTACCTGTCACTCGGCTCGATGCGCGCCGCCATCGTCCCGGCGGTTGCCGTGCCCCTGTCGCTGGTCGGCGGCGCCTTCCTGATGTTGCTGATGGGTTTTTCCATCAACCTGCTGACACTGCTGGCGATGGTGCTGGCCATCGGCCTTGTCGTCGATGACGCCATTATCGTGGTGGAAAACGTACACCGGCATATCGAAAAGGGCGAGTCACGGTTCAATGCCGCACTGATCGGTGCGCGCGAACTGGCCTTGCCGATCATCGCCATGACCACCACGCTGGTGGCGGTGTATGCGCCCATCGGTTTTATGGGTGGGTTGGTGGGTACCCTGTTTACCGAGTTTGCTTTTGCGCTGGCCGGCGCCGTAGTGATTTCAGGCGTGGTGGCGTTGACCCTGTCGCCCATGCTGTCGTCCAGGGCGCTCAAGCCGCACGGGCAGCAGGGGCGCTTCGAGCAATGGGTGGAGCAGGGTTTTGAACGCCTGGCCGCGATGTACCAGCGAAGTCTGCACGGCACCCTGGACGTCCTGCCGGCAACGCTGCTGTTTGCCACCGTGGTGCTGGTTTCCATTGCGTTCATGTTTATCACCAGCAAACACGAACTGGCGCCGGTGGAAGACCAGAGCATCCTGTTTTTCCAGGCCACTGCACCACAGACCGCCACGCTGGAATACAACGAGGCCTATACGCGGCAGATCGTCAGCGCGTTTGAAAGTATCCCCGAGTACCACGAAAGTTTTTTCCTGCTGGGGCGTGGTGAACCGACCACCACCTTCGGCGGGTTCAAAATGCAGCAGCCGTCGAAGCGCGTGCGTTCGCAGATGCAGGTACAACCGGAGTTACAACAGAAACTGTCACACATCGCCGGTTTCCAGACGATGGTGTTTCCACGCCCCAGTCTGCCCGGCTCCGGTGGCGGTGTGCCGGTACAGTTTGTGATCACCAGCGATAGCAGCTACCGCGCGCTGGACACCATGGCCGATCAGTTGATCGGTCGCGCCATGCAGAGTGGCCGTTTCATGTTCCTGATGAAAAGCGTGCAGTACACGCGGCCGCGCACCACGCTGGTGATCGACCGCGACCGCGCCGGTGACCTGGGTATCAGCATGGCCGACATCGGGCGCAACCTGGCGACCCTGCTGGGCGGCAATGACGTCAACCGTTTCAGTCTGGAAGGACGCAGTTACAAAGTCATACCACAGGTAGCGCGCAAGTTTCGCCTGCAGCCGGACAGCCTCAAGGACTATTACATCCGCCCCGGTTCCGGCGAACTGGTCAACCTGGCGACCGGCCTGACTACAACCAATGCCTCGCGCGACCTGGGTGCCGCACCACTGGTGCCACTGGACGAAATTGTCCATCTGAAAGAAAGCGTCGAGCCAAGCCAACGAACCCAGTTCCAGCAACTCAATTCACTGACCCTGATGGGCGTGATGGCACCGCGCGTGCCGCTGGGTGAGGCGCTCGACTACCTGGAAAATACGGCGCGCGAACTGTTCCCGCGAGGCTTTGGCTGGGACTTCGCCGGACAGTCGCGCCAGTTCATTCAGCAGGGCAGTGCGTTGCTGGTGACCGGTCTGCTGTCCATGCTGGTCATCTACCTGGTACTCGCCGCGCAGTTTGAAAGCTGGCGCGACCCGCTGATTATCCTGGTGTCCGTCCCCATGTCGATTGCCGGTGCGCTGGC
>CAYYAP010000162.1:0-5043 GCA_964469575.1 uncultured Thiohalobacter sp.
GAAGGAGAAGTTCGATGTCGATGGCTGACCGTGACGGTGTCATCTGGTATGACGGCAAAATGTGCCCCTGGCGCGATGCCACCACCCATGTGCTCACGCACACCCTGCACTACGGCATGGGTGTGTTCGAGGGTGTACGCGCCTATGACGCCGAACAGGGCACGGCGATCTTCCGTCTGCATGACCATACTGACAGGCTGTTCCGCTCCGCACACATCCTGCAAATGCCCATGCCCTTCGACAAGGACACCATTAATCAGGCGCAGCTCGACGTGGTGCGTGAAAACGGCCTGAGTTCCGCCTACCTGCGGCCCATGTGTTTCTACGGTGCCGAAGGGATGGGGCTGCGCGCCGACAATCTGAAGGTGCATGTCGTTGTCGCCGCCTGGGAATGGGGCGCCTACCTGGGCAAGGAAAACCTGGAAAAAGGCATTCGCATCCGCACCTCGTCCTACACGCGCCACCACGTCAACATCACCATGTGTAAAGCCAAGGCCAACGGCAACTACATGAACTCCATGCTGGCGTTGCAGGAGGCGATGACCTGCGGCTATGACGAAGCCATGCTGCTGGATGTCGAAGGCTACGTGGCGGAAGGCAGCGGGGAGAATATTTTTATTGTCCGCAATGGCGTGCTCTACACCCCGGACCTGACCTCGGCGCTGGAAGGCATTACCCGTGAAACCATCATGACGCTGGCGCAGGAGCAGGGTCTGGAGATTCGCGAGAAGCGCATCACCCGTGACGAGGTGTATGTGGCGGACGAAGCCTTCTTTACCGGCACTGCCGCCGAGGTAACACCGATACGCGAAGTGGATAACCGCACCATCGGCCAGGGTGCCCGTGGCCCGATTACCGAACAGTTACAGACCCTGTATTTCGACCAGGTACACGGCCGCCGCGAGGACTATCCCGAATGGTTGTCGCTGGTCGGAGAGAATGGAGGATAAACCTATGCCCGGTTCCAACACCGCCGTCGATGCGCAGAGCGGAAAGCGCTACATCACGGCCAATGCCGAAAATCGCTACGAAGTGACGCGCGCGGATCTGCCGCTGCACTGCCCGATGGACAGCATGAGCCTGTGGAACTCGCACCCGCGGGTGTATTTGCCCATCGAGGATACCGGTCGCGTCAAGTGCCCCTATTGCGGCGCTGACTACGTGCTCAAGGATTAGGAGCCTGTCGGCTGCGGTTGTGTCTCATTGTGCAAGCGATGTCCGTTCCTGCATTGTGTGGCGCTTCAGCGATGGCAAGCCGGGGCACGATGCGCAGAGCCTGGGGCTGGTGCGCGCCTTGCGGTCACGTTGTGAGGTCGAAGTGCATGATTTGCCGGTCACGGGTCGCGCTGCCGCGTTGGGCATGTGGCTGACAGGGCGCTATGCGCCAGGGCGTGAACTTCCGTCGCCCGATCTTCTCATCGGCGCGGGCCATGCGACTCACTGGCCGCTGTTGGCGGCGCGGCGCGCGTGCGGGGGGCATGCTGTGGTACTGATGCAACCGAGTTTGCCCAATGCCTGGTTCGACCTGTGCCTGATCCCTGAACACGACAAGCCTCACAGTGCGTCCAATGTGCTGGTGACAACCGGGGTGCTGAACACGCAGCGCGCATCGCAGCAGCGTGTGCAGGACCAGGGCCTGATCCTGCTGGGCGGGCCGTCGCCGCATTATCGCTGGAATGATGCCGAGGTGCTGGCGCAAATCCATGCGCTGCTACAGGCGCGGCCACAGTTGCGCTGGCAGGTGCTGGGTTCACGGCGGACGCCGGCTTCGATGCTGGCGTTACTGCGTGACCACGAGGGACTTACGTTGTTGTCGGCAGACAGTCCGGATCACGCCCTGGCCGAATTGTTGTTTTCTGCCGGCGAAGTTCGTGTCAGCGAGGACAGCGTGTCGATGATTTACGAGGCACTCACCTGCGCGGCGCCAACGGGTTTACTGGCGGTGACGCGGCGCAGCGCCAACCGCGTGACCGCCGGGGTCGATACACTGGTGGCGCGTGGCTGGGTGGCCGCGCCCGGCGATTGGCGAACTCCACCGACAGCACCGCCGCTCGATGAGGCGGGACGCTGCGCAGACTGGATAATCGAACAATGGCTGAACGTAAACTGACGGTCCTGCAACTGCTGCCAGAACTGGAGTCCGGTGGCGTCGAACGCGGCACCCTGGAAATTGCCCGTGGCCTGGTGAAGGCCGGACACCGTTCGCTGGTGGTGTCTGGTGGTGGCCTGCTGGTCAGTCGCCTGACCGGGCAGGGGAGTGAACACATCAATCTGCCGGTCGGGCGTAAATCCCTGTGGAGCCTGCGGCTGGTTTCACGTCTGCGGCGGTTGATGATGGATGAATCCATCGACATCGTGCATGTGCGTTCGCGTCTCCCGGCCTGGCTGGCCTGGTTAGCCTGGCGTGGCCTGCCTGCGGAGGGGCGACCGGCATTCGTGACGACGGTGCATGGCTTGTATTCTGTCAGCCGTTACAGCCGCATTATGACGCGCGGCCAGCGGGTGATTGCGGTATCCGAATCCGCGCGCCGTTATATTACCGACAACTACCCGAAAACAGAGGTGGCGCGAATCCGTGTGATTGAGCGCGGTATCGATCCGGAAATATACCCTTTCGGTTTCCGTCCCGGCGACGCCTGGATCAGCCGCTGGTACCAGGATTTTCCTTTTCTGCTCGAACGTCACGTATTGACGCTGCCCGGGCGTATCACCCGACTCAAGGGCCACGTGGACTTCCTGCACATGCTGGCGGGGCTGGTAAAAGCCGGTTTGCCGGTTTACGGCCTGATCGTCGGTGGTGAAGACCCGCGCCACAGCGCCTATGCTGAACAACTGCAACGTACGGTGCAAAAACTTGGGCTGGACGGACTGGTGACCTTTACCGGCCAGCGCATGGATCTGCGCGATATACTGTCCCTGTCCAACCTGGTGTTCTCCCTGTCGAACAAGCCGGAGTCCTTTGGCCGTACGGTCTGCGAAGCGCTTAGCCTTGGCGTGCCGGTGGTGGGTTACGATCACGGCGGCGTCGGCGAGACACTGGCGCGCGTCTACCCGCAGGGGCGTGTGCCGGTCGGTGACATTGATGCCCTGACGGCCAGGGCGCAACAGTTACTGGAACATCCCGAACCGGTCGACCCGGCACCCTTCACCAGTGTGCAGGATATGGTGGGTGATACGTTGGCGCTCTACCAGGAGGTCGCGCCTTCGTGAGCACGGCATGGTGGGCCCTGCCGGTTCTTCTGGTCGCCGTGTGGTTTTCCTGGCGTTATGCCTGGTGGCGGCCGGCGGTGAGCCTGCGCTACCCGCGCATCCTGATGTATCACATGATTGCCGAGCCGGTGGCGGGCGCGCGTTTCAACGGGCTGCGCGTTTCGCCGTCGATGTTCGCGCAACAGTTGCGCTGGCTGAAAGACCACGGCTGGCGAAGTTTTACTGTCAGCGAATTAATCGATCAGGCCGATCATGCCGGGGAGAAATGTTTTGCCATCACCTTCGACGACGGCTATGCCGATAACGCCACCCGGGCCTTGCCACTGTTACAGCAGTATGGCTGCAAGGCCACGCTGTACCTGGTGGTGGATCGCCATGACCGCGACTGGTCGCGTGCGCGCAAGGCGCATCACGACGATGAAGAATTGAAAGGCATTGCCAAACTCAGTGATGAACAGGTGGAAACCCTGCTCGCCTCCGGTTGTTTCGAGCTTGGCGCGCACACGCTGACACACCCGAACTTTCTTGAACTCGACGACGTGGCATTACAGCAGGAATTGATCGAAGCCAAACGCCGCCTGGAACAACGGTTCAATGTGCCGGTGCGTAGTTTTGCCTATCCCTTCGGTTTGTATCGCCCGCAGCAAGTCGCCGCAGTAGGCGCGGCTGGCTATGACAGCGCAGTGACCGTGCGCGAAGGCATCGACAACCCGGAAAACTGGAACCCGCTGGAACTGGCGCGCGTCAAAATCAGTGGGCGTGATGGCATGCTGGCGTTCCGGCAGCGTATGCGCACAGGACGGCGTGGTGTCTGAGCGCAAGCAGGTCTGGGTATTGTCCGATGGCCAGCCGGGGCACGACAGCCGTTCACAGGGGATCATTCATGCGTTAAATGAAGTGGTTCCACTGGATGTCCACACCATCCATCTTGAACTGCGCATGGGGCTGGCGCGAAACGCATTGCGTTTCCTGCTGAACAAAACCGGCAAGCCACGTTCGCTGAAGCCGCTGCGATGGTTTTATCGTATGGATGCCTTACCCCGGGGCCGCTGTGACCTGTTGATCTCCGCCGGTGGTAAAACCTCCTTTGCCAACGCCTGGATTGCCGCCGTCACCGGTGCGCCGAATATTTTCGCCGGTACACTGCGCCGACTGTTGCCGCACCACTTCAGTGTCGTCATGACACTGGAGGCAGTGCCGGGTGCAGGTAACAATCTCGTTGTTCCGCTATTGCCCTCCACGATTGATATGCAGCGGGTTACCGAACAGGGCGAACAACTGCGTCAGCGTCTCGGCGATTCCACGCAACGTTACTGGTTGATGCTGATCGGCGGTAAGGGCGCGGGCTACCGGTACCGGCAACGCGACTGGATGCGGATCGCCCGACTCATGAATGCGCTTGCCGATAAATACACGATACGCTGGATGCTGGTGACATCACGCCGAACCGGCACACCTGGCGAACGCCTGCTCAAACGCTACATCGAGGCCTCTCACCTGGCGCTTGCCTGCTGGAGCCGGTCCGGTGACCCTTATCAGCCGGAAGCCTTCCTGGGTGTGGCCGACCAGGTGTTTGTCAGCGAGGACAGCATGACCATGCTGACCGAGGCCATGTCGGCGCAACGCCCCGTGTACAGTCTGCGCCCACAACAGGCCTTGCCGGATCACCGCTACGAGCAGGCCTTGCTGAACTATGTCGATGCCGGGCGATTGTGCCGGTTTACCCTTGCGGATCTGCTGGAGCAACCGGGGTTGTTCGATACACGGCGTTATGTCCCCGAAGTCTTGCCGGAAAGCGATCTGGGCCAAACGCTTTTAAAGCGCCTCGGTTGG
>CAYYAP010000163.1:0-4947 GCA_964469575.1 uncultured Thiohalobacter sp.
GATGGAGATTCCGGCGCCCAGTTACTGTACGGGCTGGCCTACCTGAATGGGCGTGATGGACTCAAGCCGGATGCAAAAAAAGCGGTGTACTGGTTACGTCGCTCCGCCCGTATTGGCAATACCTACGCACGCCTGACACTCGGTAGCTGTTACGCCGAGGGGCGTGGAGTCGAAAAGGACCCGCAACGGGCTGTGCTGTGGTGGCGTAAAGCCGCAGAAAAAGACAATCCGAAGGCGCAATATCTGCTGGGAAAGGCCTACCTGGAAGGTGTCGGGGTTGGCAAGAACCCTGAGTTGGCCATTGACTGGATCACGCGTTCTGCCGAGCAGGGCGACAAGGATGCCCAGTACCTGCTGGGCAAGATGTACTACGAAGGCTATAACGTCCCCTACGAAAAGGAAACGGCCAGGAACTGGTTGAGCCGCGCAGCCGAACAGGCCCATAGTGGCGCCATTAATCTTCTCTCTGTACTCAACGGCATGGTGGAGACGACAACAAAAGTCTATCAACAGTCAGCCGAAGTGCTGGTCGACAAGGCTGAAAAAGGCGATCCGCAGGCGGAGTATGAGCTTGGTTTACGTTATGAAAGTGGTGTCTGGGACGTGAACAAGGACAATAAAAAAGCGCTGTTCTGGATGACCAAGGCAGCCAATGATGGTAACCGCATTGCCATGAAGACACTCGCCAATATTTACCAGCACGGTGATCTTGGCTTGCAGCCCGATCCCGTTAAAGCAGCCGAGTGGGAAAAAAGAGCGTCGCAAAAACCACCCACCACCCCGTAGGAGCGGGCTTGCCCGCGAACCAGCCCAATCCCCGGGCAACCACCCCGCGTTATGTCACCAGCTGTCTGCTGTTGCCTGTTCCCAGTCGTTTTTCCACGCCTCAGGTATGCAACTGCCCGATAGCAGACATTGATCCGCGATACATGGATAGAGCTCAGCGTAGTTCCTGATATCCGTGCCATCCACGCGCCGGTTGATGTGCCAGGGACGGAGTTCCTCAAGGCTTTTCAGTCCCGCTGTGGCAACAAGTTCCGTCAGGTTTTCTATCATCGAGGCGTGGTAGTTCGCTACCCGGACCGCCTTCCTGTCCACGTCCAGTGCCTTGTAACGCGCCGGGTTCTGGGTGGCCACCCCGGTTGGGCAGGTGTTCTGGTTGCAATGCCGCGACTGGATACAGCCCAGGGCGAACATCATGGCGCGCGCCACATTCACCGTGTCCGCGCCAAGCGCCATCAGCCTTAGCAAGTGAAAGGCGGATAACGCCTTGCCCGAGGCTATGATGCGCATGGAGCTACGCAAGCCCGTGCCAAGCAATGCGTTATGCACAAACACAAGGCCGTCGCGCAGCGGCGTTCCCACCGAGTTGGTCAGTTCAATCGGCGCTGCGCCGGTTCCGCCTTCCGCGCCGTCCACGGTAATAAAGTCCGGGGTGATACCTGTTTTCAGCATGGCCTTGCAGATCGCCAGAAACTCAACCTTTCTGCCAAGGCAGAGTTTGAAGCCCACCGGCTTGCCACCCGACAGTTCACGCAACCTGGCGACAAACTCAAGCAGGCCAATCGGCGTGGAAAACGTGGTGTGGGCAGGGGGGGATACCACGTCCTGTCCCATCGGCACATGGCGGATATTCGCAATTTCCTGTGTCAGTTTAACGGCTGGCAGGATACCGCCATGGCCCGGCTTGGCGCCCTGCGAGAGCTTGATTTCGATCATCTTCACCACATCCTGGCGGGCGTTCTCCGCGAACAGGGTTTCATCAAAACCGCCATCCGCATTACGACAACCGAAATACCCGGTACCTATCTGCCACACCAGGTCACCGCCATATTTCAGGTGGTAGGGGCTGATACCGCCTTCGCCGGTATTATGGGCAAAGCCACCCGTCCTGGCGCCTTTATTTAACGCCAGAATGGCGTTGCGACTCAGGGCGCCAAAACTCATGGCGGAAATATTCAGCGGTGAGGCCTCGTAGGGTCGCGTGCAATCCTTGCCGCCAAAACGGATTCTTGGATGCCTGTTGCGTACCGGCTGGGGGCAAAGTGAGTGATTCACCCATTCATAACCATCCCGGTAAACATCAAACACCGTACCAAAAGGACGTGTGTCACGTTGCCCCTTGGCGCGTTGATAGACCAGTGCGCGGAATTCCCGGCTGACTGGCTGGCCATTGGTGTCGGACTCGACAAAGTATTGCTGGATTTCCGGGCGTATTGATTCAAACACAAAGCGAAGGTGCCCGATCACCGGGTAGAGGCGCAAAATCGTGTGTTTGCGCTGTACGATGTCATAAAGCCCGAGGGCGATCACCGGCACAATAAAATAAAACAGGCCATAGGCATGTGACCAGTACCGCGCCAGTACGAAGGTGGCGAGTACCGCAGTGAGTGAGAGGATGAAAAACAGTGGGCGGACAATCATAGCATCACACCGGGCAAACCAGCTGCCCCAGCTTTTCGGTCAGCTTCATATTTTCCGAATAGTCTACGGCAACATCGACAATAACTACCGTGTTATCAGCAAAAGCTTTTTCCAGCGTGGGTTTGAGCGCTTGTGCAGTTTCTACCCGGTAGCCTGTTGCCCCGAAGGATTCAGCATATTTCACAAAATCGGGATTATTAAAGTCGATATTATTGGAGTGGCCAAAACGGCGTTCCTGGTGCCACTTGATCAGTCCATACTCACTGTCGTTCCAGATCATAATCACGATAGCGATCCCGTAACGCAAGGCTGTCTCGATTTCCTGTGAATTCATCATAAACCCGGCATCACCGGTGATGGTCAGCACATTTTTGTCCGGGTAGGCCATCTTGGCGGCAATGGCACCCGGCACGCCTATCCCCATGGATGCGAAGCCGTTGGAGATAATGCAGGTATTGGGGCGTTCACAACGGAACAGGCGGGCAATCCACATTTTGTGTGCGCCGACATCAGAGATAAGGATATCCTCCTTGTCCATGACCTGGCGTGTATCGAAAAGGATCTTCTGGGGCTTCAGGGGATAACCGCTATCGTCGGCATACTGGTCGAGTTCATCCATGATGATGCCTTTCAGGTTTTCGGTTTTACCGGCGTGTCGTTTGCCGGCGTGTGCCGCGATGCGTGTCAGCGAATTGGAGATGTCACCCAGCACACCGGCTTCCAGCATGTAATGCGCATCGACTTCGGCATAACTCAGATCAATATGGATAATTTTCTTTTCCTTGTTCGGGTGCCACAGGCGCGGATGATATTCGACCATATCATAGCCGATGCAGATGACGACATCTGCCCGGTCAAACCCGCAGGCGACATAGTCATGCGCCTGTAAACCAACACTACCCAGTGACAGGGGGTGTGAGAAGGGCATCGCGCCCTTGGCCATAAAGGTTTGCGTGACGGGAATGTTCAGCTTTTCCGAGAAGGCGATCAGCGCCTCGCTGGCATGGTTGCGGATCACCCCGTTACCGGCCATGATGAGTGGAAATTTCGCGGCATCGATGACCTGGGCGGCCTGTACAATTTTCGACTCGGGCGCATCCGGCCGTAGCGGACTTTGTACTTTCAGCGGCAGCGCTTCCACAGGCATTTCTTCTCCAGCGATATTTTCAGGGAAACTGATGAACGCGCCACCGGGTTTTTCCGCCTGCGAATCTTTAAAAGCTTTTCTTACCAGTTCGGGGATGACTTCAGACTCAAGGATTTCGACACTGTATTTCGAGATCGGTTCAAACAGACGCACCAGGTCCAGGATCTGGTGACTTTCCTTGTGCATGCGGTTGGTCGCACCCTGTCCGGCAATGGCCACGACCGGTGAGCGATCCATGTTGGCGTCGGTAAAACCGGTCACCAGATTAGTGGCGCCTGGTCCGAGGGTGGCGAGACACACGCCGGCTTTCCCCGTCAGGCGTCCGTGGACATCAGCCATAAAGGCCGCCGCCTGTTCGTGCCTGACTGTGATGAACTCTATTGTGCTATTACGCAGCGCATCCATGACGTACAGGTTTTCCTCGCCGGGGATACCGAATATCTTGTCGACGCCTTCGTTTTCCAGGCATCGAATAAACAGGGTTGCGGCAGTCGTCATGGTTTTTCTCCTTTATATGGCCGAAAACAATCCAGGTCGTTGGCAAATTCAATCGGTCCCCGGTAATCCTGCTGGATGATATGCCGGGTTTGTGTTTCCCGTCCCAGTGTTCTTTGCATGCGGTGTGAGAGCACCAGTTGTTTGACCCGGGCGCTAGTCGCAACCCTGCCGATGACGGAGGGCGGCATGTGCAACTGGCGCGCCACACCCGTTGCGCCTTCCGGGATGGCATTGTGGGCGACCAGTAAATCGGAATCCGCAGCAAGTTTGACCAGAGTATGGTTATCGCCGTTCATATCGCCGGAAAAGGTGATTGAGTGGCCTGCAACATCGACCCGCCAGGCCAGTGCTGGTACCGGGCCATGGTGTACGGGGATAGCGGAAAGGCGCATGCGCGCATTGTAAAACCCGGACCAGAGGCTTTTCCCTGTTGCGGCAATATCATGCGTTTCGAGCTTGTAGGCGCTCGTGGGCGAGGTATCGATAAAATCACTCAGATAGCGGAACGCGCCCCGTTTATCGTCAAACAGCGCCGTCACGAATCCTCGCATTGATGGCATCAGCCGGTTTCCGGTTGGCCCGTACAACGGCAGGCTCCGCGTCCTGTTACCAAACCACGAGGCTTTCACCAACACCGGCAGATCAGCGCTGTGGTCGACGTGAAAATGGGTAAACACGATCGCATCCAGGTCCTCGAAGGCGGCGCCGCTGCGGCCAAAGTTAAGCGCACTGCCGCCACCGGCATCCACCAGCAGTCTGGCCTTGCCGTTCAGCCACACCAGGTAACTACTGGAGGCGCGCCGGTCCTGCATGATTTCGGGTCCGCCGGAGCCAAGGACCTGCAAGGCAACGCCATCGGTGCCACAGTCGCTGCGAGC
>CAYYAP010000164.1:0-4905 GCA_964469575.1 uncultured Thiohalobacter sp.
TCGGTGACTCAGGGTGAAAGGGGACACGAAGGGGGACAGATTTAAATCTGTCCCCGTCAGCTGCGGGGGTGGACGGGGACAGATTTAAATCTGTCCCCTTTTGCCGTAAATCTGTCCCCTGCGAAACCGGGGACAGTGTATTTAATTTGACTCCGGTCTGTTTTTCCCCGGCATCATGGCTATCCTGTTTATGTAACTGCTGCACCATCATCTCCGCCAGACCTATGCCTCTGCCCTCACTCATTTTGATGGCAATCTGTTTGTCAAACATCGCCTGATAGGTTTTGGTGTGTTCATTATCCAGCACGCCATCGCCCAGGCTGGCATCACGCATACTTTTCAGCATCATCTGCAGGAACAGCGCTTCAAACTGGCTTGCCACTTCACGCAGCGTTTCCTCACTGTTGCCATCCGTGCGGGCGCGACTACGCAGCGCATTAAGACCCTGGAAGTCTGTGTAAACGTCGGTCTGTAGTACGCCCTGGGTCACGATTCTGCTCCGGCTAGATCACGATCAGTTCGGCGCGCAATGCGCCGGCGCCCTTGAGTGCCTGGAGGATGGACACCAGGTCTGCCGGTGTAGCCCCGACGCGGTTCACCGCATCAACCACATCCTGCAGGGTTACGCCTGAGTCAATCAGGAACATATGATCCCCTTGCTGTTTCACATCGACATCGCTCTTTCCGGTTACTGCCGTTGTCCCGGAAGAGAACGCACCAGGCTGACTGACCTGGGTGGTTTCAGTCACTGTCACAACCAGTGAGCCGTGTGAAACCGCCGCAGGTAAAATGCGCACCCTGTCGCCAATGACAACCGTGCCGGTACGTGAATTAATAACTACACGCGCCGCCGCTTCGCCCGGCTTAATCACAATGTTCTCGACCATCGAGGCGAATGCCACCCGTTGGCCAGGATCATGCGGCGCGCTGACCTGGATAGAAACCGCGTCGAGTGGATGTGCAATGCCAGAACCGACGGTCTGATTAATCGCCCTTGCCAGACGGGTGGCGGTGGTGAAATCGGAACGGTTCAGGTTGAGAGTGATAGAGTCCCCGTTCAAAAACGGGTTACGAACAATACGTTCCACTGTCGCACCGTTAGGTATACTGCCAACACTGGGAATATTCACGGTCACATTGGAACCGTCACTACCCGACGCGTTAAGACCGCTAACCAGCAGGTCACCCTGCGCCATGGCATAGATACGCCCGTCGGCGCCTTTCAGTGGCATCATCAGCAAACTGCCACCTCGCAGACTTTTTGCATTGCCGATGGAGGAAACGGTAACGTCGATGGTCTGGCCCACCTTGGCGAAGGCCGGAAGGGTGGCATGTACCGCAACAGCGGCAACGTTCTTTAATTGTGCGGCAGTGCCACCTGTTGGTACAGTGATACCAAACTGTTGCAGCATATTATTAATACTTTGTATGGTAAACGGTGTCTGGCTGGTTTGATCACCACTGCCGCTGAGACCGACCACTAAACCATACCCGACCAACTGGTTATCGCGCACGCCAGCCAGGTGCGAGATATCCTTGATCCGTTCTGCACAGGCATCAGCTGCCAGCAGGGCAAGGGTAAAGGCAAGGATTATTCTGTACATAGTCAACTACCGCCTTGTCAGAATGGCCAGATCGGGCTGTTAAAGAACTTCGCCAGCCAGCCCATTTCGTTGGCATCGGCAAGAAAACCCTTGCCACTATAGGTAATACGCGCATCGGCAATCTGGGTCGATAACACCGTGTTCAAGGTACTGACATCCTGCGGCCGTACGATGCCGGATATCTGGATAAACTCTTCACCCTTGTTCAGGGTCAGCCATTTCTCGCCACGGATAATCAGGTTGCCATTGGGTAATACATCGGCGATGGTGACTGTGATATTGCCCGTCAGGCTGTTACTCTGGCTGGTATCACCCTTGCCTTCGAACTTGTTCGCGGAACTCAGGTTCGCGGCAAGTGTATTGTTTCGGTTACTGTCAAGCGGAAGTATGCCCGGTGCATTGAAAGTGGGTATCGCGCCCAGGATTGTCGGGCTGGCGATCGTCGTATCCTGGCTCTTGTCTGTTGTTGTTGTAGCAGACTTTGATGCCGATGTACTTTCCTGTAATACCACGGTAATGATGTCACCGACACGGCGCGCCTTCACATCCTCGAACAGGCGTACGTCACGAGCCGCCTGATAGATAGACCCATCCTTGCTCTCCTCGCTGATGTAGGCACGTGGCAGTGTGGGACGGTAACTGTCCTTTGGTGGCGGTGTAGTCGCACAGCCTCCCATAGCCAGCAATACGGACAGTGCCAGCAGCAGTTTTATCGGGTTCGCCAATCGGATTATCATGTCAGCCTGCCTGTTCAGTCCTGCTCAGAGATTGTTGGTCACAAATTGCAGCATGCGGTCACTGGTCTGGATTGCCTTGGAATTCATTTCGTAGGCGCGCTGTGTCTCAATCATATTCACCAGTTCTTCCACCACATTGACATTGGAGGTTTCCAGGGAACCCTGTACAACCGAACCAATCCCGTTCAGACCCGGTGTACCTGTGGTAGGCGATCCGCTGGAGGCGGTTTCAAGAAAGAGGTTCTGACCGATAGCCTGCAGGCCGGTAGGATTGATGAAATCAGCCAACTGGATGCTACCTAACTGTGTCGGTGCGGCACTCCCCGGCGTCAACGCTGATACTACGCCGTCTGAACCAATGGTTACGCTTGTAGCGTTGCTCGGTATAGTGATCGCCGGCTGCAAAACCAGACCATTGGAATTCACCATCTGTCCGGTCTCATCGAGTTTGAACGAACCATCACGACTATAGGCAATGTTGCCGTCGGGCTGCAGGATCTGGAAAAACCCGCGGCCCTGAATCGACATATCGAGACTGTTACCTGTCTGAATAATATTACCCAGTGTCTGGATTTTCTCCGTCGCTACGGTCCGTACACCCGTGCCCAGCTGAAGCCCTGTGGGCAAGCGGTTGTTCTGTGACGACAGTGCGCCGACCTGGCGTACGTTCTGGTACATCAGATCCTCAAACACCGCACGGTCGCGTTTGAAACCGTTGGTGTTGACGTTAGCCAGGTTATTGGAAATCACACTCATGCGCATCTGCTGCGCTTCGAGTCCGGTCTTTGCGATCCATAGTGCCTTGTTCATGGTAATACCTCGGTTAATCCATACAAACGCTAGCCCAGGTTCATCAACTGGGTGGCTTTCTCATCCATCTGCTTGGCTGTTGACATGATTTTGATGCTCATTTCGTACTGGCGGGCCAGCGCTATCATATCGACCATCGCATCCATGCCATTCGCATTGCTGTTTTCAAGCGCCCCGCTGATCAATGTAACATCCGTACTCGCCGGCGCCGTTGTACCGTCACGCATGCGCAGCAGCCCGTCTTCACCCTTGAGCATGTCGCCAGAACGCGGGGAAACCATTTTGATGCGTGCTACCTCGCTGAGCGTCGATGGCGTTTGACCGATGGCGCGTACACTCACGGTCCCGTCACTGCCGATTTCAATCTTCTCGTACTCGGGAATCACCACAGGACCACCCGTGCCCAGCACAGGATGTCCCGCCGAGGTGACAAGCTGACCATTGATATTGACGCTCAGGTTACCGGCGCGGGTGTAAGCCTCGCTGCCATCCGGCGCCTGCACGGCAAGCCATCCCTGCCCGGCGACAGCCACATCGAGCATACGCCCGGTCGTCTGAATCTGGCCTTTTTTACCACTAACACCCGCGCTCTCGATCTCGGTAAAGGCACGACTTTCAAAGCCCGGACCACGAAGCATCTGCGCACGGAAGTTTTTCATGTCCGCCTGAAAACCCACCGTGTTGGCATTAGCCAGATTGTTACTGTTAACCGCCTGTGAACGCAGCAGTTGCTTGGCTGCATTGGCGGCTACAAATACGACCCGATCCATGTGCTATTCTCCAGCCTGCGATTAACGGATATTAATAATGGTCTGGGTGATCGTATCTGCGGTGGTAATCACCTGGGCGTTAGCCTGGAAATTACGCTGCGCAGTGATCATGTTGACCAACTGTTCGGTGAGGTCCACGTTGGAACCTTCCAGTGCGCCGGACTGGATCAGACCGGCGGAACCGGAACCCGGCGCACCGACCAGCGGCGCCCCGGAGTCAAAAGTCTCGGCCCAGCTGGTATCGCCCAGCTGGCGCAAGCCCTGTGAGTTGTTGAAGGTGGCGATGGCAATCTGTCCCAGCGTACGCGACTGACCGTTAGTGAAGCGCGAGGTAATAACGCCGGTATCGCTGATATCGATGCCACTCAAACGTCCGGTCGCAAAGCCATCCTGGGACAATGTATTGACAGTGAAAGGGCTACCGAACTGTGAAGTGCTCTTGTAATCGACACCCACCGTCATCGCCGCCGCGCCACCGGCCGGGGTAAAGGTCATACTGGTTGGTGAACCACCGGTGATAGCGCCGGAGCTGTCAAAGGTCAGGGTTTCCCCTAACGGCGCGCCGGTATTCACCTGGTTGCCATCGACATACTGAAAGACATCCCAGTTATTCGGCGAAGTCTTGCGGAAATACATGGTATTCAGGTGCGGTGAACCCAGGCTGTCGAATATTGTCAACGATGTCGAGTTGTTATAGGAACTGGCGTCTGTCGGTGCGAAAGCGGCCGTCGGCGCAGTCGCCGAGGCATCCAGGTTAGCCTGTACATCAATGGTAGTCGTCGCCGCCGGGGCGATATCAGACCTGTCCAGCTGCAAGGGTCCGGTCGCACCGGTAATATTCCCGGTGCTATCCGCCTGGAAGATGGTCAGCTGCTGCTGCTGGTTGTTGACCACAAATCCGTTTCGGTCCACACCCAGCGCCCCGGCACGGGTGTAGGCATTGGTGCCGTTGTCGTTCATGATCAGGAAACCCTGTCCGCTGAT
>CAYYAP010000165.1:0-4873 GCA_964469575.1 uncultured Thiohalobacter sp.
GTTTGAGTGACATAGGAAGGAAATTTTATGAGACTGCATGGTTTTCTTGATCTGATCGGTTTTAGTCGTCACAAAAGCAATTACAGGGAGAAATTGATTTCGACAGTTGGCGGCTTTCTTGGAATATTCGGCATATTCATGAGCAGCCAATGGCTGCTTGATCCCAATGTTGCCGTGTTTATTGTCCCGTCGATGGGGGCCAGTGCCGTGTTGCTTTTCGCCGCGCCGCATGTGCCTTTTTCGCAGCCCTGGAATGTTTTTGGCGGGCATGCCATATCAGCGATTGTCGGGGTGATGTGCTGGCAATGGATACCGGACTATGCCGTAGCCGCCTCCGCCAGTGTCGGTCTGGCCATTGGTGCCATGTATTTTACCCGTTGTATCCATCCGCCCGGGGGCGCGACAGCGCTGGCGGCCGTGATTGGTTCCGAGAAACTTCACCACCTGGGCTATCACTACGAGTACGCGCCCATACTGCTGAACACGGTGACCATACTGCTGGTTGCGATCGTGTTTAATGGCTTTTTCAAGTGGCGGCGGTATCCTGTTCACCTGCATCTCAAAGCAAAAGTTCCTGTGTCAGAGGCCATGCAATATGAACCCGTTAGCCACGAAGACTTCGTTTTTGCCTTGAGTCACATCGATACCTTTGTCGATATCACCGAAGAGGACTTGCTGGAAATCTACAAGCTGGCGACAAAGCGGCATGTTGAACTTCGCTGAGGCTGCAAGGTGGTGACTCCGGGGGGTGAGTGGCTGTAAACTCCGGGCAGGTCTGAATATCGCGGGTGTAGTTCAATGGTAGAACTGGAGCTTCCCAAGCTTCAAACGTGGGTTCGATTCCCATCACCCGCTCCATTTTCCATCCGGTCGGTTTTGCCGGCATTCCAGCTAACAGGGGTCTGCTATGGGTAAGTTGATTCGTTGGGTGGGTCTGGGCGCCGGTATCTTGCTGGCGTTGATTGTGGTGGCGGTTGTTGTGCTGCCGATGGTCATTGACCCGAATGACTACAAGCCTGAAATTGCCGAAGCGGTGGAGTCGAATACCGGGCGCACCCTGTCGATGGAAGGCGATCTGAAGTTGTCGGTGTTCCCCTGGCTGGGTATCGGTATCGGGCAGAGTGAATTATCCAACGCAACAGGTTTTTCCAAACAGCCCTTTGCCCAGGTTGAGCAGGTGCAGATTCGGGTAAAACTGCTCCCACTGTTGTCCAGGAAACTGGTTATGGACACGGTGGTGCTGAAAGGTTTGCAGGTTTTGCTGGAAACCGACAAGTCAGGCAAGACCAACTGGCAGGATCTGTCTGCCGGCAAGACAACCGGGAAGGTGCCTGTTGAGAAGAAGCCTGCGCCTGCTGGCGGCGCACCTGTGCTGGCAGGGTTGGCTATCGGTGGCGTGCAAATCAGTCATGCAAGCATTGTCTGGGATGACCGCAGTAGTGGAAACCGTTATCTGGTCGAGGACCTGAACCTGGAAACCGGCGCCATCGGACCCGGTGAAAATGTGCCGGTGTCTTTGTCGATGAGAGTGACCGGTACTGGCATGCCGCAAAAAGGGCTGACGCCAAAGTTGAAGTTTGAGCTTGCGCTTAACCCGGATGCGCAAACGCTTCAGTTGTCTGATTTACGCTTCGAGCTCGCCGGTCTTCTGGTGGAGGGTGGACTGGCGGGTACGCAGATCATGGGTGACGCCAGCTTCGACGGTGCCTTGCAGATAAAGACGTTTTCGCCGCGTGAGCTGATGGCGGCGCTGGGTCTGGCCGTACCGGAAACCTCAGACCCGGCGGTACTGGGACGTGCCGATGCAGCGTTGAAGTTTACCGCCACGACGCACAGCGTGAAGCTGTCCGATATACGTATCCACCTGGATGATTCAACCCTCGACGGCAATTTCTCTGTTGCTGATTTCGCACATCCCGCGATTCGTTTTGATACCAGGCTGGATGCCATCGATGTCGATCGTTACCTGCCGCCGCAACAGCAAGCGGTGCCCGTCACCCCAACGACTGCGGCTGCAGCCGGGGCAGGAATGATTCCGGTCAAAACACTGCGCTCCCTTGATGTTGCGGGCAAGCTATCCATTGGTGAACTCAAGGCCGCACAATTGCGCAGCCGGGATATCATCATGCAACTGAAAGCGAAAGACGGGGTTGTCCGGGTCCACCCGGCCAAGGCGTCCCTGTATGAGGGAAACTACAAGGGCGATATCAAGCTGGATGTACGCGGTGCAAAGCCGGTGATATCGCTGAATGAAGCGTTTTCCGGTGTCCAGGTGGGTCCGTTACTAAAGGATATGATGGGCCAGGACCGGCTTCAGGGAAAGACCGAGGCCAGTGCGCAACTTACCGCCAGGGGGCAGACGCCGGAGGAATTCCGGCGGACCCTGAACGGCAAGCTGGCCTTTGCGTTTACTGACGGTGCGGTGAAAGGCATCAATCTGATTCGGATGATTCGCAAGGCGCAGGCGGTGGTAAAGGGCAAGACATTGCCGGCAACGGATACGCCTCAGCAGACGGATTTTTCAGAGCTGTCCGGGTCGGCAACTGTGACCAATGGTGTCATACGCAATAACGATTTGCGCGCCAAAAGCCCGTTATTGCGCGTTGACGGCAAGGGCAAGGTCAGCCTGCCGGCAGAGACGATTGACTATACCGTGACGGCCAAGCTGGTTGGTAGCCTGGAGGGCCAGAGTGGCAAGGCGCTCCAGGACTTGCGTGGTGTCGCTATTCCGATTCAAGTTAGTGGTACATTTGCCGCACCTGTATACAGCTTGAAACTCGACTCTGCTATCAAGGATGTGGCGAAGAAGAAAATCAAAAAGAAGATCAAGAAAAAGATCCGCAAGGAAATCGGCAATAAACTGGAGAAGCAGTTTGGCGATACACTCAAGGGCCTGTTCCGCTAGCGCTGCGGGATTATTTGGCGGCTGGCTGACGCTGTGCGCATTTGGCGCGGTTGCCGGCGAGGTCTATACCGCACTGGTCACCCACCAGAGCGGTAGCTATTTTGTCGAGGTCGATGCACTGATTAGCGCTCCGGAACCGGCGGTGCGCCACCTGCTGACAGACTACGAGCACCTTTCCCGGGTCAACCCGGCTATCGAATCCAGTGAAATCCTGCTGGAGCGCAAGGCGGGTGATTATCAGGTCAGAACCGTCACAAAGGCCTGCGTATGGTTCTATTGCAAGCATATTCATCAGGTCCAGAATGTCATCGAGTCGCAGGATGGTTCTATTACTGCGGTCGTGGTTCCCGAACTCAGCGATTTCCAGCATGGCTATGCGCGGGTCAATATCTGGCAGGAGCCGACCGGTACGCGGGTGCTGATTCGCTCCGAGGTACGGCCGGATTTCTGGATTCCGCCAATCATCGGACCCTGGCTGATCAAGCGGAAACTGCGCTCCGAGGCGCTGGAGACGGTGCAAAACCTGGAACGGGTGGCACTTCCCGCGCCACTACCGCACAATACGTCCGCAAATTAACCGGGATAAGACATGCTGTCCGTAGAACAAGCAAAAATCGGCATTATTGGTTTGGGTTATGTGGGGTTGCCGTTGGCCGTAGAGTTCGGCAAGCAGATGTCTACCACCGGATTCGATATAAATACGCCACGCATCAACGAGTTAAAGTCTGGCAAAGACAGCACGCTGGAAGTGTATAGCGAAGAGCTTGCCGAGGCGAAGCAGCTAAGCTACACCGATCAGCTTGATGAGCTGGGTCGTTGCAATGTATTTATCGTGACCGTCCCGACCCCGATAGACCGTTACAAACGCCCGGACCTGTCGCCACTGGAGTCAGCCAGCCGGATGCTGGGCAAGATCCTCAAGAAGGGCAACGTAGCAATCTTCGAGTCAACCGTCTATCCCGGTGCGACCGAGGAGGTCTGTGTGCCGATTATGGAAGAGGTATCGGGTCTGATCTTCAACAAGGATTTCTTCGTCGGCTACAGTCCGGAGCGCATCAACCCGGGCGACAAGGAACACCGGGTAACCACCATATTGAAGGTGACTTCCGGTTCCACGCCGGAAGCGGCTGACTTTGTCGATGCCTTGTACCGCAAGGTGATTACCGCTGGTACCCACAAGGTCAGCAGCATACGTGTTGCCGAGGCCGCCAAGGTGATCGAGAATACGCAGCGTGATGTCAATATTGCGCTGATCAATGAGCTGGCGCTGATTTTTAACCGGCTTGGCATCGACACCATCGAGGTGCTGGAAGCCGCAGGAACCAAGTGGAATTTCCTGCCGTTCCGCCCTGGCCTGGTGGGTGGTCATTGTATCGGTGTTGATCCCTACTATCTCACCCACAAGGCGCAGGAAATCGGTTATCACCCCGAGGTTATTCTTGCCGGGCGGCGTATTAACGACAGCATGGGTGCCTATGTGGCCGAGCAGGTATTCAAGCTGATGAACCGTTCGCACTTGTCTGTGTGCGATTCACGCATCCTGGTGATGGGCTTGACCTTCAAGGAAAACTGCCCCGACCTGCGCAATACGCGGGTCGTCGATGTGATCGAGGAATTACAAAGCTATAACGTTGATGTCGATGTCTACGACCCATGGGTCGATGCCGGTGAAGCCGAGCGTGAGTACGGCATCAGGCCCGTCGAGCAGCCCGGGAAGGGCGCCTATGATGCGGTGGTGCTGGCCGTAGCGCACAAGCAGTTCCGTGAGATGGGCGCTGCCGGTATTCGTGCCTTTGGCAAGGACAACGCCGTGCTTTATGACGTCAAGCACCTGCTGCCCGTCGATGAAGTTGATGGCCGTCTCTAAGGCAACTCTGATTAATCCCTTTACCGTCATCCCGGCGCATGCCGGGATCCAGGGGTTTCAATGACATGGATACCGGCATGCGCCGGTATGACGAATTGATC
>CAYYAP010000166.1:0-3508 GCA_964469575.1 uncultured Thiohalobacter sp.
TTTTACTAACAGTTTGATTTCGATGTTTTTTTATTTAGCGGAATGACATTGCTGTCATCGATCAGCGGTTCAGGCCGGCTGAAGTGATACCCCTGCGCGTAGTCCACACCGATATCGCGTAACTGGGCCACAATGGCCTCGTTCTCGACAAACTCGGCTATGGTGCGGATGCTCAGGGTGTGGCCGACCTGGTGTATGGCTTCGACAATGGCGCGGTTCATCGGGTTGGTATTCATATCCTTGACGAAACCCCCATCGATTTTCAGGAAATCGACCGGCAGGTTTTTCAGGTAGCCGAAGGAGCTCAGTCCACTGCCAAAATCATCGAGCGAGAAGCGACAGCCCAGTTTCTTCAGTGCCTTGATGATTTGGCTTGCCCTGACCAGGTTGAATACTGCGGCGGTTTCCGTCACTTCGAAACACAGTTGCCCGGTATGGACCTGGTACTCGTTGATTTTTTGCCCGATATATCCGGCAATATCCTCGTCATTGAGCGAGTTGCCGGACAGGTTAATCGAGTAGACGCAGGTATCCCCACGTTGCTGGAAAGTCTGGATGAACCGGAATGCATTGTCGATCACCCAACGGTCAATCGCATTCATCAGGTTATAGCGTTCGGCCGCCGGGATAAAGTCACCCGGCGGGATGACCCTGCCGTCGGCGCCCAGCATGCGCACCAGCAGTTCACAGTGCGGCGTTTGATCATCCTCGTTCAGGGGGATGATTTCCTGGCGGTAGAGCACAAAGCGGTCTTCCTCCAGCGCTTCCTTGATGCGTGACACCCAATGCATTTCACTGTGCCGCTGGCCGAGATCAATATCACTTTCTTCGTACACGTGAATACGGTTGCGTCCGCCTTCCTTGGCGACATAGCACGCTACGTCGGCCGCACTGAGGACCAGCGAGGCATTCCGGGCGTCGTGCTGGATGGGTACCATGCCGATGCTGACGCCAACATCGAAGCGGCGCTCTTCCCACTGGTAGGTAAAGTTACTGAAGGTGCCAAGCAGCCTGTCGGCCACTTCCCTTGCCTGCTCGACAGAGATGTTCTCCAGCAGTACACCGAATTCGTCGCCACCCAGTCGCGACAGTGAGGAACTGGTGGGGACATTCTGTAACAGCAGGCGACTGAGCTGCCTGAGTAATTCATCACCGGCATCATGTCCGCAGGTGTCATTGATGACCTTGAATTGATCGAGATCGAGGTAGAGCAGGGCGTGTTCCTGGTGACTGTTATAGCCGGACGTCAGCAGATTGTTCAGTCGTTGGGTGAACTCGCGTCGGTTGACCAGGCCCGTCAGGCTGTCATGGGTGGCTTCCCAGACCATCTGCCGCGCCATGTGTCGTTCACGGGTTGCATCGTGGAACACCAGCACCACGCCGATAATATTGTTATCCCGATCGAAGATGGGTGCCGCCGAGTCTTCGATATGAAATTCCTGGCCGTCACGGTTGATCAGCAGGCATTGTTCGGTCAGGTTGACTACCTCACCGGTACGCAGGCTGACCGCAGCGGGGCTTTCGATAGGAATACGTGACGCCTCATGGGTGAGCGGCAGTATCTCGGTGAGCGGGTGGCCCTGCGCCGCGCCACTGCTCCAGCCCGTGACACGTTCGGCGACAGGGTTCATATAATCGACACGCCCGTCGGAATCGGTGGTGATGACGCCATCACCGATTGAGTGCAGGGTGATCAGTGCGCGTTCACGTTCCTGGTACAGGGCTTCCTCGGCACGCCTGCGGTCTGTGCGTTCCCTGACGTCGCGCAACTCGCGGTCGATAGCGGGTATCAGGCGGGCAAGATTGTCTTTCATGATGTAGTCATTGGCGCCGGTGCGCATGGCTTCGACAGCAATTTCTTCACCGACGGTGCCTGACACCAGTATGAAAGGAGTTTCGTGGTCCTGTTCACGCAGGATGCGCAGGGCCTCCAGGCCGCTGAAGCCTGGCATGGCATAGTCTGAAATGACGATTTGCCAGTCGTGCTCCTGTAGCGTCTTGCGGAGATCCTCCGCATTGTCGACGCGCACATGATCCGGTGAATAACCCGCGCGTCGCAGCCTGACCAGCAGCAACTGGGCATCGTCATCACAGTCTTCGACGATCAGGACCCTGAGTAATGTCGTCATGTCGCACCGGTCCTTTGCCAGTGACCTGATTTCCCGCCCAGCTTCTCCAGCAGGCGAACCTCGTGCAGTGTCATACTGCGGTCAACAGCCTTGCACATGTCATAGACGGTTAGCAACGCAATCTGTACAGCGGTCAGTGCTTCCATTTCCACGCCGGTTTGTCCACGCGTCTCAACCGTTGCGCGGCAGTAAACCGAAGCAGGTTCATCGCAGGTTTCAAGTTCGACTTCCACACGCGTCAGCGCCAACGGGTGACACAGCGGTATCAGCTCGGCGGTTTTCTTGGCGGCCATGATGCCGGCAATACGCGCTATACCCAGTACGTCGCCTTTGCGGTTATCGCCACGTCTAATGTGTTCCAGCGTCGATGCCTGCATGACGATTCGGCCCTCGGCCACCGCGCAGCGATTTGTAACGGCCTTGTCGCCGACATCGACCATGTGGGCTTCGCCGGCTGCGTTGAAATGGGTCAGTTCACTTGCCATAAAATGCCTGTGTTTGCGCGAATAATCAGGTCTGCGTGATACACTGTACAGGCACTGTTTTCAGAATCTTTACACATGGTTAGGGCTAACTATAGGTCGCTGTGTGTGAGTGCGCAACGCGGGAGCGGGAAAATGCATGTCGATGTCAGGTTGTTTGCCGGTTTACGCGAGCGTCATGGAATAGA
This sequence comes from uncultured Thiohalobacter sp., assembly GCA_964469575.1. GTDB lineage: Bacteria > Pseudomonadota > Gammaproteobacteria > DSM-19610 > DSM-19610 > Thiogranum. The sequence goes on from CAYYAP010000166.1 coordinate 2,800, forward strand.
CGTGCGTTCATTGTCCGTGCCGGAAAATGCCACGATTCGCGACGTGTGGGCCTTGCTGTTGCCTGAAGAATCCTTGCCGGATAATGTGTTAGCCGCACGCAATATGGAATATGTAGACCTTGACGCCAGCGTTTCCGAGCGGGATGAAATTGCCTTTTTCCCGCCAGTGACCGGGGGTGCACCATGACTGTGCGGGTTACTGACCAGCCCTTTGACCCCTGGGTCGAAGTGCAGGCCCGGCAAAATGCCCGTCACGATGAGGATGGCAGCGTCGGTGCGACAGCGGTTTTTGTGGGCAGCATGCGTGATTTTAACGAGGGCGATGCCGTCCAGGGGATGCTCCTGGAACACTATCCCGGCATGACCGAACGCTACCTGGAGAAAATCTGCGCCGATGCCGCCGCGCGATGGCATTTGCTCGATACCCTGGTGGTGCACCGAGTCGGCGAACTGCATCCCACCGATCCGATCGTCCTGGTGGCCGTCTGGTCGGCGCACCGCAAGGATGCCTTCGAGGCGAGCCGCTGGCTGATGGAAGCACTCAAATCGCGCGCGCCGTTCTGGAAAAAGGAACAGCTGAAAGAAGGAAGTCGCTGGGTGGAGCACAATACCCCAGGTTAGAACTACGCCACCGCATCAACTTCAACCTCATGGACTTCAAATGTCATGGCATCCAGATCGCCCAGCACCCAGGTGGCCGGTGCGGCAA
>CAYYAP010000166.1:3608-4820 GCA_964469575.1 uncultured Thiohalobacter sp.
ACTTCAAATGTCATGGCATCCAGATCGCCCAGCACCCAGGTGGCCGGTGCGGCAACGCCGCCGACGGTGCCGGGGTTGACCATGCGCGTCTCCCCGCCCTTGATGTTGGCCACGGTTTCTATTCGCGCCTCGTGGTCGTGCCCGCAGCACACCAGGTCCCAGTTGCCAGTGGTTGCCATGGCGTGTGCGTAGTGCGGGTAGTGCACCAGAAAAATTCTCCGCCCGGCTAACTCGATACCGGCGTCCTGGCCGTAGAAAGTGACATGATTGCCCGGCTGGTTGGCGATGCGCGCCATCATGTACAGGTCGCCGGCGTTGTTGCCGTGAATGACATGGATGGGCAGACCGAACGGTTTCAGCACGCTGAGGGTGCTGGGTGCGACGACATCGCCGCAGTGCAGCACGGCCTCGGCACCAGCGGCTTTGGCGGCGCTGACGGCGGCCGCCAGCAGTGGGCGGTGGTCGTGACTGTCGGAAACGATACAGACTTTCATGGCGATACTCAGAAGTTGGGTTTTTCAGGTGCTTTTTTGTACAGTTCGACGCTGTCGAGAATTTCCCGGCGAGCCTCGTCGATCCCGGCCCAGCCATCCACGCGCACCCACTTGCCTTCGTCCAGGTCCTTGTAGTGTTCAAAGAAGTGTGCGATCTGTTCAAGCACACTCGGCGGTAAATCACGGAAATCCTGAACCCGGCGGTACTCCTTGCACAGCTTGTCGATCGGCACTGCCAGCACCTTGGCGTCGTCGCCCGATTCATCGGTCATTTTCAACACGCCCACGGGCCGGCAGCGCACTACCGCGCCGCTGATCAGTGGCACCGGGGTTAGTGCAAGTACATCGACCGGGTCGCCATCTGGCGATAACGTGTGGGGAACGTAGCCGTAATTGCAGGGATAATGCATGGCTGTGTTCATAAAGCGGTCAACGAACATGGCGCCGGTCTGTTTGTCGACCTCGTATTTTACCGGGTCGGAGTGGGCCGGAATTTCGATAATGACATTGATGTCATTCGGTAAATCCGCACCGGAGGTGACGCGATCGAGATTCATGGTGGTTTCCCGTCCAGGATTCAAAAGGCCGCTGATTATAGCGGGTCTGTATTAGGAAAGCCTGATTTAATTGGTTTGGGGGGGGGTAAGGTTCGGGCCGGTGGACGGCAGGTGTCCGGATCGACGGTTTGCCCGCTGCGCGGGTTCCCTGCGCTTCTCGC
>CAYYAP010000167.1:0-1261 GCA_964469575.1 uncultured Thiohalobacter sp.
GGAAGGTGACGCCATGTGGCTGTTCCTGCCCGGGCATGCTGTGCAACTTCCACGGGTTGAGGATGGCCCCGGCACCAGCTACCGCGGCCCAGACATCAGCTTCCACTACCATAACGGACAGGCACGTCTCGAACTGCCGGACAGCCGCTACGAACATTGCCGGAACAATACACAGCGCGCAGTCCGGGAAAATGCCAGACTCAACGGCGTGGATTTCCGCGCTACTGGCAGTGCGCCAGACTGGATACTGGAGCTTACGCTCGACGGCGACATGCAACTGTTCACCGGGACAGATCATAAGCACTATGACTTCACCACCCCCGAACCCGTGATTATCGAAAGCGCACGCAAGACCTTGTATTCCGCTCAAAACAAGTCGCACCAGATCATTGTCGAACTGAACGGCAAACCCTGTCGCGACCCCGTCACCGACGAGACACGCGAAGTCACGGTAAACATCAGCCTCGACGACCGCCGTCTGAAAGGTTGTGGCAGCGCGCTGCATTGAAGGATCCACACACCAGGAAAAATACCCGGGCCTTGTCCCATGAAACACACATCTGGCATATTGCGCCGGAATCCATCTGCGACCCCGAAGTCCTGCAACACTGCCGCGACATGCTGGAGCCCGAAGAGCGCGAGAAACTCGCCCGCTTTATTCGACCTGTTGATGGCCACCATTACCTGGTAGCACACGCGCTGGTGCGCAGCGTGCTGTCATTCTATGCTGACATTGCACCTGCTGACTGGCGTTTCACCCACGGTAAACGCGGACGTCCGGAGATCCATCCTGACCTCGGAAGCCGCCTGCGCTTCAATCTGACACATACCCGTGGCCTGGCGGCATGTGTTGTGACGCTCGATGTGGATTGCGGTATAGACGCTGAACTACTGCATGAACGGAACAACCCTCTGGGGGTCGCTCAACGTATGTTCTCCTCCCGGGAACTGATGGCATTAGGTCAACGTGAAGGTGAGGATTTCCTGACATATTTCTACAGACACTGGACCTTGCGTGAAGCCTATGTCAAGGCACGCGGTATCGGCATCAGTTTTCCGACCCATCAACTCTGTTTCGAGGTAAACGGTGAAAATGTTTCAGTGGAATTTGACGACACTGTCGATGACTGTGAAAAAAACTGGCATTTCCAGCTGATCCGGCCGAATGCGTCACATATCGTCGCACTCGCCCTGCGCGACAACTCAGACAAGCGCAAGCATGTCATTGTTAGTGAATGGAGCCTGTGTGTGAATGGGGACA
>CAYYAP010000167.1:1361-4758 GCA_964469575.1 uncultured Thiohalobacter sp.
GTTGCAGATTCTACAGGAAGTTAAACAGGTTGAGATTCTGGACCTTGATAAAGGCCTGCTGGGCGGCCTGCAAGGTCACGCTCTGTCTGCTCAGACGACTGGCCGCCTCGGCATAGTCAAGGTCTTCAACAATCGAACGGGTATTTTCCAACTGGGAGATCAGCGCCACGTTGACAGTCTCCTGCCGATCGACTGCATTCTGGCGTGCGCCTGTCGTGGCGCGAATCCCGGTGATGTTATTCATGGCGTTATCAATCTGGTCAAGGCTGGCCGGATTGGGGCTATTTGACTCGAGATCCGTGGCAAGTGTGTTTAACGTGGTGAAGATGTCTTCAAACCCTCCACCCGCCGCCGGAATCTTCATGAAAACATCAAAACCCGAATCGCCGTCAGCAATCTGGCGTGCCCCACCCACCTGTACAAACCTTTGTCCCTGGTCCCCCACGTAGGAGAATACGCCGGCCCCATTATCTTTGAAGGGCACGGTCTTTCCCTGAAATCCGGCAAACAGGTATTCACCTGTCCCGTCAGTGCGATTGGCCAGCCCCTTCACCTCGCCGAGAATCTGGCGGATTTCCTTGGCGATACCGGCGCGTTCCACGGGACCATTGGTATCGTTCAGCCCCTGTACTGTTAACTCACGCGCTCGTTGCAGTGCGTCACCGACTCCGGCCAGTGAAGAATCTTCCAGCTCCAGGCGGCTACGAACGGAATCAATATTACGCTGGTACTGACGAGTGACCTTGAGCGATTCAGACAGTCCTACCAGTTGTGCCGCTCCACTGGGGTCATCAGAAGGCCGGTTGATACGCTTGCCGGAAGACAGTTGTTGCTGGGTACGGAAAAGATCGGTCTGCCGGTTAATAATGGCATCTATACCCTGCCGAAACATATTCAGTGTACCGATACGCATGACTACCTCCCCACCGCACTCAGCAAGGTCTGAAACGTGGTGTTTGCCACGGAAACAACCTGCGCAATGGCGGAATAGGCCTGCTGAAAACGAATCAGATTGGCAGCTTCCTCGTCCAGGTTAACACCGGATAATGCATCGCGCGATTCCTGGGCCTGGCTCTTCAGTGACGCCTGGGCCTTGGAGGTTATCTCCGCACTGCGTGTACGCGCCCCAAGCTCACTGATCAGCTGGCCGTTGGCATCCTGAAAACTGGCGTTACCGTTTTCCATGGTTTTCACCGACTGCAAGCCCGCCAACAGCAGGGCATTAGTGTTATCACCTGAACCGCTGGTGTTAGCCGCAGCGACAAAACTGTCACCCGTAGCCGGTGCCCCGGTCACCCTGAAACTGATACCCGCCACAGTGAAACTGTTACCGCTATCCGTGGCCGGATTATAGGCAAATGAACCCGTGGCATCGCCGGTATAGTTAAATTGCTGGCCAACAGCATCATAGGTAAAGGTAATTCCCGCTACCAACGGTGTGAATGTTCCATCCACCGACTGCAACTGAAGTGCGCCACCGCCGCTATTGACAGGCAAACCATTCGCGTTGGTCGCTTCACTGAGAATGACCGGCGATGCGGCAGCAATATCGCCAGGATCGCTGATCAGCAGATTCATACTGGACGCACCAGCCCGTGTGGGCGTGATCTGGAAACGGTCACCGGCTGCCGGCGCACCCGAAACAACAAAATTCAGCCCTTCTGCATTGAACGGGCTTGCTACGGTTCCCGCCCCGGTCATGGCAACGGCTTGCCCGTCACTGACGCGTGTCAGGCTATAGGATGCACCGTCAAACCCGAGTATGTAATCACTGGTCGTTAAATTCTTGATGTTGGCGCTATCGAAGGTCGCTGTCACGCTACCGGTGCCGGAATTCGTCACATGTGCTGCCGTCAATGGCTGGCTGAAAGAAAAGACATCTGCACCCATCTGGCCACCCAGGTCCATGCCCAGGTTCTGCTGGCGGTTGAATTCTGTTGACAGGGTGACGGCAACACGTCCAAGCGCATTATCCGCCTTGTTCAATGACTGGTCGCGGAAATCAAGTAATGCACCCAGCTTGCCACCGGTCAGATTGCCGGTAATCTCTGCCGAGAGGCCGCCACTGACAATCGAAATTTCCGAGCGGCGCACATCAAATCCATTCTGGGTAATTTTCAGCGGTGAGGCGAGAAATCCCGTCACCAGAGACTGACCACTACCAACGAATACGTTTAGTGAACCGTCAGTCTGTTCAACAGTGCGCACGGCTACCAGTTCCGACAGCTGACCGACCAATGCGTCCCGCTTGTCCAGCAGATCATTTGGTGCCTGGCCCGCTCCCTGTGTGGTAGCATCAAGGATATTACGGTTGGCATCGGCAATGGCCGAGGTGATGCCGTTTATCTCGTTAACAACTGTGCCAAGCCCGTTGTTGATCTCGTCACGCATCGAACTCAATTGCTGGCTAAGGCTCTGCATACGCCCGGTTAACGAGTCAGCTTCTGACAGCACCAGTTGGCGAACCGGTATAGAAGAAGGATTATCGGCAAGATCCTGTACTGAATTAAAGAAGGTTTCCAGGCCCGCACCCAGACCGGCCTTACTGTCGCCAAGCAGGTTGGACAGTCGGCTGGAATAGTTGAACAAGGTGTCATACTGCGCGCTGGTACTGGTGGTGTCGCGCAAACGGTCAACTGTAAACTGGTCAAACAGCCGGTTGATACTGTTAATCTGTACGCCATTGCCAATAAACCCCTGCCCGGTAAAGCTCGGCTGTCGGGTACCCAGCTCAATGCGCTGGCGACTGTAACCCTCCGTATTGACATTACTGATATTGTGACCGGCAACCGCAATCCCACGCTGGAAAGCCTGTAGCCCGGAAGCAGCCGTGCCAAGTATTCCTACTGCCATGATGCAGCCTCCTGCAAATGTGAACTACCCAGAATACGATTGATTTTTCCTGCGTAATCCGGGTCTGTTGCATAGCCCGCAGCGGATAATGCACGGGTAAATGCCTGTGGATTGTCGGCCTGACGCAGTGCATCGCTATAGCGTGGATTGCGCTTCAGAAAATCGACATAGTCGGTAAAACTCTCTTGCGGCGAGCTATAGGCACGAAACTGGGCGCGTTCCCTGCGCATCAAACCGTCCCTGAACTCGATCGTCTCGTTGCTTACCCGTGCCCCTTTCCAGCCGGCATCCGCCTTGATGCCAAACAGGTTGAAACTGTTATTTCCATCGGTACCACGGACCATATGTTTCCCCCAACCGGTTTCCAGCGCCGCCTGGGCGAGCAACAATTCCGGCCGTGTGCCCAGCGCATCGGCGGCGCGTTTTGCCTGAGGCCACAGCTGGCGCACAAATTCCTTCGGTGACTCAGGGTGAAAGGGGACACGAAGGGGGACACGGCTAAAGGGGACAGATTTAAATCTGTCCCCCTCAGCTAGGGTGGAAG
>CAYYAP010000168.1:0-4725 GCA_964469575.1 uncultured Thiohalobacter sp.
CTGATGGTACGATCGGGTGTGTCGTTATCCAGCCCCAGCACAACACCGGCTTCCCAGCGTAGTTTGCGGGCATTGCCGAGCGAGTAGCTGCCGAGAAATACCGGTCCGATCCCGAAAGTGTTCTGCGCTTTATAGAATTCGATGGCGGGTTCGAAGTGCCTGTTCAGGCGGTAACGGCCCTGCAGGTTGAACGCCGTTTCGAATTCGTCATTGACGTCCCGGCCGAATTCGTAGATGCCGAACAGGTTGGCCGTACCTGACCAACGGCCCCATTCTTTTTCCAGCAGCAGTGCGGAAGAGAGCTCGGTTAAATCGCCATCAAATTTTGATTCGACATCGAATAACAGGCCGGCATCGGCGGCATATTCACCCTGTTCGGTCAGCTGTCGAAGTCCTTCTACTTCGAACGACTGGATATGAAAATCGCGGTCGTCATTTTTCTCTCCGATCAGGTAGGCTTCTGCAAACCAGTTGTCACTGACCGCCTGACCGTAGCCCAGTCGTGCCCTGGTGCGATCGCCCGGTGCCACACTGGCGTTTTTCTCGTCGAGTGAACGAAATTCGAATTCATGCTCCAGTGGTTGCACATAAGGGTGATAGAGCTTGTCGATACGTGATCCATTGCACAGCACAGGACGAGATAATGACATCAGTATTATCGCTGAAAAGGTCAGGGCAGTGTGGCGGGCAAGGAGATTCATGACGCATTACCTTGATCAACGGGAAGATGGCCGGAACGGCCAATGACTACCGCCAAAACCAGTAGTACCAGCAAGGCGATGGAATGAAAGGCGACCTGGATGGCACTCGGTGTGGCTTCGTAGCCGATCAGCACATACAGCAGCTGTCCGGTGATGGAATGTTCCGGCAGCCAGTTGCTGCTGTTCCACAACGGCAGTTGCGAGGGCAGCCAGTCCGCCTGGATCAGTAGCATGATGGCCTGTGATAGTAATCCTGCACCAAATAACGCGAGCAATCCAAAGCCGATGAAAGGCATACGCTGGATGGCGGGGTGACAGAGTACATAATACAACAGCACCCCAAGGCTGATGCCGATACCTGCGCCGATGATGGCGCCCATGCTCACGGTGACGAGTTGTGAGAAGATGCTGGAGAAACCGTACAGGTAGACCAGTATCTCAAATCCCTCGCGGGTCACCGCCAGCGCCACGGCCAGCGCCATCAGCACGGGAATAGTCCCGGTGCGGGCATCCTCATGGCGCGCACGACGCAGCACCAGCAGTGCAATACTGACCAGCAGCAGGTAGATCAGTACCTGCATGGTGGCGCTGACAAACTCCTGGCCGAAACCGTCGAACCATTGCGCAATGCTGTCGATACCAAGGCTATAGGTGAGCGCACCGAGCAGGCCGAGGCCAATGCCCGCTCCTGCCCAGCGGCGTGACAGTCCCAGCATCTGCGATACGGCGCCGAGCATGCTAATCAGCAAGGCGGCTTCGAGGACCTCACGCAAAACGATAATAACGGATGTGGGCAGCATAGCAGACTCTATCTCACCATCAGGTTGCCGAGGGCAGTAGCCGGGTGAAATTCGCCAAAGAACGGGTAGTTGCCCGCTGCCAGCGGACCGATGAAAATAATGGTTTTGCGTTGACCCATGATGACCTTTTCACGGTTCAGTTCGTAGCTCTCGAACTCCTCCGGCGTCGGATCGCGATTATAGACTACCAGTTTGACCCGGGTATTTGCCGGGATCACGATCTGTGCCGGCACAAACAGATGATTGCGGATTTCGACGACGAATTCCGGTCGTCCTGCCTGTGCCGCCATACTATTGATCATGCCAGGCAGCGCCAGCGCCAGTACCAGTCGGCGCATTCGCTGAAGTCTGTTTACGGCGTTTTTATGCATGTTTCTGGCCTGGTGCATCACGGCGTGGCGTGTCGTGGCGGGGGAAGGTGATCGTTACCGCCAGGCCGGATTCGAACGAGGATTTGCCGAGTGTGATCGAGGCGCCATGCAGGTCGGCGATATGTTGAACAATCGCCAGCCCCAGGCCACAGCCAACCGTGCCGGCATTGTGTTGATCGCCACCCAGCCGGCAGAAACGCTCGAAAATGCGCTGGTACTGGTCTTCCGGTACGCCTGGCCCCGAGTCCTCGATGCGCAGTGTGACGCCGTGCGGCTGGTCGTTAACGGCTACGCTGACCTTGCCACCGGCGGGGGTGTATTTGCAGGCATTGTCGAGCAGGTTTTTAACCAGCGTTTCCAGCGCCGGCCGGTCTCCTGACATGAGCGCCGCAGCGCCGGTGAGTTCCAGCTGTAACTCACAGCGATCGAAGGCGGGGAACAGATCGGCAATGGATTCCTGCACGAGTTGATGCAGGTCGAGTTCGGCAAGTTGCGTGAAGTAGTGATCGGGTGAGGTGCGATACAGCGCCAGTATCTGTTCAACCAGCTTACCCATACGTTCAACAGCAGCCACCAGGCTGGCCAGTTCAGGGTTGCCTTCGGGCAGTGTGCAGGTGATGTTATGCAGGTGTACCTTCAGCGCGGCAATCGGTGTCCTGAGTTCGTGGGCAGCGTCCGAAGCGAAGCGGCGTTCACGTTCAAACGAGGCTTCCAGGCGTTGTAACAATCCGTTGGTGGAATTGACGAGTTGCATCAACTCGACCGGTTGTTGTCCGCCGGGCAGAGGCGACAGATCATCGGCGCGCCGCCGGCGCAGCTGGTTCGCGAGCTGGCGCAAGGGTGAAAGGCCATAGCCAACGACAAACCAGATGAGCAGGCCGGCCAGCGGCAGGGCCGCTACCACCGGTAATACCGACTCCATGATAATGTTTTCGGCCAGCGCATTGCGCACGTCGATACGTTCGGCGGCGGTGGCGCGTATCAGGCCGTTTTCACCCGTCCAGGTGTAGGTGCGCCAGCGATGCTGGCTAAAGTTGAGATCCTGGAAACCGATGTGGCGGGTGACAGGGGTGTCCGGCGCGTTGTCGGAACGCCACAGCAATACGCCATTGCGGAATACCTGGAAGGCGCGTTGTCCGTTGAAGCTGGCAACCGGCTCCTTGTGCGTCTGCCCGTTGACGCTGGCGCTTAACAGGCGGGCGCGCCCGGTCAGTTCGGCATCGAGCAGTGCCTGTACCTCCACCATACTGGACCGGTAGCCGTGCAGTGCGGCCAGGAAGATTGTCAGTGTCATGGTGGCGAGTAAGGCCGTGACGAGAAAACCCCGGATCGACTTCACCGGTTACTCACCGTGTAGCCGACACCACGCACCGTCTTGATGAAGTCAGCGGGCAGCTTCTTGCGTAAATGGTGCACATGCACTTCGATAGAATTGCTGGCCAGTTCCTCACCCCAACCGTAGAGCCGGGATTCCAGCTGTTCCCGGGAGAGGACGCGCCCGGGCGTTTCCATCAAGGCTTTTAGCAGCATAAATTCACGGCGCGTGAGTTCGATGTCGCTGTGATCGACACTGACCTTGTGCGTCGAGGTGTCCAGTGCAACCGGGCCGATGGTGATATCCGTGCTTTGTGCGCTGCCGGTGCGACGGTCGAGCGCTCTCAGGCGGGCAAGCAATTCGGTCATCTCGAAGGGTTTTGCCAGGTAATCGTCAGCGCCACGATCCAGACCGGCGACCTTGTCCTCGGTGGTGTCGCGCGCGGTCAGCACCATGACCAGTGGCGGGTTACTGTGTTTATGCAGTTGCCGGAGGACGTCCAGTCCGTCCATATCGGGAAGGCCGAGGTCGAGGAGTACCAGTTCCGGTGCATCGGTCCTGACAGCTTCCAGCGCTGCAGTCCCGGTCGTTACGTGATTGGCGGTAAAGCCTTCACGCCGTAACGCGGTTTTCAGGCCGTCGGCCAGGGAAAGATCGTCTTCAACCAGAAGTATTCGCATTGACCTGTTCGGCGTATTTCCGTGCTGTGCTGTTTTGTTTGCGCGTGGCCCGGTCCACAATCCCGGGGAACAGCGCATTGATGCGCACGAACAGCGACTCCGGAAAACCGAGGTAGCGTTCCTTGTCCCGCTTGCGGATGGTCGTCATGATCTGCTCCGCCACACGCTCCGGTTCATCCATGTTCATTTTAATGGCTTTGGCCATATCATAGACCGCTGGCGAGTTAATCGCGGTGCGTACCGCCCTCGGCGCAATATAGGTCACCTTAATACCGGTTTCACGGAGTTCCCTGCGCAAGGCCTGTGAAAATCCCCGCAGGGCAAACTTGCTCGCAGAGTAGGCCGCGAACCAGGCGAAACCAATACTACCAAAGGTTGAGCCAATATTGACGATCTGCCCGCTGTCCTGCGCCAGCATCGTGGGCAGCACCGCCCGTGTCAAGAGCATCGGACCCAGCAGGTTGATTTCCACAGTTTTCTGGATAAGCGCATCATCCTGATCCGCATAGACGCCAAACGGATTGATGCCGGCGGCGTTGATCAGCAGGTCGATACCACCAAACCGGTCCAGAGTCTGCTCGACGATACGGGCGCGGTCTTCCGCCTTGCCGATGTCGGCGACCACCGTTTGCTGTTCCGTGCCGGACAGAAGTGATTTCTGTACGGATTGCAGGGCTTCGCCATTGATGTCGGTCAGGCATAGCCGGGCGCCGGCAGCGTCCAGTTTCTGTGCCAGCAGGCTGGCGATACCACCGGCCGCCCCGGTGAGGATAATACGTTTGTCATTCATGATGGTTGATCTCCCTAAAGTTTGCTACGCGCTGTATTGAGTTTTTTCTCAATCTGGGTGCGACGTCC
>CAYYAP010000169.1:0-4722 GCA_964469575.1 uncultured Thiohalobacter sp.
GTGACGATTTAACCCACCCTTCTCTGCTGAATGCCGGTACCACAGTCATTGCGTTTGTTACCGACCCCGATGGCTATGAAATTGAATTGATTGGCAAGAAAGGCTGAACTCGCCACTGACGTTCAGTTCAGTGGTTCACCAAACCAGCGCTCAAACCAGATATCAATCGGCTCAGGCTTCCCGTACAGGTAGCCCTGGTGGATGATGTCGGCCCGGGCGTTAAGGAACGCCGCTTGCTCTTCCGTCTCAACACCTTCTGCGACAACTCTCAGATGCATGTGCTCGGCAACGGCCAGGATTGTCTCGACCAGTGCAGCATCGCCTTCATCCACGGGCGCGTCCTGGATAAAGCTCCTGTCAATTTTCAGTTCGTGAACGGGCAGTCGCTTGAGGTAGGATAAAGATGAGTAGCCGGTGCCAAAATCATCTATGGAAAAGTGGATACCCAGCACAGCAAGCTCACTCATCCTGGCGATGACGTCATTGATGTTTTCGATGACAAGCCCTTCGGTAACCTCCAGGGTCAGGTGGTTGGGGTCGGCACCGGTTGAGTTCAGCAGATCTTTTAGCCAGGGGATAAAGCTTGCCTGTCGAAATTGCCGTGGACTCAGGTTTACCGCCAGGTGAAACGGGTGGCCGGCCATGTCGCTTTTTGCCATGAGATGCAAGGCCTCTGAAAGTACCCAACCGCCAACATCGATGATCAGGTCAGATTCCTCGGCAATCGGGATAAATGCGCCGGGAGGGACCAGGCCGCGCTCGGGATGTTGCCAGCGTACCAGGGCCTCGGCTCCGGCCAGTTTGCCCTGTGTATCCACCTGGGGTTGTATAAAAAGGCGCAGCTCTCCGTTTGCAATAGCATGGTGCAGTTCGCGCTCGGTGAGGAAGCGTTGCTCTGCGGATTTGCTCATGTCTGTTTCGAAGAAGGCGCTCTGGTTTCTGCCACTTTCCTTGGCCCGGTGCAGGGCAATATCAGCGCGACGCAGGATTGTGCCGGCATTGTCATCTGTCGCTTCCGGGTGAATGGTGGCACCCAGGCTGGCCGTGACATGGATTTCTTCACCGTCAATGGTGACGGGTCGCCGTATATCATCAAGAATCTTTTCCGAGATGGTAATGGCGCGATGACTGGCCTGTTCGAGTTTTTCCCCCAGCTCGGGAATGAGCACAGCGAACTCATCTGACGCCAGTCGCGCTACGGTGTCACCCTCGTGCAGCAGTGCAGACAGCCGCCTGCCCAGCGACTGGAGTAATTTATCGCCCAACATGTGGCCGCGTGCATCGTTGATCGTCTTGAAACGGTCGATATTAATGAGGAACAGTGCGCCCTTGTTTCTATAACGCCGGGACAGGGCCAGTGTCTGGTTTAGCCGTTCCAGCAACAGGGTGCGGTTGGGCAGGTCGGTGAGGGCGTCGTAGTAGGCCAGGTGATTGATCTTCTCCTCCGCCTGCTTCTTTTCGGTGATGTCCTGGTTAATAGCCACATAGTGGCTGATCTTTCCCCCACTTTCGCGCACGGGGGAGATGATCGACCACTCGATGCATTCGCGACCATCCTTGCGCCGGTTGAACAGTTCACCTTGCCAGGCTTTACCCTGTGACAGCTCGCTCCACAGGGAACTATAGGTTTCCGCTGGCGTTTTCCCCGACTTCATCATGCGCGGATTCCTGCCAATCACTTCTTCGGGCTTATAGCCCGTGTTGCGAACGAAAGCCGCGTTGACGTATTCAATTTCGGCGTCAGCATTTGTAATGAAGATACTCTCCGGACTTTGTTCGATAGCCTGGGAGAGGGTGAGTAAGCTGTCTTCTGCCTCGTGCCGCCGGGTAATCTGCCGTTCCAGCTCCTGGTTGGCGGCGGTGAGTTCACTGGAGCGACGTCGTTCGTCGGCAATCATTCGACCGAGAAAAATAATCGCCAGCAAGGCCAGTACACTGACCGCGAGACCGGGCATTTCATCCATGCCGGATGTCAGTTGTGGTGGCCAGCTAAAGCCTTTTTTCGACAGTGTAAGCGTTTGGCGAAGCGCCATCAGGGCGACCATGGCGCCGAGAAAACCGATTCGCCAGTCCCGAATCCGCTGCCACAGACGAAACGCCCAGATCATGGCAACCAGTCTGATCAAAACAGACACGCTCAGTATAAGGCTCATATATGCCGGCTTCCTGAAGAGAATGAAAGAAAGAGAATGATATGCACCGTTTTATTCCCTCAGGCCGGGTCGTAAGCGGACTGCCTGTTATCGGGCCGCCCATGCTATACTGCTGAAAGCAGAGTAGTTAGGAAAAGACAGGGGGGGGTTAACTGATTCACTCTTGGGTTGGGCTGACCACATTACTGTACAAGGAAGGCTTACGCCGGGCAATATTTGTCCTGTTGCTGACGATGCTGGTGATGACCGCAGGTGCAGCTGCGCGCGGGCGTCTGGATATTATTGTTATTCACTCCTACCACCAGGACTATCCCTGGACGGCGCGGCAATACCAGGGATTCACCAGCACCCTGTCCCATGCACTACCGGATTACGATATCAACTACTCGGTCGAGTACCTCGACACCAAGCGGGTCACGCCCAGTCCGGGCTATTCACGGAAATTCCTGCACTACCTGCAAGCCAAGCATATCGGTGACGTGCCAGATCTCATCTATGTCACAGATGATAACGCAATGAATTTCATGCTGGAGGCGGGTGTGCGGGCGTTTCCGGAAACGCCTGTAGTTTTTTCCGGGGTCAATAATCTTTCTCTCGCGGGAACACTGGATCGGCGGCATATAACCGGAGTATTCGAACGCAAGGGTGTGGCGCGTAGTATAGAACTTGTTCGACAGATACGTCCGGGTACGAAACGTATCATATTCCTGGGTGATGGTGGTCCAACCGATCAGGCGATCGCCGCCCGCGTCAGGGAAGTCTCGCGTCGTTACACAAGACTGGAGATTGTCCGTATTGGCAAGAGTTCGCTGAATGACTTGCAGCACGCACTGCGCGAGGCCGGTCCAGGTGTCGTCATCGTTACCACCATAGGTGGCGTGCATGATACGAGTGGGCGCGTGCTTGAACTTGATGAGATTATGCGGGAAATTACCGGTACAGGTCGTATGGTACTTGTTATGGAAGACGCCTATCTGTTCCCCGGTGTACTCGGTGGCTATGTCACCACGGCCCGGCTTCAGGGTGAGTCCGCAGCCCGCCTGGCAATCCGTATTGTCCGGGGTGAGGCAGTTTCCAGGATAGATCCCGTTATGGAGAGTCCCGGTGAACTTGTGTTTGACTGGAATACCTTACAGCGTTTTGACATACAGTTGGATGATGAGTTACTGAGTAAGGCGACAATCGTCAACCTGCCGCTTCCTTTCCTGGATCGTTATCCACGCCTGGTACGGTGGGCGCTGGGTGTTTTTGTCGCTGTGACAGTATTGGTTATCGGCGCTTTCATTTTTGTTACCCGTAGAAAGAACCGTCTCATCAGGGAACAGACGACAGACGACCTGACTGGCTTGCCCAACCGTACCCGCCTGCTGCAGGATACCGGGGCAATGTCCTCCCCGCATTTTGCTGTCATCGATATCAATAATTTCAAAGCAATAAACAGTTTCTACGGTCTGGATATCGGTGACGCCGTACTCATCGCCGTCAGCCAGGAAATTTCCCGTCTGCTCCCGGACAGAGTGAGGCTCTATCGGATGGGGCGAGATCAGTTCGGAGTGTTGGCGGATTGCGCCATACATTTTACAGCATTTAAACAGCTGATCGGTGCGATTGTTGAAGCACTCAGACACAACCACCTGGCTATCGGTGAGCCGGAAATACATCTTACTGCGAGCGCAGGGATCAGTGGCTGTGAAAGTACATCACTGATTGCTGGCGCCGAGCAGGCCCTGCATATAGCAAGAGATCGTAACGAGGGGTACGCGGTCGATGAAGATGCGCTGGAGAATGCTGAACGTCAGAAACAGAATATTCTATGGGCTAACAAGCTGAGTGCTGCGCTGGAAGATGGTCGGATCAGGCCGTTCTTTCAACCCATTATTCATAATGTCAGTGGTAAACAGGATAAATACGAGGCCCTGGTGCGTTTGATCGATGAGGACGACAGCGTCGTTGCGCCATTTTTCTTTCTCGAAGCCGCCAAGCGTACACGCCAGTATGCCTTGCTGACCCGCGCCATGATCGAGCAGAGTCTTTGCATGTTGGGTAACCGGCCGATCAGTATTTCGCTTAACTTTACCGTAGAAGATATTCGTAATCCCGAAACTGTCCGCTTTTTCAAGCAGAAATTGAGCGAATATAACGTTGCGGGTCGTGTGGTGGTGGAGTTGATCGAGAGTGAAGGCATAGAGAACTATGAAGAAGTCAGCCGCTTTATCGCAGAGATCAAGGCACTGGGTTGCCGTGTGGCTATCGATGATTTTGGTACAGGATATTCCAACTTCACCCACCTCATGCACCTTAATGCGGACTATCTGAAAATAGATGGCTCTATTATCAAGTGTATCAATGAGGACAGGAACTCGGAACTGATAACACGAACCCTGGTCGATTTTGCTCGCCGGCTGGGTATGGAAACAATTGCCGAGTATGTCGATTCACAGGCGGTACTGGACAAGGTAACTGAACTGGGCGTGGACTATTCGCAGGGATTTTTCCTCGGTAAACCGGGGCCGGAGTTGCCTGAATCCTGATCCTTATTGGATCCGGGTGGCTGGTTTTGGTGTAGGCG
>CAYYAP010000170.1:0-2744 GCA_964469575.1 uncultured Thiohalobacter sp.
GGTAAGTACGCGTACAGGGCGGGGGAAGTTCACGTGGCAATACGTACAGCAATCAACGGGTTTGGTCGTATGGGGCGGCTTGCGCTACGCGTCGCCTGGGGATGTGAGGAGCTGGAATTCGTTCATATCAATGAAACCGCTGCGGACGCGAGCTGTTCCGCACACCTGCTGAATTTTGACTCGGTACACGGTCGATGGGACCGGGAGGCGGATGCAGACGCAGAAGCCATCCTTATTGACGATCAACGCATCACATACAGTTCGCAGGCATCACCGTCTGATGTTGACTGGCAGGATATGGGTATCGACCTGGTCATTGAGGCCTCCGGAAAGTTTCGTACGCCGGACGTGCTACAGGGCTATTTCGACCGGGGTGTGCGCAAAGTGGTGGTGGCTGCGCCTGTTGCCAGCAAAGCACTGAATATTGTCATGGGCGTGAACGACCACCTCTATGATCCGACACAGCATCACATTGTAACGGCCGCTTCATGCACCACGAACTGTCTGGCGCCAGTCGTCAAGGTCATGCATGAATCGCTGGGCATTCGTCATGGCGCCATGACGACAATTCACAATATCACCAACACCCAGACCATTATCGACAAGGGACACAAGGATCTGCGTCGTGCGCGCGCCTGTGGTGAGTCACTGATCCCGACATCGACCGGTTCGGCGAAAGCGATTACACAGATTTTTCCCGAACTGACTGGCAAGTTGAACGGTCTGGCCGTACGTGTACCGTTATTGAATGCATCGTTGACGGATTTTGTCTTCGAGTCGCAGCGTGAAACCAGCGAAGCTGAAGTGAACGCCCTGTTAAAACAGGCGGCGGAAGGTCCGCTGGCAGGCATTCTCGGTTATGAGGCGCGTCCCCTGGTGTCGGTGGATTACCGTGACGACCCACGATCTTCCATCATCGATGCACTTTCCACCCTGGTAGTCGATGGCACCCAGGTCAAGGTGCTGGCCTGGTATGACAACGAGTTCGGCTACGCCAACCGGCTGGCCGAACTGGCGCGCAAGGTCGCCGCCAGTCTCTGAGCGGTTCCCGTCATGAATACGGCATCCACATCGATTGATGGCCTGCGTAATTATCGGGTGGTCACAGCATCATACTGGGCCTTCACCCTGACCGACGGTGCCATCCGTATGCTGGTGCTGTTGTATTTCTTCCAGCGGGGTTATTCGCCGCTGGAAATCGCTTTGCTGTTTTTGTTCTACGAATTCTTTGGCGTGGTGACCAACCTGCTGGGTGGCTGGATCGGTTCGCGTATCGGGCTCAACGTGACCATGCACCTGGGGATAGGCTTGCAGGTGATAGCGCTGAGCATGCTGACGGTACCGGAAGCCTGGCTCAGTGTGCCTTACGTCATGGCAGCACAGGCCCTGTCCGGTATTGCCAAGGACCTGAACAAAATGAGCGCCAAGGCCAGCGTAAAACTGATGTTGCCGAAAGGTGCGCACGGGCGCCTGTTCAAGTGGGTGGCTGTGCTGACAGGGTCCAAGAATGCCTTGAAGGGTCTCGGGTTCTTTGTCGGTGGCTGGTTACTGTCACTGGTGGGCTTCCGGAACGCATTATTCATACTGGCGGGCAGTTTGTTGCTGGTGTTACTGGTGACTTTAGCGTTGTTACCTCGCCAGCTGGGTCGCTCCAGCAAGCCAATGGCGTTCGGCCAGTTATTTTCCCGCAGCCGCAATATCAACTGGTTGTCCGCGGCACGGTTTTTCCTGTTCGGATCACGCGATATCTGGTTTGTGGTCGGCTTGCCTGTGTATTTTGCTTCACAGCTGGGTTGGGATAATGCCCGGGTCGGGGGCTTTCTTGCCCTGTGGGTCATAGGTTACGGCATCATTCAGGCCTGTGTGCCGATGCTCCTGCGTCAACGTGAGGGTGGAAAGGCCCCGGGCGCAGGGACGGCGCGCTTCTGGGTGTTTGCCCTGGTGCTGGTGCCGGCCGGTATTGCGTTGGGACTGGGCGCCGGATTCGATCCGGCCACCGTCCTGATCGTGGGTCTTGGCCTGTTTGCGCTGGTGTTTGCGATCAACTCGGCGGTGCATTCCTTCCTGGTGCTGGCCTATTCACAGCACGACGAGGCCGCGATCAATGTGGGATTTTATTATATGGCCAATGCCGGTGGCCGCTTGCTCGGCACCGTGCTGTCCGGCTGGGTCTACCAGAGCCAGGGGCTGGCGGGTTGCCTGTGGTGGTCGGTTGGATTAGTCCTTGCTGCGGCAATCCTGTCGCTGGGTTTGCGTGATTCGGACGCTTAGGGTTTGTTTTCGGGTAACTCCAGCACGAATGTCACGCGTCGGTTGCGGTTGCGTCCTTCCGGCGTGTCATTGCTGTCACGCGGTTGTGTGTCGGCGTAGCCGATCGCGCGGATACGGTCAGGACGCACCCCGTGGCGGATCAGTTCACGCGCGACCATGGTGGCGCGTGCCGTTGATAACTCCCAGTTAGAGGGAAAACGCGCTGTCTTTATCGGTATGTTATCGGTATGTCCTTCCACGGACAGTGACCAGGGCAGGGTCTTCAGTGTTTTTGCCAGATCCTTGAGCAGGGCCAGTCCGCTGTCGGTGAGCCGGGTGCGTGCCGGCGCAAACAGAATACTGTCGGCGATATCGAGGCGCACGCTGTCGGTGCGGGTCTGGATGTCGATGCGATCGGCGAGTTCACTGTTGCGTAGTGTTTCCAGCAGGTCGTTTACACGGGAGTGTGCGGTGGGCGTGGGATGATCCGGCGC
>CAYYAP010000170.1:2844-4677 GCA_964469575.1 uncultured Thiohalobacter sp.
TACCGTCATTCCGGCGTAGGCCGGAATCCAGAATTTCCGGCGCAACGGGTTCCGGCCCAGGCTGGAATGATGAAGCAATCTGCGGCAGCGGCGGCAACTGGATGGCGGAGAAGCGGCGTGGCAGGGGCGTGACCGGCAATGCCTCGGTGGTGATCGCTATGTGTACCGGTTCCCTGGGCTGCGTGATGTCCGAGGTTTTATTATTGCGGTATTCCTGCGCCAGTAACAGTACGAACAGTGCCAGCAACAGGGTGAGAATATCAATAAAGCTCAACAGCCAGGTGTCGTTCTCCACCACCGACGGTGCGGGTTCAATATCCCAGGGAAAATGATCTTCCACCGTGCTGCCTGCCGACGGTGTACTTTCCCCGAAAGTTGCGGTGGAGGACATGACCGCTCAGGTGCCGACCAGTGTCAGGCCGGGGTTACGGCCAGATTGCGTGGTCTCGATGTTGGTGTGTTGCATCGATGCCAGGACATCGCGGATCTGTGCCGGGTGGCGTTTGTGGTAGATCATTAGTATGCCTTCCATCAGTGTTTTCATCTGCATCAGGCGTTGATTGGTGCGGCGTTCCAGTTTGATCGCCAGTGGTTTGAATAGCAGGTTGGAGGTAATAATCCCGTAGACCGTGGTGATCATGGCAAAGGCCATGCTGCCGCCGATCTCCTGCAGACCGCTGCTGCCCAGGCCGGAGAGCATGTTGACCAGCCCGAACAGGGTACCGAGCATACCGAAGGCCGGTGCGAAGATAGCCATGGTGTTGATGATTTGCACGCGACCCTGTTCGCGACGCAGTACCGTCGACAGGCGCCAGCGCAGTGATTTTTCCAGCTCCTGTTCCGGTGCGCGGTCGACGACCTGTTGCAGCCCGGCGCGCATGAAACTGCTGTTGATGCGGCCGATCTCACGTTCGGCATTGCGTATGCTGGCAACCCGGTAACGGCCGGCAAAGCGCAGCAACTGGTCAAAATCACGCTCCGCAGTGGACGGCGGTTCTTCACGCAACAGCGTGGGGATGCTGCGTAACACCGCCAGCACTTCGCTGGCCGGCCGACTGAGGAAAGTGGCCGCCAGCGTGCCGCCAATGACCACGATCAGTCCCGGCAGGTTGAAGAAGGCGCCAAGGTGCTCGGGTGAAACCAGCAATACCGCCGCAATGGCGATGGGGATAAACAGCAAAATCAGACGTGTGGATTGCTTCATAACGGACTCCGTGCATGCATGCCCGATTCATAGCAATTTTTGATCCGCTTTTGAATTTCCCTGAAAATCGTCGGTAAGTGTTTGTTATAAAATGAAGTAGTATCACAAGCTTTCAGGGCCGCCAGCACTGGCGGCAAACCCTTGCCGAGTGATTTGCCGCTGCGGCAGTTCGTGACACGGGGAAGAGGTATGCGTCATCCATCAGCATCATGCAGTATCCTGTACAGCTTTCGCCGTTGCCCCTACGCCATGCGGGCGCGACTTGCGCTGAAATACGCAGGTCTCCCGGTAGCCTTGCGCGAAGTGGATCTGAATGCCGTGCCAGCGGAGCTGATGGCCGCGTCATCGAAGAACACTGTGCCGGTACTGGTGACAGTGGATGGTACTATTATGGATGAAAGCTGGGATATTGTGCTGTGGGCGTTGCGTCAGAACGACCCGGACAACTGGCTGGGCGATGACGAGTGCCATGTTATTCCCGCAGACCAGGTGCTGGAGATCAATGATTTCTCTTTCAAGGAAGACCTGGACCACTACAAATATTTCGAACGTTACCCGGAACACTCACAGGTTTACTACCGTGAACGTGGCGAGGCGTTTCTGGAGGAACTGGAGGAAACGCTTTCGAC
>CAYYAP010000171.1:0-1355 GCA_964469575.1 uncultured Thiohalobacter sp.
CTGAACTTGCAGGGATTTTGATGAAGCTACATATACTCGGCATTTGCGGTACCTTCATGGGCGGCCTGGCGATCCTTGCGCGTCAGGCCGGTTTCGAGGTGGAAGGTTCGGACGCCAACGTCTACCCACCCATGAGCGACCAGCTGCGCGAGCAGGGCATAGTACTGAAAGAGGGCTACGCGCCTGAACACCTCGACCCGCCGCCCGACCAGGTGGTGGTCGGTAACGCCATGAGTCGCGGCAACCCCGCGGTCGAGGCGATGCTCGACCGCGGCCTGCGCTACACCTCCGGGCCGCAGTGGCTGGAAGACCACCTGTTGCAGGAGCGCTGGGTGCTGGCCGTGGCGGGAACGCATGGCAAGACCAGTACCGCGAGTATGCTGGCGTGGATACTTGACTACGCGGGTTTGCAGCCGGGCTTCCTGATCGGCGGCGTACCGGGTAACTTTGGTGTTTCGGCGCGGCTGGGTGAATCGCCGTTCTTCGTGGTCGAGGCGGATGAATACGACACGGCGTTTTTCGACAAGCGCTCCAAATTTGTCCACTACCGCCCGCGCACCGTGATACTGAATAACCTCGAATTCGATCACGCCGATATTTTCCCTGACCTCGCCGCTATCCAGCGCCAGTTTCATCACCTGGTGCGTATTGTGCCAGGCAGTGGTTTGCTGGTGGTCAACGCCAACGACGGCAATCTGGCCGAAGTGCTGGAAATGGGCAGCTGGACACCCGAGGAAACCGTTACCGTGGGAGATTTTCCGGCGCGCTGGCAGGCTCGCCTGCTGGCGGCTGACGGTAGTCGCTTCAGCGTGTTGCTGGACGGCAAGGTGCAGGGCGAGGTCAACTGGACGCAACTCGGCGAACATAATGTGCATAACGCACTGTCGGCGATTGCCGCCGCCCGGCATGCCGGTGTGCCGGTGGCCGAGGCGATAGCGGCGCTTGGCGAGTTCGCCGGTGTGAAGCGGCGCCTGGAAGTGCGCGGTGAAGTGGCGGGTGTGACGGTCTACGACGACTTCGCCCATCACCCCACGGCGATTGCCACCACCCTGCACGGTCTGCGCGAGCATGGTGACGGGCGTTTGCTGGTGGTGTTCGAGCCGCGTTCCAATACCATGCGTATGGGGATACACCGTGAGTCGCTGGCGCAATCCCTGTCGGCGGCCGACGCCGTATGGCTGTTCGAGCCGGAACAGCTCGGCTGGGATATCGGCGAGGTGACGGCGCACATCCTGGCGCCGGTTGAAGTGGCCGGTGACGTGGATGCGCTGGTTGATTCAATCGTCGCCGCCGCGCAGCCGGGCGACCGACTGGTGGTGATGAGTAATGGCGGCTTCGGCGGTATCCACGAAAAA
>CAYYAP010000171.1:1455-4664 GCA_964469575.1 uncultured Thiohalobacter sp.
GCCTCCGGTATGCCTTATGCGTTACGTCTGCTCGAAGTCATGCTCAGGGGCGGCCATCGTGTCGATCTAATGGTGTCGGCGCCGGGACAGGTGGTTATCGGGTTGGAAACCGATCTGAAGCTGCCCGGCCGCTGTGCTGAAATGCGGCGTTTTCTGGTTAAACATTATAGCGTTGACGAGGCGCAGTTGCGCGTGTTCGGTCGTGAAGAGTGGACCGCGCCGCTGGCCAGCGGCTCCAGCGCGCCAAAGGCCATGGTGGTGTGTCCCTGTACCACCGGCACCCTGGCTTCGATTGCTGCTGGTCTCAGCAATAACCTGATCGAACGCGCCGCCGATGTGGTGATCAAGGAAGGCCGCAAGCTGATCCTGGTGCCGCGTGAGATGCCGTTCTCCGCCATACACCTGGAAAATATGCTCAAGCTGGCGCGACTCGGGGTGGTGATCATGCCGCCCAACCCCGGTTTTTACCAGGGGGCAAAGTCTGTGGACGAGCTGGTGGATTTTGTTGTGGCGCGTATTCTCGATCAGCTGGGTATCGACAATGTGCTGTCGCCGCGCTGGGGCGGAGTACCGGGTGCAGGTGAGTGAAGCGGCTGGACGAGATTCCGCTGTTCCCGCTTAATACCGTGTTGTTTCCCGGCGGCTTGTTACCCCTGCGGATTTTCGAGGCGCGCTACCTGGACATGATCAGTGACTGTATGCGCCGGCAGTGTGGTTTTGGTATTTGCGCCATCCAGTCCGGTGGCGAGGTCGGCAAGGCGGCAAGCTGTCATCCCGTCGGGACACTGGCGGTGGTTACCGACTTTGACCGCGGTGAAGATGACCTGTTGCAGGTGACAGTGCGCGGTGAGCGGCGTTTTCGTATCGAGTCATCCTGGGTCGAGCAGGATCAGCTACAGCGCGCGCGGGTTCGTTGGCTGGAGGAACAGGACGCGCCACTGGCAGCCGAACGTCAGCCGCTGGTGGAATTTCTCGCCCGCCTGCTGCGCCAGGCGAATGCCCCGTTCTCCATGATGACCACACACTTTGATAGCGCAGGCTGGGTGGCGGGCCGACTGGCCGAGTTATTACCCTTTGCCATCAGTGACAAGCAGCGCCTGCTGGAAACGGACGAGGCGGCTGAGCGCCTGGAAATCCTCTACCACGAACTGCTGGCCGAAGAACTCACTCGCTGAGGGTCGGCGGTGGGCTGGCCAGCAGTACACTGCCGTCCCAGTCGACGTCCGTTGCGCTGACCGCATCTGTACTCCGTTTCACCCACCTTACGTCGAGTCCCGCCAGGTCGGAAGACAGTTGATGCAGCGGCGTGTTGAAATTGGTGTCAGTACGCAGGAAGCGCAACAGCCAGAAACGATCCTCGAGTTTCAGTAAAGACGCATTGCCGATCCACAGCCGGGTATGCGCCTGCGGATTGAAATAACCACTCTCCCATAAGCGCAGTGTCAGTATCGTGCCTTCTCCTGGCAGCGGCCGTGTGAGTAACAGTGTCTGGGTACGGCCCTGATGCAGCTGTGGCAGGATGGGCATATCGGCGATTTTGGCTTCGCTGTTGAACAGGTCGACCAGGCGTACCACGCCCGCATGGGGAGGGATCTGCCAGCCGCGTGCTTCCAGCTGCTGGCGCAGCTGTTCAAGGCTGCCCATCCATTGCACGGTCAGTGGATGATGATGGCGGCCTTCGAGATCGTCGCGGAAGGCGGGTAAGGTTTTCCAGTCACCGTTGAGCCAGTCAGACTGCGACAGCGCAACCGGCGTCGGCCGGGACGGCTGGTAGAAAGCCATATCCTGCTCCAGCGAGCGTGCGCTGTGAAAGCTGACGACGGCGGCCAGAACCAGTATCGCTACCGGCGTCACCGTGTACACGGGGATAGCCGGCGCCGGGTGGTGGCGGTAGGCAATGCCCAGGGTGGCGACCCAGATCAGTCCCAGGCTCCAGCCCGCGAGTACGTCGGATAGCCAGTGAGCGCCCAGGTACAGGCGTGAAAAGCTGATCGAAACCACCAGGAAAACCGCCAGCGAGTAAGGCACCCAGTGCCAGTTGCTGCGCAATTCGCGGGCGATCGCCACGGCCAGGAAACCAAATACCGCGACGGACAGGCTGGCGTGGCCGCTGGGGAATGAGAAACTCATGACGGTCGTATCGAGCAGCGGTGGGCGCGGGACCGCCGTATAGACTTTCAGCGCCCAGGTGAGCAGGCCGACGGCCGCCACAGTGATCACCCAGTGCAGCGCCATGCGCCAGTCGCGTCGCCACACCAGCCACAGGCCCAGTAACGCGGTGAACCCGTACAGCACCGGGTAGTCACCCAGTTCCGTGACCATCACCATCAGCCGGTCACCGAGCGGGCTGCGCAGGGATTGCAGGGCGTTGAACAGGTACAGGTCGACGTTGGAGAGCAGATTATCGTTGGTGATATGGCGGGGAATAATGAACAGCGCCAGGCTGGCGATGAACAACAGGCCGCTAAGCACCGACATGCCGCGTGCTTCGGGGTGGTCCGGGTCGAGTAACGCCGCCGTCATGGGTTCAAACACGGGGTGCCGGCGCGACCAGTCAAGGAGTCGCAGCTGCACACTTTCCGCATGTGGCTGGAAGCTGCGCGCAATGCGGCGTACCAGCCACCACGAGAACCACAGCAGCGCCAGCAGGATAATCAGCAGCAGCGCCAGCCGCCCGGCGATCTCCGCCGCAAGGCCGAGTGAAGCGCCAAACAGCATGCCGGGAAGAATATAGGCGGGCGCCCACAGGATGGCCGATAGTGAGTTGACCGCAAAGAAACGGCTTGGTGGCATGTTGAGCATGCCGGCGACAGCGGGCAACAGCGGGCGCACCGGGCCGACGAAGCGCGCCAGCGCAACGCTTTTGCCGCCGTGACGATGAAAGAAGTCGACGCCACGGCTGATCATGGTGGGGTATTTGCAAAATGGCCACATGACGCGCAATTGCTGATGGTAATGACGGCCGATAAAGTAACTGATGCCATCACCCAGTACTGCGCCCACTGCCGCCCAGGCCAGGGTCGGGTACAACGCCATGCCGCCGGCCGCAATCATGGTGCCAATGCCGAACATCACGATGGTACCCGGCACGAACAGGCCGACTACCAGGAAGGATTCCAGCGCGGATACCATCATGACAGTAAAGCCCGCCCAGTTGGGGTGGGCCTGCATCCATGCCAGCAGGTGGGTGAAAAGGCTTTCCATGTTTT
>CAYYAP010000172.1:0-4655 GCA_964469575.1 uncultured Thiohalobacter sp.
CACAGTAATATTGCCCCTCTATCCTCACGGGTTCGTAAAGGATCGGCATGGCAGCACTGGCGGTCATGCGCGGCGCCAGCTCACCTTCTGAAAACACCATTTTCTTGCCAGTACCCAAATTGACTGCCAGGACATGAAAGGGATACCTGCATGCTTCAAAGGTGTCTGCGCTCAGATTATCCCGGGTAAATTGCAACGCAGCCTTTGTATCGGACAAGCCGCTATACCCCCGCCCCTTATGTGCCGCCATTTCCCAGATAAAACGTGTCACAGAATCCGGTGTCCAGAAGGTATGACTGTCAATACCGGCCAGTGTTTCGATCCAGCTTTCCAGCACGGTACCACTCGCAATAAACCCGCCCACCAGGGCACCGGCACTACAACCTGCACTGGCATCAATGCGGATACCAAGATGCTCGATCGCCTGCATAAAACCACTGTGCGCATACACACCCCGCACCCCGCCGGAACTCAGCACCACGCCAATACGGACGGAGGGTTTCATGCCACTGGTAACAGATCAGATTCAGCCATTATGGTGTCCACCAAACGTTGATTCCATTGCATCCGTTTTTCCTGCACGCCCTGCCACCACGTTGTAGATCGGTACCCAGATCAGTGCGAAATACCAGCCATAGGCCCAGGATTCAACCAGTCCGATAAAGAAACTCTTTGCGCTCAGCCATTCAAAACCGGGCAGAAGATCCCGCCAGGCTCTGAACATGGCCTGTTCGGGAAACAGCAGGTCAAAGCCTACGCACAGCGCGAATGTAATGGCCAGAAACACGCTGCTGGCGTGTCCGACGGCCAATAAAGGGATTCCGGTTTTCATGCATCACCTCCTGCGCCCTGTTCGGGCGGATTTATATAACGATCCGGGTCAACTTCAAATTTATCCAGACAGCTGCGAGAGCAGAACCGGTACAATTGTTTTTCGTACATTTTTCCATAGCCCTGCTCTACGTCAACTTCCATGCCACAAACAGGGTCAATGTGTTTTACCACACCACCCCGCCCGGCCGATTTGTTGTGTCCTCCATGTCCCACATGGGAACCACAACCAAGCCGCATCATGAGGTAGAACAAACCTGCGAAAAGCAGTAGTGAAAGTAATCCATCCATGTTGACCTCCCAGGCAAGTTACGACGTTTCCAACACCGGCACGCGGCGTTTGACCACCATACCGAGCAATGCACCCGCCAGCAGCAAAGATGCTGTCAGCCAAAATGGCGCCTCGATCGCGATTCCATACAGCCAACCACCCGCAGCCGAACCGAGACCCTGCCCCAGACTGGCTGCGGCAGTCTGTTTGCCAAGCTGGGCACCCTGCGCGGCCCCGGCATCCAGTGATACGCGATAGGCCAGCATCGGGATCAGTATTCCCGAACCGGCGGCAAACAGACCAACCAGTGCCATCACCCAATTCAACTCCGTTACGGCGGGCAGCAGCCATACGCCCACGGCCATGGCAAGAAATGCAGGTGTGACGATGAAGCGGAAACCGGTGCGCTGTGCCAATGGTGAAAAAACCAGTACCTGTACCAGTACCATGACCAGGCTGCATTCCATGAATATAAACCCGATCTGTAACGGGTCCAGTCCCAGCACCTGCTTTCCCTGCAAGGCAATCGCCACTTCGAAACCGCCCAGTCCAAACATGCCCAACAACGCCAGCAGCAGCAATACATTGACTGAATTTGTGTTGCGCGCCGCCTGCGCTATCGTAGTCGCTTCTGGTGAAGATGAGGTTTCCGGAAGCCAGCGCCAGACTGCCAGCCAGATCGTAGCGCCAGCGGCGGCGGCAATAAAGAACGGGGCCGAGAACGACCCACCCGTGGTATCCCCTGTCTGCACGCTGGCGGGGATGCTGGTGAGCCAACCACCCAGCAAAGGCCCCACGAGAAAACCCAGCGTCGTAGCCGCCGTCATCCAGGCAAAACGACGTGCCCGCAGTTCGCGTGAACTGGTATCACTCACATACGCCAGGGTTACCGGCAGTACGGCGGATACCATGGCCCCACCCAGACCGCGAACCAGATAGGCAAACCACAAATTCGTTACCACACCAAAAGACACCAGCGCCAGCACGCAGCCACCCAAGCCCAACAGGATTATCGGCCGCCGCCCGATACGATCAGAGACACGTCCCCACAGGGGTGCGCAGACGAATAGCGCAAACATGTAGATAGCGGCGATCATTCCGGTATGCCATGCCACCGAAAAACGCGCGCCGTCTCCCAACATGCTCTCCAGCAGGAATGGCAACACGGGCAGCACGATGCCGTAACCGACATACACCGTAAACACTGCCGCCATGAGCAGGAAGAACGGCCGTGTAGTCAGTCGGTCACTTGAGCAGGTTTTCATCATGTGAACGTACCCGAAAGCATCACCGTTAACCACCGCCTCATTCCGATACGAGCATGATTTATCCAGCACCAATGTAACAGGTGCCAAACCCGCCACATAGTGGGTAAGCTTACAACCTATGTGTTGGACACAGGTCAAGTGTCTCCGGCATTTCGTCACAACAACAGAGCTGCACACCACCGGTTACCGCTCGGCTTACTACATACCTGTCACACAAACAAAATACCTGACACCTGGCCCTGTCCATTATCGTAAACTGGCGCCACCATGCTTAATACCATTGCCATACTGATTACCGCTGCCGCGCTGCTCAGCTACCTCAACCAGCGCTTTATTCGCCTGCCCACCACCATCGGTTTGATGGTGATTGCACTGAGTATTTCGGTCGTGCTGGTATTTCTTGGTGTACTTGGCTGGCCGGCACTGCGTCTGGAGGCAGAAACCTTCCTCCACAGTATTAATTTTCATGAAACGCTGATGCAGGGCATGCTGAGCTTTCTCCTGTTTGCCGGCGCACTGCACGTTAACCTGTCCGATCTGAGCGACCAGAAGTGGATCATCGCATTGCTCGCCACGGTGGGCGTGCTGACATCCACTTTTCTGGTCGGAGGCCTGACATACTGGCTGATGGATCTGTTGGGTCTGTATCTACCCTTTGTGTATTGCCTGGTATTCGGTGCCCTGATCTCACCCACCGACCCGATTGCCGTGCTGGGCATCCTCAAGACAACCCGTGTCCCCAAGTCTCTGGAAACCAAGATTGCCGGCGAGTCCCTGTTTAATGATGGCGTGGGTGTGGTAGTCTTTCTGGTGCTTGCCGGCATTGCTGCCGGGCATCAGCCGGTCACTGTCGGTGGCGTGACCTGGTTGTTTTTAACCGAGGCAGTGGGTGGAATTACCTTTGGCCTGGTCATCGGCGGCATAACTTACCTCCTGTTACGCAGCATCAACAACTATTCTGTTGAAGTATTGATCACACTGGCACTGGTTACCGGCGGTTATGCACTGGCATCCACCCTGCACCTGTCCGGACCCATCGCTATGGTGGTTGCCGGCCTGCTGATCGGCAATCACGGTCGTCGTTCGGCAATGTCAGAGATCACCCGTCTACATATCGATACCTTTTGGGAACTGATCGATGAACTGTTGAATGCCGTGTTATTTTTACTGATCGGGCTGGAAGTATTGGTCCTGAGCTTTAAAACCACCTACTTTCAGGCCGCACTGGTTCTGATCCCGGCGGTGCTGCTGGCCCGGCTTATCAGTGTCAGTGTTCCGGTACTGTTGTTGCGCAGTGTGCGGCAATTCAGTCCTGGCATTATTCCCATCATGACCTGGGGGGGACTGCGTGGCGGGATTTCGGTAGCCCTGGCACTGTCGCTGCCACTGGGGCCGGAACGGGAAACCATCCTCGCAGTGACCTACCTGATCGTGGTATTTTCCATCACGGTTCAGGGATTGACTATTGGTCGCCTGATCCGGCACTGGAGCCTTTAACCCCATTGAGATAAACAGATGAATTCCGAACCTGACAGAAACTCACTCGCCCTGGATCGTACGGTACTCGCCAACGAAAGAACCTATGCCGCATGGATACGTACCGGCCTGGCTTCACTTGTGACCGGTCTTGGCATTGCCCGGTTTCTCGTGGACAGTATGCCGCTCTGGAGTATCCGG
Organism: uncultured Thiohalobacter sp.; assembly: GCA_964469575.1. Classification (GTDB taxonomy): domain Bacteria; phylum Pseudomonadota; class Gammaproteobacteria; order DSM-19610; family DSM-19610; genus Thiogranum. Next base: position 4,048 of record CAYYAP010000172.1, read on the forward strand.
ACGATTGCAGCAATACTTCTTGCTTTCAGCGCTGTCGCGTTCTTTCTGGCCGCCTGGCGCTATGAACATTTACACGTGGGGATGGCGCATCTCGATGTCAGGATGATCCCCGTTGGAATGGTGAAGCTCTCCAGTTTTGTACTTATCGTCTGCTCTTTGATTGCTCTTGTTGGTTTATGGTACATAACACCTTCACTGTAAAGAGCAGACCGTCACGCTTTATATAAGCCTCACGGACGCACAGGCGCCACATTAACACCGAGGTTATAAACCAGTTCACCGCCAAAATAGGCTGCCGTCAGAAGAACACCAACTCCCACCAGGGAAACAGCAAAGAATACCCAACCGGTAGATGCTGTCAGCCGCATACCACGCCAACGTGCAAATACCTGCCACACCGAAAGGCCAATCAGTATCCACAGCGTCGTAAGCCCAAGTTCCTCGTGTTGCTCCAGTGGCGCCTTGTCAAAGCCCAGTTCAACAGCTTTATCCAGCGCGATATCACCAAACGTTGCAGCCGCAATTGCTGCCAGTACGGCCAGCAGCAGCACGATCAGACCCACCGTGGGCAAACATTCTTTCGATGCCAGATCACCTTTTCTCAGCAA